>DATFTC010000406.1:0-3619 GCA_035262305.1 Myxococcaceae bacterium | reverse complement strand
CGATATCGAAGGTGAGTCCCCGGTTCGAGCTTTGCAGATTCTGCGCGACGATAAGTCTGCCAGCCTCGTCAGCGTCCAACGATTCCGCGGAAAACTGGGTGGACGCCAGGGGACCTTCGTGCTTCAAGGGTCAGAAATCGTCGAGAACGGCAAGATCAAGGCGAGATGGTTTGTTGTTCCCGGATCGGGGACAGGTGAACTTTCCGGGCTCCGTGGCGAGGGCGGCTTTGAAGGCGTCTTTGGAAAAGGATCCAGCGGAACGCTGGACTATTGGTTCGAATGACTAGGCGCTGTTGATTCCGTGGATTAGCTTTGAGCCTTGGATTTGTTCAATGCCACGGCGGCGCGAATGAGCGCCTTCAACGTGCGGGTCAGACGCTGGTCTGCTGGTGGAATAGCACGCGCCACGTATCGCCGCGCCGCGCGTACAATGTCGCGCAAAGCATCCGCGCCGGGTTCTTCTCGTCGTTCCAGCGCTCGCTCGCCTCGTAAGTGAGGAGCTCCATATCGGACGCGATCCTCGTCACGGAGATGCCCGCAAATTCGACTTCCGCCCAGTGTCGACCCGCAGCATTCTCAGTCCGGATCGCCTCTAGCGCATGCTCGAGCCCAATCCGGCCGACTTCGGGAAAGATCAAGATCGCATCCCGCGAGTACGTCGCCTCATAGATGGCGGCGTTATTGGTCCATAGGGATCGCTCGATCCGCATCAACTCTTCTTCTTTGTCCATGCATTTTTCATCCATCGTCTCTCCGAGGGCCGCCAATCAGTGCACCTGCGAGCAGACGTCAGTCTATTCGCGCCAACACCTCTGCTCCAGGTTTGCAAGGAATTGCTGCCCCCGCTCGCTTGGTGGGGTGACGGCGCTGCGCGCCTAACCACCCTACAAATCTGCCCGAAACTATCCGGCTAACGCACGAATAAGTTGAACGGTATCCGCGCATTGCTGCAACCGGACAATCTTGCCGCCTTGCAGGGTCCAAACATGAGCAAATCGGGCGGTGAAATCTCTCCCGGTTGCCTTCGCACGCCCCGTGTAGCTTCCCAGCGCGATGACACGATCGCCAGACTCAAAGAACTCAGAGCCCATGGCGACGAAGCTCTCAAAGTCCTGGAAGAGGCGGCCAAAGAAATTGTGGAGGACGTCGTCGAGGCCGACATAGACGCCACTGTACGGAAAGCCTTCGACAACTTCCCAGCGGACGTCCGGCGCCAACGCCAGCCGGATGACCTCAGGGTTGCCACGCGCCTCATAAAGCCGACGGACGACCGCTACCTGAGCAGAATCCGACATGAAAGTCTCCTCGAGCTAGCTGCACCACCGCACCTTCGAGCGACGAGCGGCCGCATGACTTCATGCTCACGCGACTCCCTACGGATTAAGATCCACCGCGGCGCGATAGCTCCCATCCATGTAGAACGGCACCGAAGAGTGATCGTGTACGATGCGCCATCGCCCACCTATTCTCCGAAGGCACATCGTTGTGCGGTACCACATATCCTGATCTTCACCGCCAATGCGCCCGCGCATTCTGTTGAGTGCTGATACGAAAGCCAAGTCACCGTCGACCGTAAGATTGACATCGCGCGCATCAATCTGAATTGGCCCGTCCCAGCCAGAAAGCCAGGCTGCGACGCTGTCGCGGTTCATTCCTCGGCGCCTTAGCGGCGGCGCCAGGTCGAAAATGACCGCGTCCGACGCATAAGCCTCGACGATGACATCTGCGTCATGGTCGACATGCGCCCTTGCCAATTCCTGAAGGAGTACTTCGATCTCCGCCCTGTTCGTTGTCGAACTCATGTCATGCCTCCGAGTTCAAGGTGGGTGAGTAGCCCGGATGAAGCGAAACGTAATCCGGGGCTGCCTTGTCGCGCTCGGAGTCCGGATTGCGCTGCGCGCCATCCGGACTACGCTTACTGGACCGGAGGCCCGCACGTTACCGTGTCGGAGCAAATGATATAAGGTCGCGGGCCGTTGCGTGTCGCAGCGCCCGCTCGGGAGAAACAGCCATGCCCAACACCGTTCGACTGCACCGCGTCCTGGCAACGAAGCCCGATAAGGTCTATCGCGCCTTCGTCGAGGCAGACGCCATGGTGAAGTGGCTGCCACCCAACGGCTTTGCCTGCACCGTGAATCATCTCGACGCGAAAGTCGGCGGCACCTTCAGGATGTCATTCCGCAACTTCACAACGGGCAAGAGCCATTCGTTCGGCGGACAATATCTGGAGCTCGTGCCCAGCGAGCGCCTGCGCTACACGGACAAATTCGACGATCCCAATTTGCCGGGCGAAATCCAGGTGACGGTGACGCTCAAGCAGGTATCCGTCGGCACAGAGCTGAACATCGTGCAGGAAGGTCTTCCCGACGCCATTCCGGTGGAAGAGTGCTATCTCGGTTGGCAGGATTCGCTGCGAAATCTCGCCAGTCTCGTCGAGCCCGAAATCAATCAATAGTGAAAACAGGGAAATCGCGCAAAATAGTCAGCCCGTAGCCGCATTGGAAGCGAAATGCGGGAAGGAATTTGACGGAGCGAATCCCGGGACTGTCTTGCCGGTCGCATTCCGGGCTACTTGCGATCGGCCGGTTGGCGACATATCCCAAATTTTTGGCGTGGATGTCACACTGGCGGTTTGTTGCTCGTCATGATGTCGGAACCCAAAGAAGGAACCGAACCATGACTGCCAACGATCTCTTTGCCGCGGCCCCTGAACTCATGAAGAAGTGGACCGCCACATCGCTCGCCGTCGCTTCGAGCCTTGATCCGGCCCTCATTCCGCTCGTCGAGATCCGTGCATCCCAGATCAACGGCTGCGCCAACTGCATCAACATGCACGCAGCGGAAGCGCGTGCGAAGGGAGAGACCGAGCAGCGCATCTACCTGCTGCCGGCCTGGCGCGACGCCCCTTGCTACACCGATCGTGAACGCGCCGCGCTCGGCTGGACCGAGGCGCTGACGCGGCTCTCCGAAGAACACACGCACGAGAGCGCCTACGAAGCCCTGAAGGCGCAGTTCAGCAAGGAGGAGCAGGTCAAGCTTACATTGATGATCAATGTCATCAATGGGTGGAACCGCATTTCGGTGGGTTTCGGCATGTTTGTTGATCCGGCCGTTGCAAAGTCTACGGCCCAGGCGGCGGCCGCGTGATGGCAAGCACCCCGCACGAGGATGCAGCGGCCAGTTTCGACCCGCTGCGTGCAAAGCTCATGCGCGTTGCTTATCGGATGCTGGGCTCGGTGGCTGACGCGGAGGACGTTCTGCAAGAGGCCTTCATCCGCTGGATGGGGGCCGATCGGAGCGAGGTGCGTGAACCCGAGGCGTTCCTGCGCCGGACTGTTACACGCCTCTGTCTCGATCAACTCAAGTCGGCGCGACGCCAGCGCGAGACCTATGTCGGCCCGTGGCTTCCCGACCCAGTCGTCGAAGAGGAGGGCGAGGATGACGTTACCTTGCCGCTGATGCTTGCGCTGGAACGTCTTTCTCCGCTCGAACGTGCAGCCTTTTTGCTGCACGATGTGTTCGGGCTGGGTTTCGAGGAGGTCGCTGCGACCATCCAGCGCGATCCCGCGGCCTGTCGCCAGCTGGCCAACCGCGCGCGCTCCCACGTCCGCGAGGCGAG
>DATFTC010000405.1:0-19623 GCA_035262305.1 Myxococcaceae bacterium | reverse complement strand
TTCGAAGAGATCAAGTCGCGCTGGCCGCTCGGCTACTTAGCCCAGATTCTGGGCGTGACCCGCAGCGAGTTGATCAAGCTGCCGCGCGCGCCAAGCGTGCTTTTGGACTTGGGCGGGGCAGCGCCTCAGGGCGAGCTGACGGACATCTTGCCGCCGCCGACCTGGTAGCCGGCTTAGGGGACATTGTCCATTGCGGCGAGCAGCTGCTTGACCTTCTGCCTGCGAAAGTACTGCGACAAGGCTGCGTACGCTCCGACCACCGCCGCCGTCTGCGCCACGGCAATTGCCACCCCCCACGCGCGGGCGCTGGCCTCGAGCTCGGCGGGGGTTAAGCTGCTGAGCGACGGAATCACGCTCGCCGATCGCCCCCAGGCCGCCCCCACTTTGCGCCACACCACCGCGAGCTGTGCTCCGTCCAGCGTTCGCAGCACGGCTGCCGCCACCGAGGAGGACACCACCACTCTCCGCATGCTTTCCCGGCGCAGGCCGCGCGGCCAAAGCACTCGGCTCGCGGACACGAAATTCAACGCGCACACCAGACCCAGCGACGACAAAATCAAAACCCGGGGAACCCGCATCGACTCGAGGGCGGTAAGATGTGCTTCGTACCCCTTTTGAAGCGCCTCACTTCCGAGCGAACCTGGAACCTGAATGGGCGAGCGACTGGGCTCCGAGACTTGAACGAGACCGAGCAGCTCGCTGAGCGAAACGAACCCGACGATCGCTGAAAGAGCCATGCAGGCCAGCGATGGATTGCGAATCGCGAGCGGCAGCTTCCCGGGGCCGCCGGGAAGATTCACTTCCTGCTCGCCTCGACGAATCGCAACCGCAAATCCGCCAAGATGGAATCGAAGAATTTTTCCTCTTCTGGGGTCAGATTTCCCCGAGTCTTGTCGCGCAGCATCCCCAGCAGGTCCATGCTCTGGCGCGCGAGGTCCAGATTCAGCTCCGTTTTCTTCGTCTCGGGATGAACGGTCTCACCCAGGTGAATGAGCGCAGTCGAAGCAAGACCGAGCACCAAGGTGTTGAAGTCGATCGGCGCAGCGGAGGAGGCGGATGTTTCCAGCTCACCCCTCATCACGAACGTCTCGCCGCGCTTCTCGTCCATCACTCACTCGGTGTTTCTTCCGCGTTCTCCGTCTCCAGGTCCTTCTCGTCGCCATCCGCCATGCTCGTCTGGACAGGCTCGGACTTTTCTGCAACATCGGGCAGGCTCTTCAGGTGGCGCTCATACGCCTTCGGATCGAGGTTTCCCTCACGCAAGTACCGTTCCGCGGTGCGCTTGTCGACGAGCTTAGGATCAAGAGTGTCAGGCATAGAGTATCCTCGATAAAAGGTCCGCCACCTTATAGCAGGAGCACGTGCTGTCAAACGACCTCAGAGTGGTTCCGATGACTTCGCAGGCTGCCTGCCGGCTGCCGCCCGGGCTTTACGCGATCTGCGACGACGGCCTGTGCCCCGAGCTGTCGCTGGAGCGGAAGAGCGAGTTGCTGCTTCGCGGCGGCGTGCAGGTCATCCAGTTGCGGATCAAGAAAACTGGGAGCAGAGAGGCACTCGCGGCGGCGCGAAGGATCTCCTCGCTGTGTCGAGACGCGGCAGCGATATGCCTTCTGGATGATCGAGTGGATTTCGCGCTGATCGCAGGTGCCCACGGAGTCCATCTGGGCGAGGACGACTTGCCGCCTCGCCGCGCGCGCGCGCTGCTGGGCCCGGAGAAGATCATCGGCGTCACCGTCCGCAACCTGGAGCAGGCGCGCGCTGCGCGAGATGCCGGCGCCGACTACGTCGGCCTCGGTCCGGTCTTTCCGACTGCCACCAAGCGCGTTGACGCTCCAGTTCTTGGGATTGACGCCTTGGAGCAAATCGCCCGCCAAAACCCCCTTCCAACCGTAGCGATCTCCGGCATCGGACTTTCGAACATTGCGCGGGTGGCGCGGGCGGGCGCCCATGGTGCGGCGGTGGCGTCTGACCTGCTGACTGCGGCCGACATTCCAGCGCGCGCGCGCGCGTTGTCCGCCGCCTTCGCTGGAGGACGGGATCCGTGAATCATCGCGCGCGCCGGCCGAACATTGGAGTTACGCCCGACCTCGTCGCGGCTCAGTCGCCTGGTGAAGCCGCCAGCTATCAGCTCAAGGTCGCCTACGCCGACGCGGTCATCCGGGGCGGCGGGTTGCCGCTCATCCTCCCCTACACCGAAGAGCGCAATTGCATCGATTCGTATCTCGAGCGGATCTCTGGGCTGGTGGTGACGGGCGGAGCCTTCGACGTTTCCCCGGGGCTGTATGGCGAAGCTGCGCGCCCAGGTCTAGGTCCGCTGAAGGAAGGTCGCACCGCATTCGAAGCTGCGCTGCTGCGCGGCGCGCTGGACCGTGGCCTGCCGCTGCTCGGAGTCTGCGGCGGAATGCAGCTGCTCAATGTCGTGTTGGGCGGCACGCTGATCCAGGACATTGCCCGCGAGGTTGAGCATGCCGCGGAGCACGAGCAGAAACACGACCGCACCCATCCGCAGCATCCGGTGGAAATCAAGGACGGAACGCTGCTCAGTCAGATGCTGGGGAAGGGTCAGGTGATGGTCAACTCCACTCATCACCAAGCAGTGAGCAGGCCTGGAAAGGACTTGGTGGTGAGCGCGGTCGCCACCGATGGCGTGGTGGAGGCGATCGAGCTGCCGACCCACCCGTTCGCCGTTGGCGTGCAATGGCACCCCGAGTTGCTGGTAAATGCCATCCCGCTTCACCTTGGGCTGTATCGCGGTCTGGTGAACAAAGCGCGCGAGATGCGCCGATGATCGCTCGCGGCCCGCGCCGCTCCCCCCGCCCCGTGGTATTGGCGCTCTCCGGCCTCGAGCCTACCGGTCGCGCTGGCCTGTTGGCGGATCTCCAGGCCATCCGCAGCGCAGGCGGCGTTGGCGTGGGAATCGCCACCGCGCTCACTGCTCAGGGGCAGCGCACGTTTGCGGTGTCGCCGGTCCCCAGTGCGATGCTGCGCTCGCAGCTGCAGGCAATCGGCGAGCTGATGGCCATCTCGGGCATCAAGCTGGGGATGGTGCGCGAGCGATCGGCGCTTTTCCTCATCCTCAGAGCGCTGAAGAATGTCGCCGGCATGCGAGTGATCGATCCGGTGACGAGTACGTCGAGGGGTCAGCGGCTGTCCACCTTGCGGCCGCGGGACTACCTGGCGGCGGTCGCGCCCAACGTCGTGCTGACGCCGAATCTGGAGGAGGCTGCCTGGCTCTTGGGCGACGCGGCGGTTGCGCGCAGCCCGGAGCAAGCGGCGCGACTGGCGGAGAGGCTGGCGAGCCACGGCTTCGCCGCGGTGATCGTCAAAGGCGGTCACTTCGCCGGCGACGCCGTCGATGTGCTGTGCGAGCGTTCGGGAGTGAAATACCTGCGAGGAGCTCGCATCCGTCGAATGCGCGCGCCGGCTCGGGGAACGGGTTGCCGCTTTGCATCGGTGCTGGCGACGGCCCTGGCGCGAGGCGAACCCATTGCCGAAGCCGCAAGCGAGGCGAAAGCGCGCGTGCGCTCCTATTTGCTGGCGCTCGACTGAACGCTATTGCCAGTCGCCCTTGGCCCTGCTTTCGAAGCGCGTGTACTCGGACAAAAACACCAGATCGATTGAGCCGATCGGTCCGTTGCGCTGCTTGGCGACGATCAGCTCCACTTCGATCGCCGCGTGCTCAGCCGGCTGCATATCGCCCTCGTCGTCGCGGTGGATGAACATCACCACATCCGCATCCTGCTCAATCGCTCCGGATTCCCGGAGATCCGATAGCATGGGCTTGCCGCCGCGGCGCTCTTCAATCTTCCGATTCAGTTGGCTGAGCGCGAGGATCGGAATGTCCAGCTCCTTGGCCAATGCTTTGAGACTGCGGCTGATCTCCGACACTTCCAGCTGGCGATTCTCCACCTTGCCGGTCTGATGCATCAGCTGAAGGTAATCGACGATCAACAGCCCGAGCCTCGGCTCCTTCTGCTTCAGCCTGCGAGCCTTGGCCCGAAGCTCGAAAGAGGAGAGCGTTCCGCTGTCGTCGATGTAGATCGGCGCATTGAAGAGCGCTCCGGCGATCTGCTGGAACTTCTCCTGGTCTTGGGCGGTGAGGCGCCCGCCGCGGAGCTTTTTCATGTCCACCCGCGCGGCGGAGGCGAGTAGGCGCATCAGCAGCTGATCGGCGGGCATCTCCAGCGAAAAAAGCCCCACCGCCTTCTCCTCTTTGAGCGCGACGTGCATCGCTACGTTGAGCGCTAACGACGTCTTGCCCAGCCCCGGCCGCGCAGCCAACACCAGCAGCTCTCCTCGATGAAAGCCGGTCAGTTGAAGATCCAGGTCGACGAAGCCGCTCGGAAGCCCGGTGATTCCGGTCGTCGAGCGGTTGAGGTTGTCCAACAGCTCGAGCGTTCGCTCCATCAGCTCGCGAACCGGCTTCAGGTCCCCCTCTCGCTGGCGCTCGGAGATCTGAAAGACCTTGCGCTCGGCTTCGTCGATCAGCGCATCGATCTCTCCGGTTTCCTGGCTCGCCAGCTCCTGGATGTCGCGGCCCGCCGCAGCGAGGCGGCGGCGGATCGCCTGGGCCTTGACGATCTGGGCGTATTGCGTCGCGTTGGCCGAGTACGGCACCAGCTGGTCGAGCGTCATCAAGTAAGCCGGGCCGCCGGTGGCGGTGAGATGACCGCGGACCTTCAGCTCGTCGCTTAAGGTGAGGTGGTCCACCGGTCGCTGCTGCAGATCGAGCGCCAGCATTGCCGAGAAGATCTGCGAGTGGGCGGAGCTTGAGAAATCGTCCGCCTGGATCACCTCCGCCACGCTGGCGATCACCGCGTTGTCGGAGAGAACCGCGCCCAGCACCGCGCGCTCTGCGGCGAGATCCTCGTGGAGCCGGCCGGTCCCCGGCCGGTCAGCGATCCGCATCGTCCGTTCCGGGTTCACCGCCGCCTCCTCCTTGCCGGGGTTGAAGAGCGCGTTGGCAGCTTCCGACCCCCGCGGTTACTCGGGAACCACCTCGATTCGCAGCTTGGTTGTGATCTCCCGGTGCAGCCGCACCTCGACGTCGTGCGCTCCGACTGTCTTGATCGGCTCAGGGAGGTGGATGGTGCGCCGATCGATGCGGTGACCTTGGCCCGCGAGCGCTTCGGCGATGTCCAAAGCAGTGACCGATCCATAGAGCTTTTCCTGCTCGCCGACCTTGCGCCGAAACTTCAGCTCCACCGCTTGAAGCTTCTGCGATTCCGCCTGAGCCTGATTCTTGAGCTTCTCCTGGCGCGCCGCGATAACTTGCTTGTCGTGCTCCATCTGACGGAGGTTTTTTTCATTCGCCATCACCGCCATCTTCCGAGGAAGAAGAAAGTTGCGGCCGTATCCGTCCTTGACGGTGACAATGTCGCCCGACTTGCCCAGTTTTTGAACATCCTCTCGCAAGATGACTTTCACCGCGCGCTCCCGCTAGCCGGAAATAACCACGTAGGGAATGAGCGCCAAACCGCGGGCGCGTTTGATCGCCACCGCCACTTGTCGCTGGTGCCGCGCGCAGTTTCCGGAGATCCGCCTCGGGATGATCTTGCCTCGCTCGGTGACGAAGTACTTGAGCGTCGCCTGATCCTTAAAGTCCACCTTGGCGTTTTTTTCCGCGCAGAACCGGCAGATCTTCTTTCGACCAAAGCCGCGCCCGCCGCGTTTTTCCTCGTCGAGACCGTTTCCGGTGCCGCCCGACCGGCCGCCTCCGCGCGCTCCGTCGCGGTCCCCGCGACCTCCATCGGAATTTCTGTCAGCCATGCTCAGCTCTCCTCAATCGATTCTTCGTCCAATTCGCTGCCCATCTCTTCGGCCGCTTCTGCCGCTCGGAAAGGCTCTCGCTCGGCGCTGGCGGCGCGCCCTTCCTCCACATCGCCCGCCAATTTGACGTCCTCGAGCGTCGGGCGGGCCTCGGGGTCTACCTCGTCTGCGACCTTCACCGAAAGATAGCGGGTGACCTCGTCGAGGTTCCGCAGGTTTCGCTCGACCTCGGCGACCAAATTGGGACCGCCCAGGTATTGGCTGTGGACGTACGTCGCCCGACTCTGCTTTGCGATCGGATACATGGTTCGTTTCTTGCCCCAGACGGTAAAGCGGATCACCTTGCCGCCTTCTCGGCCGACGATCTCGCGCACCCGGTCCTTGATCCGATCGACGGTCTCATCCGGTAGATCCGGCTTCACCAAGAAGATCGTCTCGTATTCGCGGAACCGCTGGGCTGGTTGCTTGTCTGGCATTTCTCTCCCCTTGGGTTGTGCCCTCGGTCGAGCCGGGAGCGGGGAAACGGACGGACAAGCCCTTGAGCTTGCCAGGCCGGGGGCGGGAAACTGCGCGCCCACCACCTTCGCGCTTAGACTGGAAGGCGGTCTTGTACGGGCTCGCGCGAGCTCAGTCAAGAGAAGCTGAGGTCCTTTGAAAATGGAAGTTGCCCGCCCCTGGAATACGCTCTCCCTTTGCCCTTGATGCCCAACGACAACCGAGTCTCGGAGCAGGCGACCGGCAGCACAGCGGCGCCCTTGGGAATCGAGCACCGTCAGGCCGAGCCATCGGCAATCGCTCCTTCGTTGCTCGACCCTGACGCCCTGAAGGTGATTGCCCGGCTGCGGCAGCACGGCCACCAAGCGTATCTGGTGGGCGGGTGCGTTCGCGATCTGCTACTCGGTCAAAAGCCGAAGGATTTCGATGTCGCGACATCCGCTCATCCGGGCGAAGTGCGCGCCATCTTTCGCAACTCCCGCCTCATCGGACGGCGGTTCCGGCTCGCCCACATCTACTTCAAGGGCGGCAAAGTGATCGAAGTCTCGACCTTTCGCGCCAATCCGATCGAGTTGGAAGAAACGTCGCCGACCGCGGATCCGGCACCGGAGAACGCGGAGCTGAGCGCGCAATCGGATGCAGAGCCGGACTCAGAAGCCGCCGCGGACCTGCTCATTACCGAGGACAACGTATTCGGGACGGCCGAGCAAGACGCCCGGCGCCGCGACTTCACGATCAACGGCCTGTTCTACGACGTCGCATCGGGCCAGGTGATCGACTACGTCCGAGGGCGCCGAGATCTGCAGGAGCACTTGATTCGGACCATCGGCGACCCCGAGATACGCATTCGCGAGGACCCGGTCCGCATTCTTCGGGCGGTGCGCTTCGCTTGCCGCCTGCGCTTCGAGATCGAGCCTCGGACGTACGCGGCAATGGAAGGAGCGGTCGAGGACCTGCCTCGGTGCGCTCCGCCCCGACTGTTGGAGGAGACCTTCCGGCTGCTTCGCGGAGGCATCGCCAAGCCAAGTCTCAAGCTGCTCAAGGCGCTCGGCGCTTTGAAGCTCCTCCTACCGCCGCTGGACGACTATCTCGAGCAGAAGGGCAAGGACG
Source organism: Myxococcaceae bacterium (assembly GCA_035262305.1). GTDB lineage: Bacteria > Myxococcota > Myxococcia > Myxococcales > Myxococcaceae > DATFTC01. The sequence continues at coordinate 12,249 of DATFTC010000405.1, read as the reverse complement.
GGGAAATTCTTTTCGACGCGTTCGCCGATGCGCTCGACCGTCGAGTTCTTTCCAGCGAACGACTGGACGATGCCGTTCTGCTTGCTGCCCTGCTGCTGCCGATCAGCCGCACCGCTTCACCCGAACCGGAAAACCCCACTGGGAACTCTGGAGCCGCCGAGGCGGTCGAAGACTTGCTCAAGCGCTTCGTTCAGACTGCGCGCCTGCCGCGCCGCATCGCCGAACGGACGCGGTTTATTCTGCTCGCCCAAGCCGTCCTAAGCGGCGAACGACGGCGGCGCGGCTCTCTTTCTCGATTTCGGCGCCACCCCGTCTTCAACGAGGCGCTTGCGCTGTTCGAAATATCCGTCGAGGCCACCGGCCAGCATCGAGAGGCCCTGCAGGCATGGAAGTCCGGGGTTGTGCCCAGCTTTCAAGCTGCGGCGAAGGGCCATCCAAAGCGCCGGAGGCGGCGACGGCGGAGGCGCGCGCGGGTCCAGAACGCAGGCTAGCTGGGGCGCCGCGAACGAGCGAAGCCGTCTGCGTCAGCGTCCAGGCGGGATGCGCCGGTCCCCTGGCGGAGCTCGTCTTCCCGGCCTTGATCGCCGATCAAATCCGCCGGGAGCACGGCTGCCTTTCCAAACTTTTCCGCGATCAGGTCCAGCGCTGCGTTCAGCTTTTCGCTGCGGCGCGGGCCGCTGCCAAACAACTTCAGCTGATTGCTCCCGGGCTCTATCGCCTGCACCGAGACGCCGGTCAGCCGCACCTTGCGCGGCAGCGAGACCCTATCCAACAGCGCCACGGCAGCGCGGTAGATCTCCTGGCCATCATCGGTCGGCTCCGGGAGCGTCATCTGGCGGGTCAGAAGGGCGAAATCCGCGAGCTTCAGCTTGAGCTGAACGACCCGTCCCCGGCACTCCGCATTTCGCAGCCTTCGCCCTACCCGAAGCGCTTGCGAATGGATATGCGTCCCCAACTCGCCCTTGTCGAGGTCCTGCTCGAACGTGTCCTCGGCTCCCACGCTCTTTGCATCGCGGTCCGGAACGACCGGCCGGTTATCGATGCCTTGGCTGAGCTTCCAGAGGTGAGGCCCAACCGATCCAAGCCTGCCCTCCAGCCACGAGGAGTCTCGGGCGGCGACGTCGCCCAACGTCCTCAAGCCCAAAGACTTGAGCACCGTTTCAAACTTGGGACCCACGCCCCACAATCGCGAGACCGGCAGCGGCGCCAGGAAACCCACCGTGTCCGAAGCCCCGATCTCCCTCTGGCCGTTCGGCTTCGCCAAATCCGAGGCGATCTTCGCGACGAACTTGGTGCAAGCGATCCCGGCCGAGGCCGGCAGGCCAACCTCGCGCGCGACGCGATCCCGCAAGTGTCGGGCGATCTCCGACGGCGGTCCGAAGAGCTGCACCGAGGCGGTGACGTCTAAAAATGCCTCGTCGAGGGAGATCGGCTCCACCAGCGGTGTCGCACTCTCGAAGATGGCGAAAATCCGTTCGCTCGCCTCGACGTAGGCGGCGAAGCGCGGCGGCACGACGATGGCGTGCGGAGCTTGCTTGACAGCCCTCGACATCGGCATCGCGCTGCGAACGCCGAGCGGCCGCGCCTCGTAGGAGGCTGCGAGGACCACCCCGCGCGTCGGATGGCCACCGACGATGACTGGCCGACCCCGCAGCGCGGGGTTGTCTCGCTGCTCGACCGACGCGTAGAACGCGTCCATGTCCACATGGATGATCGCGTTGGGCACAGCGGCAAACTATCCCACCGAGCAAAAGAAGGAGAGCGCGGATGAAAACCGCGACCGAATACTTGTGGTTTGAAACTCAGCAGCGCACCGACCGGCGAGGACAACGGCGACGTCAAGGCGGAATGCCCAGGCGGACCAGGAGGCCGGTCAACTCCTCCGGCAGCGGACTTTCCACTTTCATGCGCGCTTTCGTCTGCGGGTGGTTGAGCTCGAGCGAGCGCGCGTGAAGAAAGAAACGCCTGAGCGCGGGGTGGGCTTTGCCCCCGTAGAGAACATCGCCGACCACCGGGGCTCCGATCGCAGCCAGATGCGCTCGCACCTGGTGGAGAACGCCGGTGATGATCTGCATCTCAACCAGGGCGTATTCGGAGCTCCGGGCGAGCACCTGGAACAGCGACTCCGCTCGCCGGGCGCCGGTTTCTCCGGTGAGGGCAGGCTTTACGCGCGTGCCCCGGCCGGCTCGATGCCGCAGCGGAACATCGATCTCGCCCCGGTCCGCGATCGGACCGGCGACAAGCGCAAGATAGCGCTTGTCGATTTCGCCGGCGCTGAACGCGTCGCGCATTCGCCTCCAGGTTTCTAAATCTCGAGCGGCGACGATGACCCCTGAGGTGTCGACGTCCAGCCGATGGCACAGACCGGCCTCGCGCGGATCCGCTGCGGCGGTGGCGCATTCGGGAAACCTCGCCACCACGGCGTTGGCCAGGGTGCCCGATTCCGCGATGTCGATCGGATGCGTCGGCATTCCGGCAGGCTTGTCCAGAAAGACGAGCGCGTCATCCACGTGGAGCACCGAGAGCGGAGCGCCCGGCTCAGGCGTCACCGAGCCTTGAGCCGAGGGGAGCAGCACGCGGACGGCCTGTCCAGCCTTGACCGAATCGCCCTTCTTCGCTCGGCGACCGTCGAGGCGAATTGCCCCGCGCTCAAAGAGCTTCTTCACCTGTGCTCGCGACAGATGCAGCGAGTGCCCGATGAAGACATCCAGGCGCGAGCCGCCGGCCTCGGACGTGACTTTCAGGTCCGCTGGACCCTCGCCAGTTGCCGTGCTCACTCCGCCAGTGCCTCGTAGACTTCCTCGGCGGTTTGGAATCGCTCCGACGGCTCTTTGCGGATGAGCTTCTGCGCGATGCGCGCGAGCTGAGAATCCCCACCCGGATTCACCGCGAAGATCGGCAGCGGATCGGTCTCCAGCACTTTCTGCCACAGCTCGTAGGGCGTCGGTGCGTCGAACGGGGCTTTCCCGCACAGCAGCTCGTAGAGAATCACCCCGAGGCTGTACAAATCCGATCGGCTGTCGAGACGCTCGCCGAGGATCTGCTCCGGCGCCATGTAACGGAAGGTCCCCACCAGCCGGCCTCCAGCGGTGACCGCCCCGTCATCGGCCAGAAATTTGGCCAGCCCGAAGTCCATCAAGCGCACGAGGTGATCCTCATCCACCATCACGTTCGAAGGCTTGAGATCGCGGTGGATCAGCCCGTGGCCGTGGATGTACGCGAGCGCCTGGCAAAGTTGGAGCGTCGCGTCCTTCAGGCGGCCGACGCGCTCGGGCCGGTTCAGCTCTGCCAAATCCACCTGCTGCGTTCGCTCCGCCGGTGTCTGCTCGGGTGCCGGGACCTGGTACGGCAGGTCGAGATCGACCGACCCTTCGGTGTCGGGCTCGTCGGCGGCATCGGCGAAGGCTCGAAGCGACTCGGGCCCCGATTGATAGGAGGGGTTCTCGCTCGGCGGCTCTTGGCTGAACCTCGCCAAGTCGAACGGCCTCGCTCTGTCGACGGAGAGGCTGTCCTCGCTCGCGCTCGAGTTGCTCCACAGCTCTTGAGCCTCCGCTGCAGCGGGCCGCAGCCGCCCGGAGATGGAGCTGGAGGTTACCCGCGAGGAGAATTCGTCCGCTCGAAGCGAAAGGTAGTGGCGAAGGGTCAGCCCCTCCACCAGCTCCATTGCCAAGTACGGGTAGCCCTGGAAAACGCCGCTGTCGAAGACTTTGACGACGTTGGGATGCGAAAGGTCTGCCAGCGTTTCGAACTCGCGGGCCAGCCGCCGGGCGGCGCGCGGATCGAGGGCGGGGCCGGCGGCCAGGAGCTTGAGCGCCACGGTCTCGCCCGTTCGGCGATCCTTCGCGCGGTAAACGGTGCCCGCGCCGCCGCTGCCGATCGTCTCCACGATGCGGTACGGGCCAATTACTTTGGGTGGCATGAGGTAAGAAATCGTAGGTGAGTCGAAGTTCCGCGGTCAAACCCCGCGGGTCCTGCGCCCGGCGCGGAGCCGGACCGTCTGTTTAGCCGTTGAACAAGACTTGACTTTTCTTCGGTCCGCAGCTTGGGGCGTCGCTCGTTTGCGCAGCGCGCTCGCAGGACGCGCTGCGACTCAGGGCGCGCACGGTCGGCTATGATGTCGGGGGCGTTCAGCGGCAACGGAAGAGCTCTCTTTGCAGCACCTTGGAAAGTATCAACTGGTCCGCAAGCTCGCAGCCGGCGGGATGGCCGAAGTATTCCTCGCCAAGGCGGCGGGCCCAATGGGCTTCGAGAAGACCCTGGTGCTCAAGCGCATTCTGCCGAACCTCGCCGCCGACCCGCAGTTTGTGCAGATGTTCCTCGCAGAAGCGAAGCTGGCGGCGAGCCTCAACCACCCCAACATCGCGCAGATCTTCGATTTCGGTCAGGCCGAGGGCGCCTACTTCATTGCCATGGAGCACGTGGACGGACCGAACCTTCGTTCCGTCTCTCGCCGCTCCACCGAGAGGTCCATTCCCTTGCCCGTCTCACTCTGTGCGAAGATCGTCTCCTACGCTTGCGAGGCGCTCGCCTACGCTCACGAGTTCATCGACCCTCGCACGGCGACGCACCTGTCCGTCATTCATCGAGACGTCAGCCCGGAAAACATCCTGCTGTCCCGCAATGGCGCCGTGAAGGTGGTGGATTTTGGAATTGCCAAGGCTGCGGGGCAGGCGCAACCCAGTAAGTCCGGGATTCTGCGCGGAAAGCTCTCGTACATGCCGCCGGAGCAGATCCAGGGCAAAGAGGTCGACCATCGGGCGGACATCTTCGCCCTGGGGGTTGTCTTTTACGAGCTGATGACCGGCTGCAAACCGTTCGATGCGCGGACGGACGTCACCATCTTGCAAGCAATTCTCTACGAGCAGATGATTCCGGCGGTCGCTCGTCGGCCTGACATTCCGGAGCCGATCGCGCGGATCCTCCAGCGTGCGCTGGCCAAGGATCCGGATGCGCGATACCCAAACTGCCGGCATTTTCAGGCGGAGCTCGAGCGGTTCATCGTCGGCACCGGCGAGCCCGTGGGAGCCTACCAACTGGCTTCGCTGGTGGCTCAGCTGAGCGGAAGCAGCACCGCATTGAGCTCCGCTACGCCGCCCGTCGGTGCCGCGTCGAACCCTGGGACGACGCCGCAAAAGGGAACCGCCGGAGCGTTGCCGAGTCCGTCACCGCGGCCGACGGCGCCCCCCTCAACGCCGGCGACACGCGCAACGCCGACGACGCGCAAGGCCTCGGATCCCGCGTTCAAGCCGACGTTGGACGATGTGAGCCCTTCGGCGATCACCTTTAGCATTTCGACGATCACGCAAAAAGCAGAGGGCAAGCAAAAGTGGGCGGGCATGGCCGGTCTTTTGGGCGGAGTGTTGATCCTCGCCGCCGCTGGGTTCGCCCTCTTTCATCAGGGGTCCGAAGATCCTAGCCAACCCGGAAGTGTCGACGATGACCGCGCGGCGAATGGTCGCGAGAGCGCAGCCGCGTCCCCCAGTCCGGACGCCATCGCGTCAACCTCCGCCCAGGCTTCTCAAACCGCGGCGAACGAGATACCGGCTACGGCGGACGATCTCGGGCCCGCAGAGCGCAGCCCAGGAAAGCCACCGCGGCGGGAGACCGGGACTCGCCTCGCATCTCGAACTAAAGGGCCCAAGCGCTCGGCGGCCGTGGCAGCCGATGCATCCAAGTCCAAGGATCGGCCATTGGGCATGGCCAGCTTCGGGGTCGAGAGCGTTCCACCGGGCCAGATTTTTGTGAACGGAAAGCTGGTCGGCTCATCGCCGGTGAGGGTCAAATCGCTCGCCGCGGGCCAGGTCCGGGTCGAGGTGCTCAACTCCGCGGCCGGGTTCTCGAAGGAGGAGGTGTTCACCGTCGACGCCGGAGACAACGGGACCAAGCGGATCGTGGTGGAGAGCGCAAGTTTAGAGTTCCGTGTTCGGCCGTACGCGACGGTGTTCCTGGATGGAAAACTGCTCGGTCAAACGCCGTTTCCGCCAGTTCACGTCTACGAGGGGAAGCACTCGGTGAGGTTGGTCAACGCGGACCTCAACAAGGAGGTCGCGGTGGATTACCTGGTCAAGCCCGGCCACGCCAACATCTTCAAATACAACCTCACCCAGGCGGAGAATTAGGGCTGGACGGCGGGCTCGTCGTGCCACAGCCAGAATGCAAGCGCGCCGGCGATGGCAGCCACCCCCGCGCCAATGAAAAAGCCGTTGGCGAGCTTGGCATCGCTGTTCGCCTGATCGAGCTCGGAGAACGCGTCTTGCGTTGAGGTGCGCGCAGCGTTCACGTGCCTTCGAGATTGGACTCCGAAGTAGGTCCCGGCCGCGGCGGCCAACACGGCTGCCGCGCCAAAGGCGTAGGGCGCGGCGCGCTTTAGGCCATCGCCGGATGACCCCGCGTTGATCTGAAGGTCTGTGGGCGCCGCGGATGGCTCCAATGCCACGGCTCGTTTTGTGCGCTCGGGGCGGTCGTCGCTCGGTGGCGGGCGCTGCCCGGCGGAAGCCGCGGCCTCCGCTCCCACGCGGCGCCGGACTCTCTCGAAGTCGCTCTGCACCTTCGGAGACACCTTGACGGGGAGCACCGCGTCTGGCTTTAGAAGAAGTCCGGCCCGAAAAGCGGCCGCTGAATCTGCCGGCTTGCCCATCTCGGCGAGGATGACCCCCTCGTAGAGCGCAATGGCTACATCGTCGTCGCGAGTCCGGGGGCTCGATCGCGCCTTGGCAAGCTGCTCGAGGGCCCCCTCGTAGTCGAGCTGCTCGTAGAGCCGCGCGGCAGCGGCGATGCGGCGTTGCGAAGCCCTGGATTGCGCGCGCGCGGGTCCTGAGCAAACGAGGGTAAGCAGCAACACCAGGATGCGGGCCGTGAGCCGCGGAGAAACTGCGGGCATCTTCGAAATACTAGCATTGCAGGAGACTTGAGCGGTGCCGCGGGCGCAGCGAGCGCGGCATGCGCTGTGCTCCCATCGCACATCCGCCGTGGACGCAGGCCCCGGCTGCCTTTATGGTGAATCGGCTCATGGCGTCGCCTGAAATTCTTGCAGCCCTGGAAAACGAAGTGAAATCGCGGCCGCTGCCGCGGCACGTCGGCATCATCATGGACGGCAATGGGCGATGGGCCGAAGCCCGGGGAAAGGCTCGGGTCGAGGGACACCGAGAGGGCTCGAAGAGCGTACGCGAGGTGACCCGCACCGCGCGGCGAGTCGGCGTTGGCGCGCTGACGCTTTACGCGTTCTCTTCGCAAAACTGGGCCCGGCCGCCGGACGAAGTCGCCTCCTTGATGGAGTTGCTGCGCGAGTATCTCGACAGCGAGCGGGCGGAAATCCTCGAAAATGGAATCCGCCTCAATGCGATCGGCGAGCTCGAGCGCCTTCCCCGCCTGGTGCGCGAGCCGCTGGATCGGCTGTGCGAGGAGTCGGCGGGGAACTCGCAGATGGTGCTCACTCTCGCGCTCTCGTACGGGGGGCGCGAGGAACTTCTCTTCGCCGCCAAGAAGATCGCCGCCGACATCGTCGAGGGCAAAGTCGCAGCAGAGAGCATTGCGGAATCGGACTTCGAATCGTTTCTGTGGACGCGTGGATTGCCGCCGCTCGACCTGGTGATCAGAACCAGCGGCGAGCAGCGGATCTCAAACTTCCTGCTTTGGCAAACGGCGTATGCCGAGTTGGTTTTCTCGGAATTGCTCTGGCCGGAGTTCCGGATGGAGGCTTTCCTTCGTTGCCTAGATGAGTACCAGCAGCGCGAACGGCGGTATGGTCTGACTTCCGGGCAGATTCGGCGGAATGACTCTTACTAGGCCGCGCCTTTGAACGAGAAGAACCGCAACCTCGCCCTTCGCGTGGGCTCGGCGCTCGTTCTGCTGCCGGGCGTGCTCTTCTTGCTGTGGAAGGGCGGATTTTGGAGCGGCATCCTGCTCGGCGGCGCTGCCGCGGTGTGCGCGGGCGAGTACTACCGGGTCACGCTCAAGCGGCTTTCGCCGGGGGCGTGGATCGCCATCGCCGCCGCCTTCGCAATGCCGGTGTTTCCTTTTTGGCAGCCAGAGCGCGCGGGAGCGCTTGCACTCTGGACGACGGCGATCGTCTTTCTCGTCGCCTGGGCATACGAGCTGTTGCTCGGAGTCCTCGATTCCGCAGTCGCGGCCGCGGCACAGCTGATCACCGGGTTCCTCTTCGGCGCGCTTGGGCTCACCGCGATCGCCTGGCTTCGCAACGGACCGGACGGCCTGCCGTGGGTGCTTTGCGCTCTGATTGCCACGTGGGGCAACGACACCGCGGCGTACTTTGTTGGGCGGCGCTTCGGAAAGCGGAAGCTTTTCCCCGCGGTGAGCCCGCACAAGACTTGGGAGGGTTTTTTCGGAGGAATGGCCGGCTCGATCGCCGGCATGTTCGCGGCGAAGGCGACCTTCTTCGCTGCGTTGTCCACTGCGGACTGCCTAATCGTGGGCCTGTTCGCCGGCATCATCGGACCGATCGGCGATCTCAGTGAGTCGATGCTCAAGCGGACCTATCAAGTGAAGGATTCGAGCCACGTCATTCCCGGCCACGGCGGAATGCTCGACCGCATCGATGCGCTGATTTTCAACGCGCCCGCGGTGCTCCTTTACGCCCATTTCCTGCGCAGATTCCTTTGATCGTCAGCTGGTTTCTGCTTTCGGGCCGAACGGCCGCCGCGGCTCCTGACGCGGCGCACCCGAGTCACAAACGCCTCGAGCATTGTCCTGGGGCTCGCGCGAGATTACTGTTGGCCAATGGGTCCCCTTCAGAATATTGGCTACGCGCTGATCCTCCTCGGCGTACTGGTATTTGTGCATGAGTTTGGCCACTTCCTGGTAGCGAAAGCTCTCAACGTCAAGGTGCTGAAGTTCTCGATCGGCTTTGGGCCGCGGATCTTCGGCTTCCAGAAGGGGGAGACCGAGTACCGCGTCGCCTGGCTTCCCCTCGGCGGCTACGTCAAGATGGCCGGCGAGCTGCCCGGTGAGGAGTTGCCGCCGGAAGAATCAAAGCGCGGATTTCTCGCGCAGGCACCTTGGAAGCGAATGCTGATCGTCGCCGCCGGTCCGGGTTTCAACCTGATATTTCCGATCTTGCTCTATTTCATCGTCGGGCTCGGCGTTCACGAGCGAATCTCGACGCGGATTGGTTCCGTAGAACCCGGTTTGCCGGCCGCCGAAGCGGGACTTCGCCCGGGAGACTACGTTCGCGCCGTCGACGGCGAGCCCGTTCGCACGTTCGACGAGCTGAAGTCGCAGCTGCAACCGCGCTACGGGCGCCCAGTTGCGCTGTTGGTCGAACGGGACGGCAACCGTTTCGTTGCAGATGTGACTCCGGCGAAGAACGTCGAGACGAACCCGATCGAAACAGTCTCGCGCGGAATGATCGGCATCTCGCCGATATCGCGGCCCCCCATCCTCGGAGTGCCGAGCGGATCGGTTGCGGCGGAAGCAGGGCTGCGGACCTTTGATCGGGTGCTTCAACTCAACGGCGAGCCGGTCAAGGATGAGCCCGCCTTCGCAGCTGCGGTAGCAAAAGCATCGGATCGAATCGAGCTCAAGGTCGAGCGCTTCGATGCGATCGAGCTGCCGGGAGCCGCGGTTCAGGTGCCGGCGATCAAGACCGCCTCATTGCAGAAGCAACCGGGGGAGAGCTACGCGGCGCTCGGGGCGGAATCCGCGGATCTGTACGTAGCCTCAGTGGTCCCTGGAAGTGCGGCGGAGAGGGCGGGGATCAAACCATCCGACCGGCTCCTCAGCCTCGATGGAAAGCCTCTCAAGTCATTCCTCACCCTGGTTTTGGCGCTCAATGAGCTTGGCGATAAGCCTTTCACCCTCGCTTGGCGCTCGGGCTCCCAGGAAAAGGTCGCACCGCTGAGGCAGACCAAGCTGGAGCTCAAGGACGACGAGTTGGGCCAGGGCGGCGAGGCGCTCGATCTCGGGGTGCGTCCCTCCTCGATCAACACCGCCGAACAGCTCGGGGTGGAGAAGGTCAAGGTCCGCTATGGAGTGCGCGAGGCGCTGGTGACCTCCCTGCGCATCGTTCCCGAGATCATCAAAAAGACCGCGCAGGTGATCGGTCATTTGATCACCGGCAAGGTTCCATTCAAGAGCGTCGGCGGACCGATCATGCTCTACCAGATCGCCTCCAAGAGCGCGGAAGAGGGTTTGGACAGTTTCCTCAACGCGATGGCGGTCATCTCGATCAACCTGGGATTGATGAACCTTCTGCCGATCCCGATTCTGGATGGGTTCCAGCTGTTCGCCGCCGCCTGGGAAGGCGTGCGCCGCCGGCCGATCCCGATGAGGGCGCGGGAGATCGCGAACATGGTGGGTTTGGCAATGCTCCTGCTGCTGATGGCGATGGTCTTTAAGAACGACATCATGCGGCTGCGCATCTTCTAAGCCCTTCGGCGTGGTGTGGCGGAGCGCCACCGCTGCGATTGTTCTCTTCGGAGCTGCCGGTTGCTACCGAAGCGCCCGCCCCGAAGCGGAGCGGGGCGCTTTCATCGGCGAAGGTTTGGCTTCGTACTATGGGCCTGAGCTCGAGGGCCACCGCACTGCGAGCGGAGAGGTTTTCGATCCAAGCAAGCTCACCGGCGCGCATCGTTCGATTCAATTCGGCACTTGCGTCACGGTGGTCAACGTGCAGAATCGGCGCAGCGTCGACGTGCGCATCAACGACCGCGGGCCATTTTCAAAGAATCGGATACTCGACGTATCGAGGGCCGCGGCCGAGAAGCTTGGGATGATCGCGGCGGGCGTGGTAACCGTCCGGCTGTATCTCTGCGCGCGCTGATCAAACTGCTATAGAGGCCCGCTGATGTTCGTCGCCCTCGATACCTCGACCTTGACGCTCTCGCTTGCGCTGGTAAAGCGCGCGGGCGGCGGTGCGGTGGCGTTGGAGCAGCTGGCGATGGGCCCGCCGCGAAAGCAGAGCGAGATGTTGCCGGGCGTGGTGATGGAACTGCTCGCGCGACACGGCGTCGCTCTCAACGCCCTCGAAGGCATTGCCGTCGGGCTCGGCCCCGGCTCCTTCACCGGTCTGCGCATCGGCGCGGCCACGGCGAAGGCCCTGGCTTATGCAGCGCAGATCAAGATCGCCGGCGTATCATCGCTTGCGTCGGTGGCTCTCGAGGGCCCGGAGGGAGCAACGCTGCTGCCGACCGCCGTAGCGCGCCAAGGAGAGCTCTACGTTGGCTTTTATCGCCGGCAGGGCGAGGCGGTCGAGCAGATCGAGCCCGAGCAGGCTATGGCACCGGCCCAGCTGGCCGAAATCCTCAAAGAGCGCGCCGACGCCGTCGCTCTTGGACCGGGCATCATTCCCTATCAGGCCGAGCTGCAATCGCTCGGCGCGCCTACTCAGCGAATGCTCTCCGAGCCGGCTCATCCCTCCGCTTTGGCGATTGCGAAGTTGGCGGTTTTCCCCGCGGCGCAGGACCTCGCCGCGCTGTTTGCGCTCGAGCCTCACTACGTCCGAAGCTCCGAAGCGGAGAGGAACCCGGCTTTTCCTCCGCTGCCCGGTTCCGCCCCTGCGGCGCGCATCCTGGACCCCTGACTCGACTCGGACTTAGGAGCGGCATGAGCCAAGAACCCCAGATTGCGGTCGTCGGCGCCACCGGCGCGGTGGGACAGGAGCTTTTGGCGGCGCTCGCTGCAGACGGTCATCCGCCGCGCGCCATCAACGCGTTCGCGTCCGAGCGTTCTGCGGGAAGGGAGCTCGAATTCGGCGGCGAGACCATCTCGGTTGAGCAAGCCGCCGACGACAGCTTCCGCGGAGTGAAGTTGGCTTACTTCGCCACGCCGGCGGAAGTCTCAAGAACGCTCGCGACCGCGGCACAGAAGGAGGGCGCGTGGGCAGTCGACCTGAGCCCGGCGTTTCGGCTCGAGCCCGCCGTTCCTCTCATCCTTCCCGCGGTCAACCTCGCTGCGGCGCGCGAGCCGTTTAACGGCCGCATCGTCAGCTGCCCCTCCGCGGTGACGACCGCGCTGGTCACCACACTGGAGCCGCTGCGCGCGCGTTTCGGGGTCGAGCGCGCCTTTGCCACCGCGCTCCTCGGAGTTTCGTCGGCTGGCGCCGCGGGGCTCGATGAGCTTCAGCAGCAGACCATCGAGCTGCTGTCTGGACGAGAGCCCGAGGTCGGCCGCTTCCCGCATCGGATTGGCTTCAACTTGATTCCTCAGGTCGGCGACTTCAGTCGCAACCCCGATTGGAGCTCCGAGGAGCTCGGGTGGAACGATGAATCCGAGCGCATCTGGTCTGCTGTCGGC
>DATFTC010000404.1:0-11378 GCA_035262305.1 Myxococcaceae bacterium | reverse complement strand
TGGTTTATGATGTGGATTTGAAATGCGGGCAGGGGCACCAGGGAAATGGTTTTTGTCCAGACGGTGTTCACGCCGGTAGCCACGGTATTCATCTGTCTCCATCGCGTGTGCCTGGCAATGTCTCCATAATCCCCGATGTTTTCTTGGACGATCGGGAAAGCGACCACTGTGACGATATCGCCGGCCGGAACCGACGGAGGCACGTGAGGCCGCAGCATGTTCATGTCGACAGTGGCCTGATAGGGCTTGCTGCTGGCGCAGGCGGACAAGCCGGCCGACAACAGAGTAAGAAGAAAGATCCCGATGCATCGCGTAACGCTCATGTGGACCCCCACTCAGAGTGTACCGAACTTAGCTGACCCGAGAGTGAGAGAGCAAATAAAATAAGTTATCGCGCCGCTGCGATGTTTGGAGCGCAGGCGCTTGCTGAAATGCGGCCCTCCCTGCCAAATCGCTACGGTCGTGGTGAATGTGATGGGCGAAGTTGATTGCGGCGCGATTGGAAGCGGGCTAGCTTGCCGCGCCATCATGAAAACTCGCTCTCGCTCGAAGCCGTTGACGGTCCCGAGTCGGGTCGCGCTCGGCATTTGCCTGCTCCTCGCTGCGACGACGTCCGCCGAGCTGGCGTACCAAAAGCCGCCTAAGGCGGTGCTCGACGTGCTAAACGCCCCGTCTCCGCCGGCGTACTTTTTGAGCCCGTCGCGTGATGCACTCCTTTTGATGTCGCCGGTGCGTTATCCACCCATTTCAGATCTTGCGCAGCCGATGTTGCGCCTTGCCGGAGCGCGTATCAATCCAAACACGAACGCAGAGCACAACGGTCCGCACTTCTCTGCCCTCTTAGTGAAGAGGATTCCTGATGGGCCGGAGATGCCGGTCGAGCTGCCCGCGGGAATGAAAATGAGCGCTTTCCGGTGGAGCGCCGACGGCAAGCTGCTCGCCTTCACCAATGTGATCGCGAACGGCGTCGAGCTTTGGGTTGTCGACGTAGCGACGGCCAAGGCCCGGCGAATGGAAAGCGTCCGAATCAATCCGATGCTGGAGTCCAGCATCAACTGGATGAGGGATCAGAAGACGCTGTTGGTAAAGCTCGTCCCGCCGGGCCGCGGCGCCCCTCCTCCCACCCCGGCAGTGCCAAACGGGCCCAACACTCAGCAGAGCTCAGGCGAGGGAGGCCCGAGCAGCACCTACGAAGCGCGGGATGTGCTCAAGGATCACCACGACGAAGAGTTATTCATTTATTACGGCACTTCCCAGCTCGCCGCGGTGGATACGGCGACGTCAAAGATCTCGCCGATAGGCAAACCGGGACTCTACCAGCTTGTCTTGCTTTCTCCCGACGGCCAAAACCTCTTGGTGGAGACCATTCATCGTCCCTTCTCGTATCTCAACGCCGCCAGCCGTTTTCCAAGAGAAGTCGAGGTGTGGAACCTAAAGGGCGAGCTCATGCACAAGCTGGCGAGTCTGCCGTTGTTTGATCAGGTGCCGATCAACGGGGTGCCCACCGGCGCGCGCGACTACCATTGGCGTCCGACGCAACCGGCTACTCTCGTGTGGGCCGAAGCGCTCGATGGCGGGGATCCGAAGAAGAAGGTTCCCCATCGCGATCGCGTCTTAACCCTCAAGTCGCCTTTCACCGGCGCTCCTGCTGAGCTCTTCAAGACTCAGGAGAGGTTTACTGGTGCGCATTTTGGCGAGGCGGGCGGGCTGGTGCTGATTAGCGACTATGACCGAGATCGCCGATGGACGCGGACGTTCGCGCTCAACGCGGACGATCAAACCGTTGCGCCGCGCCTGATATGGGACCGCAGCGTGAGCGACCGATACAATGACCCCGGCTACCCGGTCTACCGCAGGCTGCCCAACGGGGCGTCTGCAATACAGCAAGACGGCGATTCGATTTATCTCTCCGGAATGGGTTCATCTCCGGATGGGGATCGCCCGTTCCTCGACCGATTGAATCTGGCAACGCTCAAGACGGAGCGATTGTTCCGCTGCGACAAAACAAGCTACGAAATATTCATCGGATGGATTGATTCCACCGCAGGAATGTTCCTGACCAAGCGCGAATCACCCACGATGACACCCAACTTCTATCTGCGAACCTTGGATCGTCGACCCGTCAAGCAGGTGGAGCCGGGTGAAGCTTCCTTGAGCTCAACGCTTCGACCGTTCACTAAAATCCCCGATCCGACCCCGCAGCTTCGCCGCATCACTCAGCATCTCGTCAAATACAAGCGAGCCGATGGGGTGGAGCTGTCCTTCACGCTCTATCTGCCCGCCGGATACAAAAAGGGAACGCGTCTGCCCACGGTCGTCTGGGCCTATCCGCTGGATTACAACGACGCCAGAGTGGCCGGTCAGGTATCAGGCTCTCCGCGGCACGCGATGAGCATCGTCGGGCCTTCCTATCTGTTCTTCGTCTTGGATGGGTACGCAGTGATCGATCCCACGATGCCCGTCGTGGGTCATCCCGAGACTGCATATGACACCTTCATCGAGCAGCTGGTGGCGAACGCCAAAGCAGCGGTGGATAAGGCGGTCGAGATGCAGGTCACGGACCCGGAGCGCGTCGGGGTGATGGGTCACAGCCACGGCGCGCTGATGACCGCGACGCTGCTGGGTCACTCGGATCTCTTCCGCGCTGGCGTCGCTCGAAGCGGCGCCTACAACCACGTGATGCGGCCGTTCGGGTTCCAGAATGAGCGGCGAACCTTGTGGGAGGCTCAGGAGACCTACGTCAAGCTCTCGCCCGTCGTATATGCGAATAAAATCAACAAGCCGCTGCTTTTGATTCACGGCGAAGCGGATGTGAATCCGGGCACTGTTCCCCTTCAGTCGGAGCGGCTGTATCAAGCGATCCGCGGGACCGGCGGGACGGTGCGGCTGGTGATGCTCCCGTTCGAGTCCCACGGCTACAGCGCGCGCGAATCGACGGAACACACGCTCTGGGAGATGCTGTCCTGGTTCGACAAGTACGTGAAGAAGGCTGCACCGCGGAACGGCCCGCAAAAGCTGACACGGGTGGTACCCTAGAGTTCCCTCGCTCACTCAGAGGTAAATGTTCTTTGGCATGGGCTGTCCGCGAGCAACTCCTTGTCCGCGCCTTGTCGCCGCGGGTGTAAACACACACGACGAAGGAGGCGTTGCATGGACCGCCGCTCCCTCACGTTTGTGCTCTCGCTCACCGCTCCGTTTGTCGTGGGATGCGTCACCACCCATTGGGTACGCCCCTCGGATTTGGCGAAGCTCGAACAGCCGCAAGAGGAAAAGATGGCACGCCAAACTCAAGAGCAGAGGACAGCCGGCCATGCTGACGGCGAGGCAAATCAGCCAGTGCCGGCGCTACCCAGTAGCTTGCCCAGCGACTCGCGAGGTAGACGGGTTGATGTTCCGGTGCGACCAGCGGCACCGAGACAGTTGCGCGATGTAAAGGGCGAAACCATCGATCTCACGAAGGGGGTCAAACTATACGTGGATCTCAGAAACGGCACTCGGCTCGGCGGAGACGTATCGACGACTGATGTGCGAAACGACCAATTCGTTTGGAAACGTGATGAGGGAGCACTGGTCGAAATTCCTCTTCAGGAGATCAGCGCA
Source organism: Myxococcaceae bacterium (assembly GCA_035262305.1). Taxonomy (GTDB): domain Bacteria; phylum Myxococcota; class Myxococcia; order Myxococcales; family Myxococcaceae; genus DATFTC01. The sequence goes on along the minus strand of DATFTC010000404.1, from coordinate 7,778 downwards.
GCGCACGTGGACGTCCCAGATGCAGGAAAGACGGTGACCGCCATCTTCGGGGCGATGACAGTCCTGATCGGAGGTGGCATCTTATGGATCTCTCTTGCTGCTGCTCACGGGCACCAGTAGACCGCTGTGCATTCACGGACAGCCCATACCGACACCGTAAGAGCATCAGTCAGCTTTCCCCGCCGCCGGGCCAAGTGCTCAACCGCAATTCTCGCCGAGAAGGTGATGTGAAAGGGCATCGTCCCAAGGATTAGTCGACAGACGCTCCGCCTTAGTTGTAGCCGTACCTTCCGGCGAACCAAGTCTTCACAATTTGGGTCAATATCGCGTAGCTGAGCAGAGTCGCTGGGAGGTAGGCGAAGTACGCATGGGGAAGCGGAGTCATGTGCAGGCCGGGCGCGATCGGACTGAAGGGAAGGTAAATGCCGATTGCCATGACCAGAATTGTCGTCAGGACCAACGGCCAGGCGGCGCGGCTCTGAATGAACGGAATCTTGCGCGTTCGAATCATGTGGACGATCAGCGTTTGAGAGAGCAGTCCCTCGACGAACCAGCCGGACTGGAAAAGGCTCTGCTTTGCGACAGTATTCGCAGCGAACACGTAAAACATCAGCCCGTAGGTCGTGTAATCAAAAATTGAGCTGATCGGGCCAATGTAGAGCATGAAGCGCCCGATCTCGGCCACCCGCCAGCGGCGCGGCTTGCGCAGGTATTCCTCATCGACGCGATCGAAAGGAATGGCCAGCTGGGAAAAGTCGTAAAGGAGATTCTGTACGAGCAGCTGGATCGGGAGCATCGGGAGGAAGGGAAGGAAGATGCTCGCGCCGAGGACGCTGAACATGTTTCCAAAGTTCGAGCTGGTTCCCATCTTGATGTATTTTTGGATGTTGCCGAAGACTCGCCGGCCCTCGAGGACGCCGTCCTCCAGGACCAGCAAGCTCTTCTCGAGGAGAATCAGGTCTGCCGACTCCTTGGCGATGTCCACCGCGTTGTCGACCGAGATTCCGATGTCCGCTGCGCGCAGCGCCGGCGCGTCGTTGATGCCATCGCCCATGAATCCCACCACGTGCCCTGCGTCGCGCAGAACCCGAATCACCCGTTCTTTGTGCGCCGGCGTCAGCCGGGCGAAGACGCTCACCTTCTCCGTTACCGCGCGCAGCTCCTCGTCCGTCATCGCCTCCAGCTCGCCGCCGCGGACGACCTCTTGAGATCCAAGCCCCACCTGGTGACAGATCGTCCGGGTCACGATGTCGTTGTCACCAGTGAGGATTTTCACCTGCACGCCGTGGGTGCTCAGCGCGGTGATTGCAGCGCGGGCGGTCTGCTTGGGCGGGTCGAGGAAGGCGACGTAGCCCTTGAGAGTCAGCTGACCCTCGTCGTTCTTGGAAAAGCTCTGTTGGGTTTTGCTCACGTCTTTGTAGGCGATCGCGAGCGTTCGGAAGCCTTCGAGGTTCAGCTTATCCAACTCCTCCTGCAGCTCCGGCAACAGGACGGGATCCATTTCCATCACTTCGCCGTTGAGGTCGAATTGGTTGCAGCGGGCGAAGATGGTTTCCGGCGCGCCCTTGACCACGAGCTCGCGCCGCTGGTCCCGGTCGACCACGACGGACATCAGCCGGCGAGAAAAATCGAACGGGATCTCGTCCACTTTCGTCGCAGCGACCGTCTTCGGCGCGTCGCGGTAGTCGAGGATGGCGCGGTCGAGGAGGTTTTTCAGCCCCGTCTGGAAATAGCTGTTCAGATAAGCGTAGGTAAAAACATCGGTGTCCTCTTCGCCGGCGACATTCCAGCAGCGCATCAAAACCACCCGGTCCTCGGTGAGCGTTCCGGTCTTGTCGGTGCAAAGAATGTCGATCGCCCCGATGTTTTGGATTGAGTTGAGGCGTTTGACGATCACCTTTTTCTTGGACATGGTCACCGCGCCGAGGGCGAGAGCGCCGGAGACGATCATCGGAAGCATCTCGGGGGTGAGCCCGACGGCAACCGAAAGGGCAAACATGAAGGCCTCGGGCCAATTGTGCTTGCTAATCCCATTGATGATGAAGACCAGCACCGCCATCACCAGGGTGAAGCGGATGAGCAGGATGCTGATGTCGCGGATACCTTTTTCGAAGCTGGTGAGGGTCCGCTGCCCGGTGATGCTGCGGGCGATCGACCCGAGGTAAGTACTCGGTCCGGTTCCAACCACGACCGCGGTCGCGCTTCCACTGATGACGTTCGTGCCAAGGAAGCAGGCGTTGGGAGCCTCGAGAACGCTGCCCTCCGGGGCGCCCTGAAGAGGGGCGAACTTTTCGACGGGCATTGCCTCGCCGGTGAGCACCGCTTGGCTGATGAACAGGTCCTTGCTGCTCAGCAGGCGAACGTCGGCGGGAATCATGTCGCCGGCTGCGAGCTGGATGATATCGCCGGGAACGAGCTGCTCGATCGGCACCTCGGCCGTGTAGGGGTGATTCTCCAAGTCCCGTCGAATCACGGTGGCGGTCACTTTGACCAGGGCTCGCAGCTTTTCGGCCGCCACCGTCGAGCGCCGCTCCTGATAAAAGCGAAGCGAAACCCCGATCGCGACCATGGTGGCAATGATGATCGTCGCCTGAGTGTCCCCGGCGATGAATGAAACCGCCGCCAGGACGAGCAGAAGGAGAACGAAGGGGTTGGTGATGGAATGGCCGAGCTGCACGTACCAGTGCGGCGGACGTTCGCTGGCGACGCGGTTGGGACCGTATTTCTCGAGGCGCTCCTCCGCTTCGGCGGCGGTGAGCCCTTGCGGCGTCGTTCCGAGCTGGGTCAGCAAGTCGTTCGGGCTGGCGCAGCATGCCTCTCGCAGCCGCTTGCCAACCTCGTCGCTCACCTGCCGCTGCCCGACGGTTCGCGAGGCTGCTTCAGTCTTGTTCTGCGTCATCGACTTGAAGATCGGAAATCTGCGGAGAGCCTCGAGCATCGCGTTGTTACTCCAAATTATGCTGCGCTATTTCATTTACGCGCCGAACTGCCATCCAACAACCCAAAAGTCTCCTCGCCAGCTGCCACGCCGCTGGCGGGTTCGGCGCGAGCCACGGCCGCGATTCACCCCGTGGGGCGACAGGGACGAGGCTGTGGGGGCGTGCCGATGTCATTGTACCTGGTTGTGATTGAAAACTTCGATGCCGCAGACAATGCGCCACTCGGGCGCACCAAACTGCTGGTTTATTCCTGCGCCGGCTCCGAGCTTGACTCTCAGCTGCGCCCGGTTCTCGGCCGTTCCCTCGAGCCGAGCGGTAAGAAGCCCTTCCAGGGCCGTGCTGTTTGAGCCGAAAAAGGATTGAAATGCCGTCGCTCCGAAGACTTCCGGGCCGACGATCACTGCCAAGCTCCCGCTTCGACCGACGGGCAGCTTCGCTCCGGCAGCGACGCCGAAGAGGAGCTCCCGACCGCGAGGGCTCTCCGGCGCCGGCGAGTCGTCGAGCGGTCGAAGGTGGACGCCGAGCTGGCCCGCGTAAGTGAAGAGTCCCTCGTCTCCCGCGAAGAGAAGTCGGACCATACCGCGGTAAGTGCCGTCGGTGTCGTAGTCGGAACGATTTCCGTTTGGGAAGATCAGCTGCGCTCCGGCACCGAGGCGGAAGAGGCTCGTCGGCCCTCCGATGATGCGCACGTCGACGCCGAGGCGAGGGTCCGACAACGTGTCCGGGTTCGACTCCAGGTCGACGGACGGACCGGTGAACGAATAGCCGCCGGCCGTTCCGCTCTGCCCCTTGATCGCGAAGGGCGCGTCGAAGTTGAGGTAAATGCGCCAACGATTGTAGGTGAGCGCGGCTCCGATTGCGGTGATCGCCTGGTCAGAGACGACGGCAAAGCGTTGTGAGCCGTCCGTCACCCGCATCGGGTTTCTTGCGTATCCGACGGTCAGGGAGAGTGCACCCCCCAGGCGACCATGCATATCCAGCGTATCCATCGCGAACCAACCGGCTCCGGGCGCCGACGAGTAGAAACGCTCCACCGCGAACCCTTGCACTTGCTGCTGCGCCTGCGCGCGCGCGCTTAGCGCAAGCAGGATGACCGAGGCGAAAGCGTGGCGGCTAGAACTCAGCATGAACCTTGGCTCCGATGATGTTGATCGGCCCCCGGTCGGTGTTGAACCCGGGACCCCAGAGAAACTGGTAGTCCGCCGCCAGCCAGATGGCCGTGAGAAGATTCACGCTGTAGAACAATTCGAAGACGCCCTCGGCGCCTTGGCGCAAGTTGCCATCTCCGATGAAGCCGTCAATGCCACCCATCGCCAGGTAATGGGCATGTACTTTCGAGATCCAGGCCATGCCAAAACCGACGCCAGTGACGTCAAAGGGACGTTTCCACAGCGCGCCCTTGGCCACGGCCCCGACGGAAAGCGATCGGTCGGCCGGATCGTAGGCGTCGACCTCGGTCTTTCCGTCCGAGTACATCCCTCGAAAAAACACGCCGACGTTCTTAGCGACGAATTGTTCGACGTTGATCCCGATGCCTAGCTTCTGGTTCGGCTTTCGCACCCAGCACAGGTCAGGAGCACTGAAGTTCCCCGACCCGTAATTGAAGCTGGTGCAGGCCCCAGCGTTTTGTTTTGGATCAGCCTGGTAAGCCGCGATGGCTTCGTCAAATCGCCCGGTGACCTCGTAGTTCCGATAGCCGAGGATGCGGACAGCGCCTGGTTGCCCGAAGAGCACGTGAACATGCTCGAGCTCGAGCGCGTCGCCGTAGTATTTCCAGAGTCGAAGATCGAGCGGGAGAGTGTTGGGGTGCTGAGGCGAGGCCATCCTGCCGAAGCGCAAAGCCCAGTCGTCCCAATACAGCTCAATCGCGCCGCCCCACGAGTATCCCCGCGCGTCCGCCGCGAAATCCCATGAGGAGTGCGTCATAAACGCCATGTTGAAGAATGTCTGACGGGGATCCCAGGTGACGTTGTTTCTGTCGAAGACATCGAGAAAGGTGTAGTTGCCGGCGGTGAGCACGAGCCGCCGGCTCTTCACCACGGTTCCCAGCTGCATCGGGTCGGATGTCTTGACGACATCATTGCCGCCGAACCCAAACGTCTGCCGGAGGAACAGGCGCGCTCGATAGAGCTGGGGTGTTTCTGATCCGGACTTTTGAAGCTCGAAGTTCTGAATAGAGGCTCCGAGGCCGCGGATCTGCGAGAGCCCTCGCTCCGAGATGACCTCGGGAACGAAGTAGGCCTCGCCGCCCGGCCAGAGCTTCAACCCGAAGAAAAGGGTGAAGGTGCCAGTGAAGCTTCGCTCGTAATCTGGCACCAGCGAGTTGATGCTGCCATTGGCGTTTGTATACGGAGCTTGAAACGGCAACTTCCAGCTCGAGATGTAAGTGAATTGCCCGTAGAGGTTCCAGCTCTCCATTTCGATGTTGTGCAGGCCGTGGTGAGAGAGCAGGTTCATCAAGTCGAAGGCCTCCTCCTCATGTCCCGCCGGAGGAGCTGCCTGCGCGCGGGCCAGAGCAGAGGCAAGCAGGACGTGACCAACGAAGCCAACGCAGAGGAGGCGCACGAGCCTTCCGGCGGCGAAGCTGGAGCGGGCGAAGAATGGATTGATGGGCGCGCGCATCAGCGCTCCCCGATGTCGTCGATCGGAGCCGTGGTGCACGTCGACGGGTCGTAGCTGAGCCCGGCGAAGTCGCTCGCAAAGACGCGCTGGGTGATGAAATCGGCTTGGTCCTGGGAGAGGAAGCTGCTCGCCGCACAGTTCCCAATGAACATGGCATCATCGACGGGAATATGGAGAGTGTTATTGAGGTGCACTCCGAAGCCGTCTCGCGACTGCATGACGATGAAGGAAGTGGGGACGGTAGAGCTGGTGGGATCCCAGCCCGGCGCAACGAGGACGTAAGCGGTGTTCGCCGAAGCAGGTATGGTGTTCTGCACGTCGGACGAAGAGCCGGGAAGGACGGGTGTCTGGAACGATACCGCCTGCCAGAACGCGTGGTAGACGATCAGCGGGGTCTCTGAGGGAGGGTAATTGTTGTCGAGCACTACATATGTGTGGGGCGTGTCGCATCCGGAGAAATAAGTCGCAACCAGGAGAGCTGTCGTGGCGACCGCCCTCAGGTGGGATCCTTTTTTGCCGCGAGATCGCACGCGGCAGAATGGGGAAGCCATCTTCGAGTCTTGCGTCGTCACGGTCGTGACTCCACGCGCGGCCTTTTGGGCCTCTCCCCGCGCACCGGTTATCAACAGCGCGCAGGTCGCTGTACAGGATCAGCGGTGCCGGGGCCAGCAGATGTGACTCGGCCGAGCCGCGAGTCGCTCCCGTCCCTTAATAGTTCTGGCAGAAACCATTCGTCTGTCTCCTTTGCGTTACAGAAATGTTCCAGTTGTGTGATGTGGATTTCTCGGCTCCTCGCACTCCTTCGGCCTAAGTTTCGCGTTCGAGGAGCTCTCGCTTGAGCAGGTGGCGAGATCACGCACCGCTTGGGCGCATGGCCGACGTCGCCCCCCAAGTTGAGCTTCAGCACCGCGCGACGTAGAGGAGGCCACGCCTCTTCGCTCAGCCACGTGGAGCAAGCCTTAATCCGGCGAGCCCTGGTTTACCCCTTGGCGACTCTCGTCGTTTCGGGACAGTGGCCTATGTCCGCGCGGACGCCTCGCCTAACGAGAGCAACCGCGAATTTGCTGCCTAGCTAAACCCACGCGGTCGCCTTGTCAAGGCTTTTTCGGCATACCCCCTGGGGTACAAGCATACAGCGGCACGCGAAGCGATGGGCGCTGAGATCACCGAATCCATCCACAGAGTACAACCTAGGTTCGGCGAGCCGAAGAGGACCGGGTGATTTGCTCACCCCAAGCCATAGTGGTACTAGTATGGGTATGGGAGCAGATCGATAGCGAAATGGCTCACCTCAAGCGAGACAAGGAAAAGTTGATCAACCGAATCCGGCGCATTCGCGGTCAGGTTGATGCGATCGAGAAGGCGCTGGAGCAAGAAACCGAAGCCGCCGACATGCTTCAGCTCGTTGCCGCGTGTCGCGGCGCTCTCAATAGCCTGATGGGCGAGTTGATCGAGGGCCACATCCGATTCCACGTCATCGATCCCGACGACAATCCGAACTCGGCGCGCGGTCGCGCGGCGCAAGAGCTCTTGGATGTCCTCAAAACGTATTTGAGATGACGGAGAGCGAATGGCAGCCGATCGCGCGCAAGCGATGAAAACCGAGCCGGTCGCCGCGACCGCGCCGTTCACCGCAGCGATTGGAAAGCAGGTAAAGCGCGACGGCGATTTGGCCGACGTCGCACACGAGCACGCGATTGCGCCGGTGGAAATCGCGCGGATTGGTCTTGTTTCACTGGCGGCGCTTAACAGCTGGCTCGGGATCTGGGCTCCGGGGGCTGACCGGACGATCATCCCCATTGTCGCCGCGCTGATCGGCGGATATCCGATTCTGCGCGAAGCGTCCTCGGCGCTGATGGCGCGCCGGATGACGATGGAGCTGTCGATGACGATCGCGATCGTCGCAGCGTTCGTCATCGGCGAGTCCTTCACCGGCCTGTTGATCATCCTTTTCGTCTTAGTCGCCGAGATCCTCGAGCACATGACGGTCGATCGGGGCCGACGCGCCATCGGCGACCTCCTTCAGATGCTTCCCCGGCAGGCCACCGTCTTGCGCGCGGGCGTGGCGCACGAAATCCCGATCGCCGAGCTTCGGCGAGGGGACATCGTGCTCGTCAGACCGGGAGCACGTTTGCCGGTCGACGGTAAGGTTTCCTCGGGTCACTCATTCGTAGATCAGTCTGCGGTGACCGGCGAATCGATGCCGGTGGAGAAGCT
>DATFTC010000403.1:0-3664 GCA_035262305.1 Myxococcaceae bacterium | reverse complement strand
TCGCGCCACCCGTCGTACTGCAGCAGCGCCATCAATACCGGAAGGAACAGCCCGACCGCGGGCCCGAGGTACGGAATGAAATGCAAGAGTGCGGTGGTGAGCCCCCAGATCGGCGCGTGGTCCAGACCATAAAGGGCAAAGACGGCTCCAACCACGACCCCGAGAATTGCGTTCAGCAGCACGCGGTTGAGCATGTATTTCTCGACATCGCGATGAATCTGGCCGATGACGGAAAGGATTCGGTCCTCCCCCTCAGGGTTTCCACGAAAGAGGCGAACCAGCTTGCGCCGGTAAACACCGGCCTCCACGAGAAGAAAGTAGAGGACGAACAGGGCGAGCGTCGCCTGACCGATGAAGGTTACGACGCCGATCGCCGTTCCGAAGAGGAGCTTTTCCCACGGCACTCCCTCCACAGTCCTCACCGGTCGCAACTGGCGAGGCACCAGCGACTCGCCGCTCTGTTGCAGCTTGAGGAACTTCTGGGTGAGGGACCTCCATGTGGACTGCAGGCGGTCCTCGTATGTTTGAAGCTCGCTCGCGAAGCTGTTGATTTGCTGCACGAGCACGAACACGATCAGCGCCGCCACCGCTACGGCGAGCAAGGTGCCAGCCAGCGCCGCAAGCGACCTCGGCGCGTGGAGGCGCCGAACCAGCAACTCGACCACCGGATGGACCGTCATCGCGACGAATGCCGCGAGTATGCTCGGCAAGAGTAAGTCCCGCGCGATGTAAAGGAACGCAAGCGTCGCGCCAATGGCGAGAATCGAAGCCGCGCGTTCGGTCACCCGAAGGGTGGGAAGGGCAAGAGCCATCGACGCGAAGGTGGTCACTGGCTCGGCCGTTTGCCAAGCAGCCCAGGCGAATCGGGGGCTTTCGGCCCTTCAGCCTAAGGCGGTGCGGTAGTCAATTGGCTGCTCGGTTCCGCCGCCAACTTGATCTACCGCTTGCGAGAAAAACCGCCGGACCGCAAAGCGAACTTGATCGGCGAGCTCGAGTTGGTTTGCCTCGGCTCGAAAGGTGGCGGCGCCCCTGAGCCCGTGCGCATACCACGCGAGGTGCTTGCGAAATGCCCGGACGGCGACGCGTTCGTCGCCGACGAACGCAACATGCTGCTCGAAGTGGTGCACGATGGTAGCGCACCGCTCGTCGACCGAGGGCGGCGGCCCGCCGTTGAGCCGGCGAAAAATCCACGGATTGCCCAGCGCAGCCCGGCCGATCATCACCAAATCGCAGCCCGTCGTCTCGAGCATCCGGCGGGCGTCGTCGGGAGTTTGAACGTCGCCATTGCCGATGATCGGCATCCACCGGACCTGCTGCTTCAGCTGCGCGATCGCATCCCAGTCTGCGGACCCCGAATAACCCTGCGCTCGAGTTCGCGGGTGAATTGCCAAGGCGGCGCATCCAGCGTCCTGGAGGGCCTCGGCCATCTCGACATAGTTGCGACTGCTCCCATCCCATCCGGAGCGGATCTTGGCGGTCACCGGCAGCCCAGTGGCGGCTCGGATCTCCGAGACGATTCGCGCTGCGCGCGGCGGATCGCACAGCAGCGCCGAGCCTGCACCGCTCTTGGTTACCTTCTTCACCGGACAACCCATGTTGATGTCGATGATCTGCGCGCCCCACTGCTTGCCGATCAGAGCGGCCCGCGCCATTACCTCGGGCTCTCCGCCAAAAATCTGAAGCGAATATGGCCGCTCGACTTCCGAGTCGTGTCGCAAGTAGCGAAGGGTCCGCGAGTTCGCTCGGAACAATCCCTGGGCGCTGACGAGCTCGGTAGGACAGAGCGCAGCGCCCATCTTGAATGCGAGCACGCGAAACGGCATCTCGCTCACTCCGGCCATCGGAGCGAGGATGTACGGATTGGGCAGCTCGTACGGACCGATCGCCGGCATGCGTCGGCTGTACATCTAACTGAAAACGAGCGCGAAACGAAAGTCATCGGCGCGGGTGCGATGAAGTACCGGCTCACGTCCCTTCGCGTTAACCTTCTTTGAATGCTGAGGTTCAGGATCTGGCGCATCCCGGTGGAGGTGCATCCGAGTCACTTCCTGGTCGCCGCGCTGTTCGGTTATGCATCGCTGGACTGGCGCGACACCCGCCAGGACACACTGCTTCTGATCTCCTGGGTCGCAATCGTCTTTGTCTCTGTTCTGCTGCATGAGCTTGGTCACGCTCTAGCTGCGCGCTCCTTCGGGTACAGGCCCCGAATTGAGCTCGTCTGGATGGGCGGGCTGACTCACCCAAATGCTGGAGCACCAATCCCCTGGTACAGGGACGTGCTGCTGACGCTGGCGGGTCCCGGGCTTGGTCTACTCTTTGGACTCGCATGCGTCCTCATCGAGCAAACTACGCCTCCACCTTCGGGCTATCTGCACAGCGTGCTCGCCAACCTCATCTGGGTCAACATCGGCTGGTCGCTCATCAATCTCGCCCCTGTACCTCCCATGGACGGTGGCAAGATCGCGACTGTTGTGTTGATACGGCTTTTCGGACGACGCGGATTTCTATTCGCGCAGCTCATCTCACTCGGCACTTGTGTGGTGCTCTTTGCCTGGCTTTTCGCGGTGAGTGGCCAGCAGCCGTATCTAGTCATTCTTGTCGTCATCTTCGGGCTGCGCGCCCTCGGCGGAGTGACGGCCTATTTTCGCGGCGAGATTCCCGATCCGAACAGCGCGGCTCTCATTCCGTTCGGCAACGCGCAGAACCTCTATCGCCAAAATCAGCTGCCGGCGGCGAAGCAGCTGGCAGAGCAGGCCCTCGCCGCCGCGACGTCCGATCCGAAGCTCGGCTCGCGGATTCACCACTTGCTGGGATGGATCGCCGTGAAGGAAGGAAATGGGCGCGGCGCCCTCGAGCATTTCTCTTTGGTTGAAGGGCAAGCCGTGGAGCCTCACGCCTTGGCGGCGGCGTATTCGCTGGCTGGGGATGAGACTCGTGCGCTGGAGCTTTGGAAGGTTGCCTACGAGCAAAGTCACGACCCCACCCTCCTCCACGAGTGGGCGGGCGCGCTCATCCGCGACAATCGGGTGGCGGATGCTCGAAAGCTCCCGGGAGTGGACATGTCGTTGGCGTACACCTGCGCGGAACGCGTCCTTTTCATCCGCGGACAGTTTGCCGCTGCTGCACAGGTAGGCCTGGCGGCACTCGAGGAATACCCCTCTGCGGAGACCGCTTACGACGTGGCCTGCTCGATGGCACGGGCCGGCGACGCGGAGGGTGCGCTGCGACTCCTCGACCGAGCCGCTGAGCTCGGCTTTCGCAAGCGCGCCGTCGCCGAGGTGGACCCGGACCTCGCTTCGCTCCACGCCGACCCACGGTTCGAGACCTGGCTGGATCGGCTCGACAATTCGGACGCGCGCTGACAATCCGATGACATGCGCGGCTTAAGAAGGAAGCCAGCAACGCGCATTTGGCCGCGACCGTCTGAAAGGTTTCCCCTTGAACGTCGAGACTCGCTCCCCCTCGGAGGCCGAAAAGATCTCCTTTGTCGCCTGCATTCCGTTTCTGTCCGTGCACTTGATGTGCTTCGCCGCACTGTGGACGGGCGTTCGGACGCAGGACGTCGCCGTGTGTCTCGCCCTCTACTTCGCCCGGATGTTGGCGCTGACCACTGGCTATCACCGCTATTTTTCACACCGCACCTTCAAGACGTCCCGAGCGTTTC
>DATFTC010000402.1:0-6248 GCA_035262305.1 Myxococcaceae bacterium | reverse complement strand
GCCGAGATCGAAGAGGGTACTACTGAACTGCGCCGTCCAGGTGGCGCCGCCATCGTCGGTGCGCAGAATGGTTCCTCCGGCGCCCACCGCCGTCCCGGTGTTGGCGTCCACGAAGGAGACCCCATAGAGAATCCCGGTCATCCCACTGGACTGGCGCGTCCAGGTGGCACCGCCATCGTCGGTGCGCAGAATGGTTGTACCGCCGGCCACCGCGGTCCCGGTGCTGGCGTCCACGAAGGAGACTGCATTGAGACCGCTGGTGGTCCCGCTGGACTGTACCCTCCAGGTTGCGCCGCCGTCCTCGGTGCGCAGAATGGTTCCACCGAAGCCCACGGCAGTCCCGGTGTTGGCATCCACAAAGGAGACTCCACGGAGAGTTTGTGTCGTGCCACTGGATTGGAGCGTCCAGGTGGCACCGCCGTCGTCGGTCCGCAGAATGGTTCCAAGCTCGCCAACCGCTACGACCGTATCAATATCTGGCGCGGCAGCGGCATAGAGAGGATTTCCTTGCGGCAGCGGGTTCTGCCAGAACCAACCGGATTGTGCGAAGGATGCACTCGTTCCAAATACTGCCATGACGGAAAACAGGATCGATACTCTAAAAGAAGCAGCCTTCATGGCCGTCCCCTCGCGTAACGTCTTGTGGCACACGGCAATGCCAGACAGATCGTTCGAGCGCACTACACCTTGCCATTGAAAAAGGCAACGCGACCGTGATTTCGAAATAGACGTTATGGCGGCGCGATGTAATGTGTCGCCGTGGGCTCAGTCGCTCGTCTCGCCAGATAGCTCAACGTCGTCCTCACGCCCCTCGCGGCCAGGAGTGTAATCGAGCCACACCCCGTCAATCGGTTGCTGTCCGACGCCTCGTCGGGACCAATCGCAGACGCCATTGGGGAAGATCGCGTTGAGCCGTGCAATCTCCTGTGGAGTGAAGATCACAGAGTAGTCGCCGTAATCGATTAGCTTCAGCTGGCACTTGAGGCTGTCACCCTGGACCGGCGCGCCGGCTCTGATCCGGACAGTCGAATTGATCGGAAACAGCTCATTGCAGACGCTCGGACCTTCCAGTGAAAACTGTTCCACGTGGGCCCCGCCGGTTGCATCCCAGCACGTGTCCTTCAACCAAGCCGGCTTGTTGCGGATCACCTTGAGCGCGTAGCGGCCACGCGATGTGTCGGCAAGGATGTTCTCCAACCACTCGTTATTTCCGAGCAGTGCCATCTTCGAGAGGCTCGGCAGGTCCGTTCCAACGCGGGCGACGAGCCAATTCACTTCATTTTCACTGGTCCTGTTTTCACTCCGCAGTCGGTCGAGCTTCGCAAAGGTTCGTATCCGAGTATGGATGTCGATAATGTCGTCGGTATAGGTTCGCGTGTCGAGGATCGGCAGCGTCAGGTTCTCTCCCGAATCCACCACTCCGGCGCGATATGCGATTTCGATCCCCTCGAGATTTCCTTCACTGCGCGCCGAAATGTAGTTTCCATCGACGTCGAGCCCTCCGATCAGTTCATTCAGATCCAAGAACTCTGTCTTAGTGATGTCACCATTGTTGAGGGCCGTCAGTCCATACTGGACGCCGACGTTGTCGTAGACGGTCCGTGCAAAGCCAGTCGCCGGATCGATGCCGAAGACGTTGACCATCCCGTCGGTGAAAGTAGCGCGGGCTCCTCCCGGATTGGTGACGGGATCGTACCGGGCCTCAACCGGCACCACGGGATCAAATCCATTGAAGGGGCTTACCCAAGTATGCGCGAATCCATCCCAGCTCCGGCAGGTGGTATTCATGCCATCCGCGCTCGCTGGGTATCCATCGACTTTCGACCGCCGTCCCGCAAGCCAGTCTGCTGGATTGGCAACCGTGTCAAAGTAGTGATTGAGCAATCCGCAGTCGGTGACGTCCGGCAAGATCGAGACAAGATCTGAGTACGATACACCCGGAGTGATCGCGTCGAGCAGACCCGGATAATTTTGCGCAATGAAATGCTGCTGCATCGACCCGCCGGAGCCACCCGAGCCAATGGTGAACCGGGGAATGCCATACTGCTCGATGAAATGCTCCTTGATCATCATCATCGTCTCGGCGGAGATGACAAAGTTGCAGCCGGTCCCCAGCGTATTGCGCGTACCGAAGGCGACCGCGAAGCCCAAGCTCAATGGATCATCGGAAAGCGCGGACGTCACATCGTTGCGTCCGGATCGGTATCCAGGCCCACAGCCGCCGCCGAACGGAAAGCTGAGCTTGCCATTCCACCCGGGCCCAGGCCTCTTTCCATCGCTCGACCAAGGGTCGTGGATGGGATCCGTGGGGTCGTCGATGATCGAGATTCGATAGATGGACTGATCAATCGTCCCCGACTCCACTCGCACGATGTAGTTCACCGTCTCGCCGTCAATCGTCGTCGTCTGGACCAGATCCTTCGGGAATGGCGGGCTCAAGCTGGGCAGCGGCTTGAAGGTCCCGTCGGTGCTCCGATAGAACCACTGATAGATGGTCGGCACCGTGCAGTGCTCGTCGAGCGACGGGCCGAGACCCGATGTATCGGTCTCGCAAATCCATGGCGTCTGATGCCGGCCTGCGAAAATCGGCCCATAGATGGGAAAATTCCGCAGCGCCAGTCGGGTGCGCTGTGACGGCCTGGTCGTGGTGGCAGCGGTGATCAGATTTCTCCCGTCCCTCAGTCCGCTCACCAAGCCGACCAGCGCATGGCTCGATCCGTCGGGGAGGAGCGCGCCAGTTACGTCGGCGCCATTTAGTGTTACGGCTACGTCGGACAGTGTGACCCTTCGAGGAACGCTGACTCGAATGAGAACATCGCCGCCGCTGACCCGCTGCGGCGCCGTGGAAAGGGTGACAATCTGAAAGCGGTTTTGCGAATGCGAATCGGCATACGTCGGTGCGGTTGTGGCGAGCAGGCCGGTCAGGAAGGCGCTGACCATTAGTGAGTGACCCTGGAACTGGGAGCGTGGGCAAGTCATCTTCGGTTCTCCTTGTTCTCTGTCGAGAAGCGATTAAGCGAACCGCGCTGGGCGCTGACGCTCGGAGATCTCGGTGGTGTGGCCAGCAACGCGGGGAAGGCGGGAAGCACCGCTCGCGGCGACACGCTTCATCCTTGTCATCTTGGTCAGTGCCCCCGGAAGCCGTTTACCAAGATCGGAATTGGCGTGAATAGACTCGAGCGGCGTCTGTGTTTAGCAAAGAACGCTGCGCTAGTCTGGGAGATGTCCCCCGCGGGCTAGCTCGATCAAATTTCCTTTGTTGGATACGAAACCGACAGCGCGCATTTCGGAGAATCCGAACTCGCTGTAAATCTTGCCGTCGCGATCGATAAACACAAGCAGAGGAAGGTGAATCTGTTCGGTGAATTGCTTAATCAGCTTCCATTGTGAGTCGAAAAGCACCGGAAATGTGAGCTTCAAATCGGCAATCTGGGTCTTGGCCAGCTCGAGCGCGCCCGGACGGTCTACGCTCACGCCCACGATGGAGACCTCGCGGTCGTCTTTGTAGAGTTGGTGCAACTTCTCGACATAAGGCAGCTCTTCGAGACACGGGTGACACCAGGTTGCCCAGAATGCGAGCACGGTGACCCGCGCCCTGTAGTCCTTTAAGTTGACCGGCCCGCCGTCGAGCGTCCGAAGGCCGAGCTCCCCATCGAGAATCGGGCTTCCAGCCTTCTTTGCCGTTGGTGACGTCGACGCCTCTGGAGCCGGGCTCGCAGCTTTGACCTGAATGCATGCGCCGGGCTTCCCGGTAGTGCATCCCGCCAGCAGAGCAAGTATCAACAGCCGCCGCACGTCCGCCTTATACGAGTAGCTGGCCCGGGCTACAAACGGAGTTTGAAAATTCTATCGCGATCACGGATTTGGCCGTCGTTTCCCGCCAATCCAGTCGTCTACTTCGGCGACGTTTTTCCTGTATTTGTCACCCGCGGTGACATACGCCTCCCGCGCGTTCGCCGCCAGCGTCATGGCGCGTTCGCGGTCGCGCCCACTTTTCTTCAGGGCCCTTGCCAGCGCGAAACGCGTTTCGGCCAAATCGGTGGCGCGCTCGGGGTGCTTTTCCCGAATTGAGAGCGCTCGCTCGAGCGAGCTGATTGCCTTACGCGAGTCGCCGAGGCCCATCGCCGCCCTTCCGATTTTCGTTAGTAACGAAGCAACGAGCATGTCTGGGCCAAATGTCTTCTCCACCAGCGCGGCGGCCCGCTCAAAGTTAGCGATCGCCGGCTCGTACTCGCCGCGCGAGGCGAGAATCGATCCGATATCTTCCAGCGGATTTGCGAGCTCCCAGTGGTCCGGACCCAGCGCCGCTTCATAGAGGGCAAGAGAACGGCGAAAGTAATCGAGTGCCTCGTCCTGTCTGCCGAGGCCTCGAAGGGCCCGCCCAATTCCCACCAGCGTGAGCGCCACTTGAGGATGTTGAGGACCGAGCGACTTTTCCTGGATCGCCAGTGCGCGTTTCTGGTGGCCGAGCGCTTCTTCGTACCTGCCGAGCAAAGTGAAAGTCCGGCCCATCTGGCCGAGAATGTCTGCGACGCGCGGGTGCTCCGACCCGAGCATTGGCTCGGCGAGCGCCAGGGCTCGGCGCTGGTACTGCAGACCTTCTTCAGGGCGCCCTTGGCTTGTGGTCGCCCAGCCGAGGTAATTGAGATCGCCGTAGGAAGGCTCGACCGAGATCTTGTCTCGAATTGATTGAGCGCGCCGGTAATAGGCAAACGCTTCATCGAATTTGCGTTGATCGGCAAAGAGATTGCCCATTTCCGTCAGCAGTACAATCTGAGGCTTTTCCTTTGCGCCCAGACGTTCGAGGGCAGCCTCGGCGTGCATTCCACTCTCGCGAGCATCATCATAGCGACCCAAAACCCTGTTCGACGCGACTAAACCAGTCAATGACTTGGCGGCGATTTCGTCGTGCCGCCCAGCTTCCGCAGCCAGAACCGCTTGCTTCAGAGTCTCGTTCGCGGTCTTCCGATCGCCGGTCGCTTGTTGCAAGCGCCCGAGCTGATCAAGCGCCTCCGCCTCCAAAGGACGGTACTGCAACCCCTTCGCTTCCTGCGCTATCTCGGTCGCGAGGGCCAGGCCCTCGCGGTATTTGCCGGAAGCGTGCATCGCATTCGCGGTGGCGAGCTTGCGCCGCAACTCGTCGACCTTCGCTCGGACGGCCGGGTCCGCGGGTGGGCGAACCGGCGCTTTGAGCGCCGCCGCGTCAGCGCAACCCTCGAGAGGGGCGAGGACCTGCGCAGCGTCCACCGAACGCTCCACCACCTTGCCATCGGCGCTGGCAAAAATCTCAATCAACGCTTGAAAGCCGGCTCGCCGACGCGAGAGACACTCCATGCGCAAATCGAGCAGCTCCTCCGACTGCGTCCCGCGAAGCCGCGTTGCTTCGCATGCCTGGGTGAACATCGTCACCCAATCTTGCGAGTAGCGATCGAACGCCTTGCCTACGCTGGCAACCGCGGTCTGCGCGTATGGCTTTCCGGTCGCGAGGAACGCCCGAGAGATTCCGGCGCGCTTTTCGTCGTTCCAAATTCCTGCGAGCTCCTTATCTGCTCCTTTGCACAACAGGCTTTGCTGATGTTTGATTTGGCGATACCCGATCAACGGGATGGCGATCACCGCCGCCACGCCCGCGGCATACAGCCACCGCCGCCGAGCAATGGCCGGGTCCTTCTCCAAGTCCGCGAGCAGCGCCTCCATGGACGGATAGCGCTCGCCAGCGTTGGTCTTGAGTCCCCTCAAGAGAATCAGTCGCAGCCAAGAGGGCACGCGGCTTGATTTCGGCGGGTCCCTCACTTTTCCGGCGGTCACTTCGTGAACCAGCGCGTCGAGGCGCTCTCCGGCAAACGGTCGCTCGCGGTAAAGCGCTTCATAGAGCGAAACGCAGAAGCTGAACTGATCCACGCGCGCATCGGTACGTTGGCCGAGGAGCTGCTCGGGAGCCATGTACGCCGGCGTACCCAGGATCGAGCCCGTCTGCGTGAGCATCGCGCCGAAGACGTCCTCCTTCGGCGTCATCGCCGTGTCGAGGAGCGGCTGACTCGTCGAGACAGGCCCGAAACCCTCTGCTTCTCTCGCTCCCCTAGCGAGGCCAAAATCGCTGACCAACACCCGACCGTCCGCGGCCACCAGGACGTTGTCCAGCTTGAAATCGCGGTGGATCAATTGCACCGCGTGGGCGGCAGCGAGCGCTCGTCCGGCGTGAAGAAATTTTGCAACAATCTCCTTGGTCGCCGGTCGCTTCACTTCCA
>DATFTC010000401.1:0-51507 GCA_035262305.1 Myxococcaceae bacterium | reverse complement strand
TCTCGACGTCTACCTTCCACCGGCCAGGGGCGAAATGGCGCTTGTACGCAATGCCGCGCCATCCCTCGTCCTGACCGCCCGTGATGGTGAGCGGGATGGCATCGGTGCGTTTCCAACCGGATCTCGGATCATCGTACGCCCAACGAACCTTGACGCCGTCGCGGAATCTTCGGGGGGCGAAGATGCGCGCAAAACAGAACACGCGATCTCCCGGACGGGCGAAGAACGTTTGATCTCCGTGCTCCCAGAATCGCCAAGGGGGTCGCTGATGCGAAACGCGGACCCGTTCGCCCTGTTTCTGAGCATCGTGGTAGATGCCGATCCACTTCAGCGAAAGGGGGACTGGGGGGAGCACGTGCGCAAAATAGAGAAGCAAGAGGACTCCCTGCACCGCCAACGAAGGAGCGACCGCTCGTCCGAAAGTCCAACTCGGATCAGGCGTCCACCTGGAATAGAGGCGCCAAAGCGCATAGGTGACCGCCGCTGAAGCACAGGCCGCAAGCACGAACAGGTACGGGCTCAAGAACCCTGCGATCACCGGCAACAGGTAGGCCAGGTAGGAGGTCACGGCAAAGCCGTGCAGAGCGACGCGCATCGGCGGCCCGAGGCGGCGGAACTGCGGCATCTCGTTCGCGAGCAGAACCGCGCCCAGAACGACCATGAAGGCAAATGCAAACAGGCCCGAGGACGCTTTGAAATAGAACACCAGAAAGGCGTTCAAGAGCGTGCCGAAGAGGAAGTGAATCATCTCGTGCCGGAAGTGGAGGAGCTTTCCCCAGAAGCCGTGCCCCAGCGCGACGCGGTCGTAGTGATGATCGACCGCGAGCAAGATCGAGAGCAGCAAGAGGTAGCTGCCCTGGTGAATCAGCATTGGCACGCTGTCGATTCGCTCGAGGAGCAGAAGGTCGAAGCAGAAGCCGCCCATGAAGAACAGGACGACTTCCTTCTTTCGATGTCTCTGGCGGAACCCCTTCAACCTGCCACGGAATCCCTCTGCCTTGAGCGGTTGGTCGATCTGAATTTCGGAGGCCGCAACAGCCTCCCCTTCGCCGACCTTGAGCGGTGTAGCGGTAGCTGAATCCATGGGACGAGCTCCGATTTTATCCGGCGTGCAAATGACGACGGAACCGGATACCGCCCCCGCCGCTCCCACTGGCTGTTGCCACAAGCCCAGAGTCCCGGGAGGCGGCAAGCAGCCACCGGCGAGCGAGCCCAGGGTCGCACTGCACCTTGGGCCAGCGGCAATGGTATGTCGCACGTCGTCGCACCGAATCAGTCGAATCGAGCCGAAGGGTATGCGCGCAGTTCAGTCCCTCAACCTGTGGTGGTTTCTCAAGCTTCGCTGGGGAGCGATAGCGGCTCAGCTGATCATTTTCTTCGCCGGCGACCGCCTGATGAGCGTTGCCGTGCCGGTTGCTCCCATGTTGTTGATCATCGCGATCGAGGTTTGCACCAACGTCGCCCTCATGTTGTGGGCTCGGCGCGCGCAATCGGTTCCGAACTGGACGGTCGCAACACTGATGGGATTGGACACGGTTCTGCTCTCCGCGCTGATCTCAGTGACCGGCGGGGACTCCAAGGCTTTTGCGGTCTTGTATCTCGTCAACCTAGCGCTGGCCGCCGTTCTCCTCGAGCCCGGCTGGACCTGGGCGCTCACCGCCTTCACGTCGCTTTGCTTCGGCGGACTGGTGCTCATCAGCGCCCGGGCTCCGGCGCGCATCGCCAGCAGCGATCCGCTGGAATGGCAGCTGCGAGAATCGTGGTTGGCCTATGCGGTCGCCGCGGGCCTCATCGTCTACTTCGTTCAAAGAACGGTGCGCATGCACCGCGATGTGGAAAGGGCCGCGGAGCTGCTCAGGCAGACCGCGGAACGGCGCCAAAAACTTGCCTCGCTCGCGACGATGGCCGCGGGCGCGGCGCATGAGCTCGCCACCCCGCTATCAACCATCGCCCTGGTGTCAAAGGAGCTGGAACACCAGCTTGAGCGCGCTTCGGTTCTTCCTTCCTCCGTTCGCGATGCGAGGCTCATCCGCGACGAGGTGGAGCGCTGTCGCGGCATCTTGGCGCAGATGTCCGTGGAAGCAGGAACGAACGCAGGCGAGCCTCTGGAGACACTGGCAATCGAAAAGCTGGTCGAGCAGGCCCTGGGATTGATTCCAGAGCGACGCCGAATCCAGCTCTCGATAGCTCCTTCCGCTCTTGGACGGTCAATCGACGCGCCACCGCGTGCGCTGTCGCAAGCTCTGCATGCGGTGCTGAAGAATGCGCTCCAGGCGTCGCCTGAAAGCGAAGTGGACCTGCGCGTGAATACCCTGCTTGGGGCGGTGCGCATCGCGATTGCCGATCGCGGTCCGGGAATGCCGCCCGACACCCTGGCTCGCGCCGGTGAGCCTTTTTTCACCACCAGAGACCCAGGCCGAGGAATGGGGCTCGGCCTTTTCTTGAGCCGGTCCCTGGTCGAGCAGCTGGGCGGTACTCTGGAGCTTGCGTCTGAAGTCGGCCGCGGAACGGTCGCCACCGTCGTTCTGCCCTTTCGCTGAGCTTTAGTTCGGCGGCGGCCGCTTGTGCAACTTACGCTGCAGCGAGCGCCGGTGGACGCCGAGGCGCCGCGCTGCTTCTGAGACGTTGCCGTCGCAGTCCGTAAGGACGCGCTGGATGTGCTCCCACTCTGCACGAGCGAGCGTCGGCGTCGCCGGCTGTTGACCGCTGTCCAAACCCGCGCCTTTATCGCTGCCGAACGCAGCGATGATCTCGTCCGCATCTGCAGGCTTGGCGAGATAATGGATGGCGCCGCATCGGAGGGCTTCGATCGCAGTAGCAATGCTGCCGTAGCCGGTGAGAACCACGATCCGGCTGCTTGGATCCTTGCTCTTCAGGGCCCGCACCAGGTCGAGCCCGGAGCGTCCAGGCATTCGAAGATCCACCACCACGAGCTCGGGAGACTCGGCCTCGGAGGTGGCGATGGCTTCGTCGTAATCCCGCGCGACGGAAACCTCGAATCCGCGCTCGCGAAACGCCTGGGCAAGGCGATCTCTGAGCACCCGGTCGTCATCGACCAAAAGGATGTTTGGCGCGGGAATCTCCGAGATTCCTTGCTCCGCGGTCCGGGCAGTCACCTTGCAGCTCTCCTCGAATCCGCGATGTTACTCCGCTCGAGAGGGGCAGCAAAGCTTGGCCGTCTGCCCTGTACCTTGCGAGGCGCGATTCGCCCTGTCCGCTGCTGGACGCGAATAGACGAACCCCCATTGTGCAAAGCGTATGCATCGCGTCAGAGGCGTCGTTGGCCCGCGTCGAAGATGCCGGCGAGCCCGTCCGGTTCCTTTCCCGCGACCAGCCTTCGCATCCACGACAGCGATTCGAGGTTGATTTCGGAGACCACATCCGCATTCGTAGAAGCGACCCATGCCCGCTTTCCGTCAGGAGCGATCAAGATCCCCACCGGCGCCGGGCTTTTTCCCAGCCCAGAAAGCAGCCGGTTCTCTGATCCGGACACCGCTTCCTGACCGATTGGAATTCGCTTCAGCTCTTTCCGCTGAGCGACGTCGAGGACGACTACGTCCCCTGACTGCGCGCAGGAGACAAGGGCCCGTTTCCCATCGGGAGTGATTTTCACTCGAATAGGAAACTTCGACGCCTTGACCTTGCTGGAAATCGCCAGCGAGCTGCTGTCGACAATGGATATCGTGTCTTCGGCTCGGTTCGTCACCCAAATCTCTTTGCCGTCGGGAGTGACATCGATGCCCTCGGATCCCTGGCCCGTTGGAATGTTCTTGATCGCGCTCTTCGAGACGAGGTCCACGGCGGTGACGGAGCCCGACCCGATGTTCGTCACGAATGCCCTCTTGCCATCGGGAGAGCGGACTACCATGTGGCTTCCATCTTGGCCGGTCGCGATGCGCGAGACCACGCGACGCTCCTTCGGATCCACGATCAACAACTCCTTTTTTCCCTCGGCGGTGACGATCAGCTGTCCATTCGGAAGCGACCTCATGCCGTGCGGCCGCGCGCCGTCCCCGAGCTCGATGACGCCGATGGGTAGAGCCTTGTCCGGATCGATCAGCGAGAGCGTATGGCCGGCGCTCTCTCGCGTCCCATAATTGGAGACTGCGACGATTCGCAGATCGGCCAGCACTTCCGCCTCGTGCGGGGCGTGGCCGACAGCAACGCTGCCTCGCACCACACCCGTTTTCGCATCGAGGATGCTGGCGGTGTCATCCGATTTGTTGAGTACGATGAGCAGGTCCGCGGCCTGAGCGCGGATCGCGAACACGAAGACGAAAAGCCATCCCAATCGGCAGCACCTTCGATGTTTCATCAAACCCCCCAAGGCTATCGGGTGGCCGGATTGTAGAGCGACAATCCACGCACGTTCTCATCGATTTGAAGTGGATAGCGAAGCGAAGGGAGAGTTCTCTGCTCACAGTCGGTTCGGTCGCAGAGCCGGCAGGTGATGCCGACCGGAACTGCGCTGTCCTGATTCTCGAGGTCGACGCCGTCGGAATACACCAGCGCGCGCGCGTCGCTGACGCGGCAGCCAATTCCGATTGCCTGCACCGGATGCATTGAGTGATAGCCGCCGCTGTCTCGATGGATGGTTCGAGCGAGACAAAAATAGGTCACCCCGTCCGCCATGCGGGAAAGCTGTATTCGGATCATCCCCGGCGTGAGAAAGGCGGCGAAGATATTCCAGCGGGCGCAGACGCCGCTGAACCGAGGGAAGCGAATGCCCGAAGCACTGAAGCGCTTGGAGATATTCCCGGCCACGTCGATCCGAATCATGTGAAACGGTACCCCCTCCGCCCCGGGCCTTCTCAACGTCGTCAATCGATGACAAACCTGTTCGAAGCCAACCCGGAAGCGGCGGCCGATGACGTCGATGTCGTAGCGCTCTTGGCGGGCAGCTTGGAGAAATGGGGTGTAAGGCATCAGCACCGCACCGGCGAAGTAATTCGCCAATGCCACCCGAGCGAGCGAGCGGGACTCGGGGGTAGTCAAGTTGGGATCCGCAACCAGAGTCTCGAGAACGGAGCTCTGCGAAAGCAATCCAATCTGATGGGCGAGCTGGAACTTCCGACTGCGCGTCGGAAGAAGCTCGGACAGGGTGAGCAGATTGGCATCCGGGTCGAACCTCCTGAGCGTTCCGCGCTCCGTACCCCCATGGGCGGTCCGTACTTGAACGCCGTGCTCCTTTTCAAGGTATCGAACCAGCTTGGGGTAAAGCTCCTCGGAGTCCAATCGCGCATCGCGCCAGATTCGCTCGGCGCCCGCTTCGAGGCCGGGGAAATGATTCATGTGCCGTTGGATCAAGTCGCTAACCTCCTCCGACGGCAGGTGCGAAAGGTCGGTCCCCGCCAGCTCGTCATCGTCGGAGACGCGCGACGAGAGGTTTTCCATCGACTGGCGCGTGGTCTTGAACGCGCGATAGAGCCTCAAAACCGCGCGGGCGGCGCCCGGGCTGGCGGTGGCCATCTCGCGAACCTCGGTGGAAGTCAGCGTGTCTGATTCGAACAAGGGGTCCGCGAATGCCTCGAACAAATCGGCTACCAGTCGCGCGTCGTCGTCGCTGGCGAACGAGTGCAAATCGACCTTGAATACCTGCGCCAACTTGATCAAAAGGCCAGCCGGCAGCGGGCGCCGATTCGCTTCGATCAAATTCAGATAGCTGGGAGAGATGCCCAGGCGCTCCGACAGCTGAACCTGGCTCAAGTTCTCGCGCCGACGAAGAGAGCGGATCTTCGCTCCGAATCGCGGGCCGTCGCCCTGCCGTGCTCGCTCCATTTTCGCTCCTTCGAAATTGACAGCTGTGACAGGTTGACGGCTCGTAAAATAAAGTCGTTTACACAGTCTGCCAAGGGGGGAGTTGATTGTGCCGACTCTTCACAGCATTTTCAATGCCTTCACACCCTCAACAAGGAGATGCCATGTCGCTCGAGTTTCCGGAGGTCAAGGCTCGTCGCTCTACGACGCCGGTTGCGCCCAAGGAGTCTCGATTCGACGGCGTCCACCGCCCGTATTCGAGGGCGGATGTGATGCGGCTGCGCGGAACCCTGAAGATCGAGCACACGCTGGCGTCTGTCGGCGCCCGCCGACTCTGGGAGCTTCTGCATGAAGAAGACTACGTGCCAGCGCTTGGCGCAGTGACCGGCAACCAGGCGGTGCAAATGGTGCGGGCGGGTTTGAAGGCCATTTACCTGAGCGGCTGGCAGGTCGCGGCAGACGCGAACACCGCCGGACAAATGTACCCAGATCAGAGCTTGTATCCAGTGGACAGCGTCCCGAATGCCGTTCGCCGAATCAACGCCGCTCTCCAGCGCGCAGACCAGATCGATCATTCGGAAGGGAAGTCGGAAACCTACTGGTACGCTCCCATCGTTGCGGACGCGGAGGCGGGCTTCGGCGGCCCCTTGAACGCATTTGAATTGATGAAGGCGATGATCGAGGCCGGCGCGTCCGGCGTCCACTTCGAGGATCAGCTCGCTTCAGAGAAAAAGTGCGGCCACATGGGCGGCAAGGTGCTGGTTCCGACGGCCCAGTTCATCCGAACGCTGATCGCCGCTCGCCTCGCCTCAGACGTGCTCGATGTGCCCACCATCCTCATCGCACGGACGGACGCTCAGAGTGCCAAGCTGATGACCAGCGATGCCGACGAGCGAGACCGCGCCTTCATCGACGTGAGCGCCGGCCGGACGCCGGAGGGATTTTTCCATCTGAAGGGCGGCTTCGACTGCGCCATCGCCCGCGCGATCGCCTATGCGCCGTACGTTGATCTCGTCTGGTGCGAAACCTCGACTCCGAATCTCGCCGAAGCAGCGCAATTCGCCGAAGCGGTCCGAGCGAAGTTTCCGAAGAAAATGCTGGCGTACAACTGCTCGCCTTCATTCAATTGGCGAAAGCATTTGGACGAACAAAGGATTGCCCGGTTCCAACGCGAGCTCGGTGCGATGGGCTACCGGTTCCAGTTCGTGACCTTGGCCGGCTTTCACTCGCTCAACTTCGGAATGTTCCAGCTCTCCCGCCAATACAAGGAGCGCGGCATGGCAGCGTATTGCGAGCTGCAGCAAGCGGAGTTTGGCGCCGAGAAGGACGGCTATTCGGCCACCAAGCACCAGCGCGAAGTGGGCACGGGGTATTTCGACAAAGTGACCGAGGTGATCTCCGGGGGGAGCACGTCGACGCTCGCCCTGACTGAATCGACCGAGTCGCAGCAGTTTCACTGAAAAGACTCGGCGTTTATCACTTCGTCGCCTGCTCCCTCTCTGCTTTCGTCTTTGCAAAGGGAAGGTAGGAACCGATGAAGCTCACTCTTTCCTGCGCAGCGCCGCCGCTCCTGCGACATGGGCGATCACTCCATCGAGCACCTGGCGACCCTGCTCGTCGGCGTTGAAGTCTTGATACAAAAAGTGACGCAGAAAGCGCCCGCTCTGGGAAATTCCCACCGCTTCGGCATGAGTCACATGCGCCGGGCGATCTCGATTCGATCGAGGCGAGCCTCGGCGTCAGCAGCAAGCGCGCTCAGACCGAGGCTCAGGAGTATCTTTGGCCGCAATCCCCCTCCGCAGGGCTAAGCAGAAGCGGCTTGGCTTGCCCGCGCCTTCAAAGTGCCGTCCAAAGTGCTGGCTGCCCACGAATGCCGTCAGCGGCTTCCAATGGATGCGAAATCGTCGCGGCGGTTGGCGGCCCAGGCTTCCTCGTTGTGGCGAGGATCGGCTGGCTTCTCATAGCCGTAACTAATGGTGTCGATTCGCGGCTGCTCAATTCCGAGGTCCTTCAAGTACTTCTTCGCCACCTCCGCCCGCCGGTGACCCAGTGCCAAGTTGTATTCCTCGGTGCCGCGCTCGTCGCAATTGCCCTCGATCCTGATCCGCACCGTCCGGCTCGTTCGCATCACCTCGGCGAGCATATCCAGCTGACGCTGATCCTCTACTTTGAGCACCGCTTGGTCGAAATCAAAATGCAGAACGATACGGCTGATAATGGCATCGAGATTGGCGGGCTCGGGGCTCTTCGGATTTGGCTCGGGCGCGGGTTGTGACACGGCGACTGGCGGGGGAGCAGGCGCCTCCGCCACTGCCGCGGGGCGTTTCGCGCAGGCCCCGAGTAACGCGGCTGTTCCCAACAATGTGAAACAGGACTTCCAAATTCTGCTTGCGCTCACAGTGAAAACCTCCTTTTGCGGCTGTCGCAGTGTTGCACCAGATGTAGCTACGACGCAAACCATTTCACCTTCGTCCCGGGGGGGTCGCACGCCACTCACGCCGGGCCGCCGCGGGCCTGCCTCTATGCAATGGTCGACACACGGTGACAGGTGCGACTTCTTTCAATGCATCGCCGCAGTAGTGTCGCTAGATCAGCCAAACCGACTGGCTCGTCAGGAGGGAGACCATGAGCGGCTTTCGCATTGGCACGATCAAGGGAATTCCCATTCGGGTGCACTACTCATTTCTCTTGATTCTCCCCTTTCTCGCCTACCAATTTGGATTGCTATTTGTGTCGGCGGCGCGGCACGCGGATGTTCCTCCACAGATGATCCAGGGGCATCCCTTCCTTTGGGGGCTTGGCCTGGCGCTTGCGCTATTTCTGTCCGTGCTCCTCCACGAGCTGGGGCATTCGCTCTACGCGCTCCGCAAGGGCGGTCGGGTGCAGGACATCACCCTGTTGATGATCGGCGGCGTTTCGAACATCACCACCCCGCCGAAGAGTCCGCGCCAGGAAGCGGTGATGTCGCTCGTTGGGCCTCTGACGAGTCTAATCCTTGCGGTGGTGTTCTATGCGCTCAAATTGGCGGCTGCTGAATTCAATACCTTCAATCTGCAGTTCGCGCTGTTTTATCTGGCGGAGATGAACCTCTTCCTGGGGCTGTTCAATCTCCTGCCGGCATTCCCGATGGATGGCGGGCGGATCGTCCGCGCCTTTCTCACCGAGAGGTACGGCCTGCTGCGAGCAACGCAAATCGCGGTTGGGTTGGGAAAGGCTTTCGCCGTTCTCTTCGGTATCATCGGATTGTTTTCGTTCAACATCGTTTTGATCATCATCGCCTTTTTTATCTTTGTCGGCGCGGAGGCGGAATCGCGAGGGGTCCTGGTCAAGGCGATGTTGGGTCATGTTCGAGTGCGCGATCTGATGTCCCCCAGCCGCGAATCGGTCTCGCCGACGACGAGCGTCTACGATGCCGCCGAGCAAATGCTGCGCGATCGGCGACTTGCCTATCCTGTCTTGGAGGACGGTCGCATCGTCGGTCTGTTGGCAGAGTCCGCAGTGGAAAGGGTCCCGCCGCACGAGCGGAAGATCACCCCCGTCGGCAAGGTAATGCGCGGGGTAGAAACAGTAGGCCCTGACGACGACCTTGGCCGCGCTTTACAGGCACTGAGCGCTCACGACGTTGCTCTATTGCCCGTGGTGCAGGATGGCGCACTGATCGGAATCCTGCGGCGCTCCGACGTTATGCGCGGCCTGAAATTGCAAGAGCTCGAAGCGTCGCAAAAACAAACGTCGGCGTATCGCCCGGACAGACATATCCACGTCGGCGCGTGACTTACCGCATCGTCCCCGAGAGGTCGCAGCTGCGCGCCGAAGCTCGCGCCACCCTTCATTCGGTTCGCGTCCAGACCTGTGGCTTTGAGGGATTTGTCGAGGCCGAAGTTGAGAACGGACAGGCCCTGCTGCTCTTGCCGATCCATGTCGAGTTGAGCGTGGCGCGCCTCAAGTCCGGCAATGCATTACTCGACGGAGAGCTGCAGCACCGGCTCGAGGGGCGCAAGTTCCCAAAGGTGATCGGCGAAGCTCGGGAGATTACCCCCCTCGAGAAGTCCCGCTTCGGGGTCCGGGCGGACCTGACTTTGCACGGCGTCACTCGACCGCTTCAAGTGCAGGCTGCGGTGAAAATCCTCGATCCGGAGACCCTGCAGATTGAAGGTGAGCAGGTGATTGACATTCGGGACTTCGGCGTCGATCCACCGAAGTTGTTATTTTTGCGCGTCGAGCCGCGCGTTCGCGCCTACGCGGCGATCGTTGCTCAACGCGAGAGCAGCGCCGTGAGAACGGAGCGAGCGATGGCCGACGAGTAACCGCGTGCTACGGCGCCCGAGGATAGCAGCCGAGCACGCGCAGACTATCGGCGACTTCCGCCAAATTCGACAGGGCGCGATCGACAGGAGGATCGGCGAGGTCGCCCACCAAATCGAGATAGAACGAATACTCCCAAGGCTTACCCTCGATCGGCCGCGACTCTATTTTCGTGAGATCGATGTCTCTGAGCGCAAACACCGCGAGCGCTTTGAAAAGGGCTCCCGGGCGATTCCCCAGCTGGAAAACGACGGACGTCTTCTTCCCGCTCCCCTGGCCCGGAACGTCGATGCTGGCGGCTCGGTCGGGGACAGCGAGCAGCAAGAATCGAGTGAAGTTCTGAGCGTGGCTCTCGATCCCGGCGGCGAGGATCTGCGCACCGTGGACGGCCGCCGCCGAACGGCCCGCGATCGCCGCTTCATCGGGACGTCGTCGCTCCATGATCATCTTCACGCTTCCGGCGGTGTCGTAGGCGGGGACCGCTTCCATCTGCGGATGCTCCTGCAGAAAGCGTTCGCATTGCGCGAGGGCGACCGGGTGCGAGTAGACAAGCCGCACCGCCTCCATTTTGACGCCCGGCGCGGCAATCAGGTTGTGAACGATGCGAAGGTTGGCCTCTCCAATGATGGTGAGATCGTGCTCCAGAAGGAGATCGTAGTTTTTGTAGACGGAGCCGGCCAAGCTGTTCTCAATCGGCACTGCGGCGCAGTCTGCTTTGCGACTGGCAACCGCTTCGAACATCGCCTCGAACGTCTTGTGGGGAATGGCGTCCGTTTCCGCTCCAAGGAGAATTCGCGCCGCATCCTCACTGTACGCCCCGCGTTCGCCCTGGAACGCCACCTTGACCCGGGCTGCGGTCTGGTCAGCCATCGAGCCACCATACTCGATCTCACCGGGCGCGCCCACGGCCTCGGGCCAGGCGCCCCGACACTCCAGCGGCCATTCGCATCAAAGGTTTCCGGTTCGGCATTTGACTGGCATTTGCGGATCCTCGCGGCTATCAGCAGCGATGCGCTCCGGAGGTTTGCAATGATCGATCTCTACACGTTCGCGACGCCCAACGGCCGCAAGGCCTCGATTGCTCTCGAAGAGCTGGGGCTCGCGTACCGCGTGCAAGTTGTCGACATCACCAAGGGCGAGCAGTTCAAGCCGGAGTTCCTCGCCATCAACCCGAATAGCAAGATACCCGCGATCGTCGACCCGGATGGACCCGGCGGACAGGCGATAACCATTTTCGAATCGGCGGCGATTCTCATCTACCTCGCGGAGAAGACCGGTCGTTTGTTCCCGGCATCAGGTCCAGAGCGTTACGACGTGCTCCAGTGGGCGATGTTTCAGATGGGCGGGGTCGGTCCGATGTTTGGCCAATACAATCACTTCGCCCGCTTCGCATCAGAGAAGATTCCCTATGCGATCGAGCGGTACACCAAGGAGAGCAAGCGGCTGCTCCAGGTTCTGGAGCGCCAACTCCAAACGCGAATCTTCGTCGCGAGCGAGTACTCGATCGCAGACATTCTGCTCTTCCCCTGGGTCGACAGCCACGCCAAGAATGCGCCGCAGCTCCTCGAAGACGCTCCTCGGGTGCGGCGCTGGCTGGAGATGCTTTGGGCCCGTCCCGCAGTTCAGCGCGGGATGCAGGTGCCTCCTCGATCCCAGTAAGTCATTGGGGTTTTCCGCAGGGGTGGGCGTTGATTTATCGGTGCCCTCTCTGAAATTGAGAACAAATTCGTGCGAAAGTTCGTGCTTCGGGTGCCTTTAATCCGTAGCATGCGTTTGCACCCCGTCCTGGCACTCTTAGGAGGTTTCATGCGTCTGTTACATGCTTCGGCTGCTTTATTGGCGATGGTCGCACTTGGATGCGCGGGGGCAAAACCATACCAGGCAAGCTTCAATTCGCCGGTGCTTCAACCTCGCGACGCGCCGGAAATGGAAAAAAACGCCGTCATCATCGCCGTCGATCCGATCGCTCGCGAGAATCTGACGCAGTTTCCGGAGGTGGCGAGAATAGCCAGCTGGCGCGAATCCGATCCGGGTTCCCAGCACTACATCGGTGCTACCGGCGGGATCAGCAACACCTCGCAAGTGCAGATGGTGCAGCGAAGCGCCGAGGTCGCGCTTGTCCCCCTGCCCGCGTTTCGGCTCAGGATGGCGAACAGCACCAGTCAGCCGGTGAGCTTCCCTGCCGGTCGCGTACAACTCGAGGACAACCTCCACCGGCAATACCCGGCCATCGTCGACACCTTGACGCTGAGGGGGCGTTTCACCCGCGAGATGACCGGCGGCAATACCCATATTGCCAATGACCAGGGGCTGATGCGCACCTTCATGAACGCAATCGATCAAATCCCCCTTTTGAGCCCGGCGGTGACGATCCCACCCGGCGGCAAGTGGTCCGGCTATGCCGTGTTCGAGGTAGGCGCCATCGGCGAGGACGAGTACAACGCTCTGATGAATTCCGTCCAGAGTTTCGTCCTTCGCCTGCAGAGCTCGACCGGAGGCGCGAATGGCCCTGAATTCGCGTTCAACCTCGACAAGCAAGCCAAAGTGGTGGCTCTCACCTGTCCGCCCGAGGCCAAGGTCCCCTCGCTCGACAAGTGCTCCAGAAACGAGCCGACGCCGGTTATCGGCTCTGGGCTGACTCGACCCGAAGGGCAGAGATAGCCGAGCGCGATTCGCTCGCGGTCGCCCTTCGAGCTGGATAGACTCAGGCGATGGGGCGCAGGCGGGGTCAGCCTCGGGTTTCCGAGCCGCGTGTTTTTCTGCTCTCTCCGGCGAACTGCTCGGGCGAGCGCTGCCAGCTGCTCTTGCGGCCAGGGGCGTCCTTTGAGCTTGCCCGCGAGCTCCAATCGAGCGAAGGCGCTCCCTTAAGAGATGTCTTCGAGTTTCTCAGCGGCTTGTACTTTCGCGGAAAGCTCGCGTACGCAGATCGATTCGCGCGGCCGCCGACGAGAGGCAGCGGAGCATGGGTGATCACCGCCGGGGATGGACTGCTCAGCCTGGATGAGCGCATCCGCCCGGACGACCTGCGCCGTTTTGCCGAGGTGCCCATCGATCCGAGAAATCCCCTCTACCGCCTGCCGCTGGAGCGCGACGCCCGCGTCCTGGCGAAGAAGCTGGGCGCGCGCGGCGAAGCGGTGCTCCTGGGCAGCATCGCTACCGCGAAGTACACCCAAGTCTTGCTCGGAATTTTTGCCGGCCGGCTCCGCTTTCCGAGCGCGTTCATCGGACGGGGCGACATGAGCCGCGGGAGCATAATGCTTCGCTGTGCGCGGGCCGGCTTAGAGCTGGAGTACCTGCCGGTTCCGTCTGCGCCAATCCACGCCCGCGGCCCGGCGAGCGGCCTTGCAAACGCGTAGCCGCGGTGATTGAACGCTGGCAACCGTAAAAGGCACCTGACGTGGAACTGATCGCCGTCCCGATTGAGAAACCCGACGATGTCAATCTCATTCTGGGTCAATCGCATTTCGTCAAGACGGTGGAGGACCTGCATGAAATGCTGGTCAGCTCCTCCCCCGCCTTGCGCTTCGGCGTCGCCTTTTCCGAGGCCTCTGGGCCGAGATTGGTCCGGCGGTCCGGCAACGATGAGGAGCTTTTGGAGCTCGCCACTCGGACCGTGTTGGCGATAGGAGCGGGCCACTGCTTCGCCATCTTTCTGCGCAATGGCTTTCCGATTAATGTTTTAAACCAGGTCAAGTTGGTCCAGGAGGTGTGCACCGTCTACTGCGCTACTGCCAATCCAGTGGAAGTGCTCGTCGCTCAGACCGAGCGCGGGCGCGGCATCCTCGGGGTAGTGGACGGAGAGCCGCCGCTGGGCGTCGAGCAATCGCAAGACGTCCAGCAACGCAAGCAGCTCTTGCGAAAGTTTGGCTATAAGCTCTGAGGTGCTCTGCTCAAATCTGTCGCAGCAGCCGTCAGAGGACTATCCTGCGCGGCGCACGAAGCGAATCGGAGGAGTGAAAGATGGAGCTGTTCGTCGAATATGCTGCATTCATCATCCTCGCGGTGCTGGTGTTGGGCGCCATCGGTTACTTGGGTTTGCCGCGCAACGATTCGACCGCGCCGGCGGGCGCGACTGTCTCCGACGCGCCCGGATCGGCCGGTTCGTCGGGCGTAAAGCCCAATCCGCCTTCATGACGTCGGAGGCAGGTCGATCTGCGCTGCTTTCGGAGAGGAGCTGATCTGTGGGGCGATGACGACGCGGCTTCTCGCTTACCTCTCGGCAACCATTGAGAGCACCGCAGCGCCTTTCACGCGTCCGCCCTTGAGCGCGGCCAGCGCATCGTTCGCCGCCGTCAACGGAAACTCTTCGACCTGCGTGCGCACCGGCACCTTCGGGGCCAGGGCCAGGAATTCGGCCGCGTCGGACCTGGTGAGGTTCGCGACCGACCGGACGACCCGCTCTTCCCATAGAATCTCGTAGGGAAAGGACGGGATGTCCGTCATCTGGATCCCTCCGCAGACAACCACCCCTCCTTTCGCAACAGCGCGAAGGGCGAGGGGCACCAGCGCGCCGACCGGGGCGAAGATGATCGCTGCGTCGAGAGGAAGCGGCGGCCTTTGATCCGAGCCGCCGGCCCACTCAGCCCCGAGCGAGATCGCGAATTCCTGGCCCTCCGAGTCGCCGGGCCGGGTGAACGCGTAGACGCGACGGCCTTGATATCGCGCGACCTGGATCAGAATATGAGCGGCGGCTCCAATTCCGTAGAGGCCAAGCCGGTGCGAATCGCCGGCGAGCTTGAGGCTCCGGTAGCCAATGAGTCCCGCGCACATCAATGGCGCCGCTTCCAAATCGGTGTAGCCGTCCGGAATCCCAAAACAAAAGCGCGAGTCGGCGACGGTGTAGTCCGCGTATCCGCCGTCGACGTCATATCCGGTAAACAACGCTCGGTCGCAGAGGTTCTCCCTTCCGGATCGACAGTACGGGCATTCGCCGCAGCTCCAGGCAAGCCACGGTACTCCGACCCGGGGTCTCTCATCCGGAGTGGTTACGCGTCCCGCGCCTGCCACCCGGCCGATGATCTCGTGCCCGAGGATCAATGGGAGCTTTGGCCAGCGCAGCTCCCCGTCGACGATGTGCAAATCGGTGCGACAGACGGCGCATGCTCGCACTTGAATCAACAGCTGACCTGGGCCAGGGACCGGAATCGGTCGCTCCTCGAGTCGAAGCGGCTGGTTCGGCGCGTCCAAGATCATTGCACGCATGCTTGCTTTCCCCGGACGAGACCATCCCACAGAGGAAGTCCTAATTCATTCCCCCGGGGCCACTCAGTGACCGTCGGTTCCGGTGATAGCGCGCCCCGACTCGGCGACGGGTTGCCGCGCCGTGGCCACTTGATCTTTACCGGCCTTCTTCGCCGCGTAGAGGGCTGTGTCGGCAGCGATGAACAACCCCTTGTAGTCCTGCTCGTGCGAGTGAACAGCGACTCCTGCGGAGGCGGTGAGCCGCTCAGGCTCCGGCAAATTCGCCTGCGAGAACGGATGCTCCTTCAGTCCGGTTAGAATCCGTTCTGCCACCCGGCGCGCGTCCTCGAGGCCTGCCCCCGGGCAGATGACTGCAAATTCCTCTCCTCCAATGCGGCAGGGAATATCGACCTTGCGGATCGATCGATGAAGAACCGCCGCGAAATGGACCAGAGCCCGATCCCCCGCCGCATGACCTAAACGGTCGTTGATGCGCTTGAAATTGTCGAGGTCGATCACCACCAGGCCGAGCGACTGCTTCTGACGTTCGGCACGCGCCGTTTCCACAGGCAACACCTCGTTGAAGTAGCGGGAGTTGCGAAGCGACGTCAGCGAATCGGTGACCGCAAGTCCCTGGAGCTTCGCATTGGCGGCGACCAGTCGATCGGCCATCAAACCGAGCACGAAGCCGAACGAGGTGAAGACGATCGACGTTCCGATGGCGAGGTACAGATAGAAGAAGCGATGCGCCTCGAAGTCCGGCAGCGGGCCGGTGGTGAGGCCGATGATTTGTCTCAAAAGCAGGGATCCGATCGGCGCGCCCAGGCCTAAGGCAAAACCAGCGGCTCCGTATGCAATCGATCGACGCACTGACCCTAACAAGCCTCCCGGACTCGGAAGAAGAACGAAGGAAGGTGATTCGGCGCCATTGTGCGCAAGATGGATTTCTCTACTGGATGGAAGCTTAACAGTCGTTGCTGGCAACTTGATTCCTGGCCTCTCAGCAAGCAACTGGGGCTGCGAATCGGCGAAGGGCATACTTGTCATGCATCCAACCTCGGGAGTCCCTGGCAAAGGATCGGCACCTCAGAGGAATAACGCCGCGCTCAGAGGAGGGACACTGGAACAACAGCCGGTTGCAATGTAGGGAGTTGAAGGACGCCAGTTGCAGCGCCGACTATTTCCAGACGCGTCGGTCGACGATCTTACTTGCGCCCGGGGCAATGGTTCCCGGGGCTGCGATCTGGACTTCACCGCGCACTTTGAGAACTTCCCTCAGCGCTTCAGCGAGCTTTGATTTCAAGGCGCCCTGATCGGCCGCCTCTCCGCCGAGCTCAACCAGATAAGTCAACACATCCTGATGTTGCTCGCGCGTGACGACCGCCTGAAACCTGGCTACCTGAGCGAACTTCTTGAACACCGAGTCCAATTGGCTGCCCCGAATAAACATGCCCTTGACCTTCACCGCATCGCCGATCCGTCCAAGAATGCCGGCAAGCTTTGGCGCGGTCCGGCCGCAGGGGCACGGAGTGTCCTCGGCGAGCGCCGCGATATCGCCCGTGGCAAAGCGCAGCAATGGATAGCTTTCGTCGAAGACGGTACCCACGATCTGACCCGGCTGTCCCGGAGCTGCCGGCTGCCGCGTCTCTAAGTCCAGTACCTCCACGATTGCCTCAGGCTGCAAGTGCATTCCCTTTTTCTCGGCACATTCGTAGGCCAAGAGCCCCAGATCCGCGGTTCCGTACGCCTGCAGCACGCGAATGCCGAAGTCGTTCTCCAGCTCGGCTCGCAGGGATTCCGGGAGCATTTCAGCAGTGACGAGCGCCGACTGGATCTTCAGCGGCGTGCCCATCTCCCTCGCTTTGGTGAGCAAGGTGTGAAGGAAGCTGGGCGTTCCCACGTATCCGGTGACCCCAACGTCGCAGGCCACTCTCACCTGAAGCTCGGTTTGACCAACCCCGGCCGGAACGACAACGCAGCCCAGGCTTCGCAGCCCGGCATCCATCATCAAACCGCCCGGAGACAGATGGTACGAAAGCGTGTTCTGAACAACATCGCCCCCCTGAAAGCCGGCGGCTGCGAAAGCCATTCCCATACGCCAGAAGTCCGCTTTCGGCCCCTCGGGAACGTAGTTCGGTCCCGGCGACATGTAGATCCGGTGCAGCTTCCCTACCTGCGATGCAAGCAATCCACCGAAGGGCAAGTCAGCTGACTGCAAGCCGGAAAGCTCGTCTTTGCCGGTGATCGGCAACTTGGGGAGGTCCTCGATTCCTGCGATGTCGGTCGCCTCTGTCCCCGCAGCGTCCATCCTCCGACGCACCCCGGGCGCGTTGGCGTATGCCGCGGCAACCGTCGCTCGGAGGCGCGCCCCGAGGAACGCGCTGCGCTCCGCTGGGCTTTGCATCTCCAGCTCACGGCTCAGCATTCGACTCGAACGAAGCGCAGCCAAATGAACCTCTCAGCTCAAGACAACCAGCGCTTTCGGCGTTTGTAGAATTTGAGGTTCTTGTACCGCTTCCTCTCGCCCTCGCCGCCGCCGAGATAAAACTCTTTCACGTCTTCATTGCTCAGGAGCTTTGCGGGATCGCCATCCAAAACGACACGACCATTCTCCATGATGTACGCAAAATCCGCGATCGACAGCGCAAGGTTGGCGTTTTGCTCCACCAGCAAGATCGTCGTCTTCTCTTCATCGTTGATTTTCTGGATGATGCCGAAGATGTCGCGCACCAGGGAGGGCGCCAAGCCAAGCGAAGGCTCATCCAAGAGCATCAACTTGGGTCGGGCCATCAACGCGCGGCTGATCGCGAGCATCTGCTGCTCCCCGCCGGAGAGGTAGCCCGCCAGCTGGCGCCGCCGGTCCTTCAGCCGGGGAAAGTAGTCGAAGCAAAGCGCGTGGTCGCGTTTGATGCCTGCAGGGTCGCGACGGGTGTAGCCGCCCATCAGGACGTTCTCATCGACGGTCAAATCTTCGAATACTCGTCGCCCTTCCATGACCTGGAAGATGCCGCGCCGGACCACCTCTTCCGGTTCGAGCCCGTCGATTCGCTCGCCAAACAGTTGAATATTTCCGTCGGTCACCTCGCCGTCCTCGCTCTTGAGCAGGCCGGATATCGCCTTCAAGGTCGTGCTTTTTCCCGCCCCATTGGAGCCGAGAAGAGCAACGATCTGTCGCTCTGAAACGGCGAGCGACAGCCCCTTCAGGACGAGTATCACGTCGTCGTAGATGACTTCGATGTTGTTAATCTGAAGCACCTCAGCGGAGCTTACATGCCCAGCCACTGCTGTTTGCGGGGCATGTCGAATTCGGCGACCTTCACCAGCTTGCCGCTCTGAATCATGTAGATGGGCGTCTTCGTCGAGGGCCGATGATCGCTCGGAGTATAGGTGATGTTCGCCGTCAGTCCGCCGAGATCGAAATTCTGAAGTGTCTCCAGCGCCGCCTTGACGCCTTCTCCGGTGAGTGCCTTCGCCTTGTCCGCCCGCTTCAACGCCTCTGACCAAACCATCACGTAACTCCAGCCGCGAACGTACAGCGCATCGCCCTTTTCATTGGGATGTTGCCGATTGTGGAACTCGACCAGGTTTTTCATGCCCGGCACATTCTCGCCAAAAGGCACATGTGGCATCACGCCGGTAACGCCCTCCGCCGCTTCCCTCGCCACCGCCGCCAGCGCTTCGCTGAATCCGTACGGGTTGGAACCGAACTTGGTATTCAGCCCTAGCTTTTTTGCGTCTCGAAGAATCGTCGACACGCCGGTCGTGGTGACGTTGATATAGGCGTAGTCCGCCTCTTTCTTCTTCATGTTTAACAGCTGGCTGGTGGCGTCTTGAAAGGCGCCGGGGACGATCTCCTCGTCGACTAGGTCGATCCCATTTTCCTTGCAGAATTGCCGGCCCGCTTCAATCGGCGCCTTGCCGTACGCATTGTCGCCGTAGAAGAACGCGACTTTCGGATTGCGCCCTTTCTGCTTCCAATCCTGTTTGACCCAAGAGAGCCAGGCGCGCAGCTGATCTGAGTAGCTTGGCGCCACGAAGAAATTGTAGGGAGTCTTGGAGGGATCGGTGAGATGGCCGGAGAACGATGCGGAGATGTACGGGACTCTGTCCTTGTTGACAGAGTCCTTGAGCGCCTCGGTGTCCCCGGTCCCCCAACCGTTGATCATGATCACTTTGTTGTCGTTGACCAAGCGCTTATAGGCGGCGACCGCCTCAGGAATCTTGTATCCGTAGTCGACCTCGACCAATTTGATTTGTTTTCCATTGATGCCGCCGTGCTCGTTGACCCATTGCGTTGCGTCCCGCACGCCTTGGGCGAAGGGCTTGCCTACGTCTGAAGTGATTCCGGTGAGGTCGAAAATGCCGCCCACCTTTATCTCCGCGTTCGGCTGCCCCCGCCCTTCCCCGGCCAACATGAGAATCATTGACGCCAGGCAACAAATGAAAGATCGGCGCACTTGAACAGATTCCATTCGGACCTCCTGTTCGAATTCCGGCGCGCTGGTGCGCGAGCGCCGGTTCCTGATTCCGCGCTCTAGTACGAGAAGGGGTAAAGCTTCCAGTAGTTCTTAATCGTCCGCCAGCGGGCGGCCAGTCCATCAGGCTCGAAGATGAGGAAGAGCACGATCGCCAAGCCGAAGACACCCATCTTGATCGAGGCGAAGAGCTGGACCAAACCGGGAAATACTCCCCCCGCTGCTCCACTGAGCAGGCGGAGCAGCTCCGGAAGCAAGGTGATGAAAATGGCTCCGAGTATCGAGCCCAGGATGCTGCCCATTCCCCCGATGATGATCATCCCCAGGTAGTCAATCCCGACGGTAAGCGGGAAGTTTTCAGGGCTGATGATCCGCGCTTGGTAAGCGAGGAGCGACCCCGCGACGCCCACGTAGAACGAGCTGACCGCGAACGACATCAGCTTGTGCTTGAAGACGTTCACCCCCATCACTTCCGCCGAGATGTCCTGATCGCGGATGGCGATGAACGCTTTGCCCACTTTGGTTCGAAATAGATTCTTGGCGAAAAAAACCAGCAGCACTGCGACCGGAAGAATCAAGTAGAAGAGCGAGCGATCCGACTCGAAGGCCAGCGAGAACAACCGCGCGGCCGGGACGCTCATCCCGTTGACGCCGCCGGTGACTGCTTCCCAGTGCACCGCGGTGAACTCGACGATGAAGTGCGCCGCCAGCGTGGCCATTGCGAGGTATAAGCCCTTCAGGCGAAGAGAAGGAATCCCGAAAGCCATTCCGATCAGGGCGGCGATCAGGCCTGACATCGGGATGACGAGCAGACACGGCAAATTCCAGCGGCTCGAGAACGCCGCGGTGCTGTAGGCGCCTACCGCGAGAAATGCGGCGTTGCCCAGCGAGATTTGGCCGG
Source organism: Myxococcaceae bacterium (assembly GCA_035262305.1). Lineage (GTDB taxonomy): Bacteria > Myxococcota > Myxococcia > Myxococcales > Myxococcaceae > DATFTC01. The sequence goes on along the minus strand of DATFTC010000401.1, from coordinate 30,888 downwards.
TGAAGCCAGTAAGGATGTTCAGCCCCACGGCGCCGATCACCGCAATGGCAATCCGGTTGACCACGTCGAGCCAATAGGTGGTGGCGAAGACCGGCACGATTGCCAGCAGGAGCAAGAACGCTCCGACGCAGCCGCGGGCAAATGAGGTCTCGAAAATTGCCATGTCCGCGCCATAGGTCGTTCGAAAGTCTCCGCAGCGCATCGATTTTCGTCTGGGAAGAAGCTCCTAGACCCTCTCGATATGAACCTTGCCAAAAAGCCCGTATGGTTTGACCATCAGAATCAAGACCAGCGCCACGAACGGAGCTATCTCCTTCACTCCGCCCCCAAGAATTGGGTCCAGGTAACCGCCGGAGAGGTTCTCCAGCACGCCGATCACCACGCCGCCGACGATTGCGCCTTGAACGCTGTCCAGCCCGCCTAGGATGGCGACCGGAACGACCTTCAGACCGATAAAGGCGAGCGAACCGTCGACGCCGCCTCGGATGCTGCCCAAAAGAATACCACCGATCGCCGAGACCACCGCGGCAATGCTCCAGGACAGCGCGAAGATCCTCCGAACGGAAATCCCCATCGAGAGCGCGACTTGTTGCGAAAAAGCTGTGGCCCGCATCGCGATTCCCGCTCGCGCATGCCTGAAAAACGAGGTGAACACCAGCAGAAGCACGGCCACGCAGCCGACGCTCCACAGGTACCCTCGCGAGATGGGAACGGGTCCAACCATGACCGGGTCCGAGGGAAAGACGGCAGGAAAAGGCTTGGTGTCCGTCCCCCAGACGCCTTGGACGATCGCCCTCAGAATGCTCGACAGCCCGAGGGTGACCATGATCACCGAAATCAGCGGCTCGCCGATCAACGGGCGAAGGATGACTCGCTCCAGCGCCACACCGAGTGTCGCTGCGAAGAGCAGCGTGAGCACGAAGGCGGCCGGCAGCGGTACGTGCCCAGAGGAGGTGATCGCCAGGCAGATGTATGCGCCAAGCACCAAAAGCTCGCCTTGAGCAAAGTTTAAAATACTGCTCGCTTTGTAAATGATGACAAATCCCAACGCGACCAGCGCGTAGATGCTGCCAATCACCACCCCATTGATTACCAGCTGGAGGAAGAATTCCATCAGGGCGCCTCGAGACCCATCGAACGCACCCCGAGCTTCGTCTGGATTTTAGCCGTTCTCCCGTCCTGAAATCGGATTGTCGTGTCGATCGCGACCTCGGGACGGTCGGCGTAGAGCGCGGCAATGATCTCGCTGTATCGCTCCTCGACAAATCGGCGGCGCACCTTTCGGGTGCGCGTCAGCTCTTCGTCATCGGCGTCGAGCTCCTTGTACAGCAGCACGAACTTGCGGATTCGCGCCGCGCTGGGCAGGCTTTGATTGACGGACTCCACCTCTTGAGCGAGCAGCTCGTAAACCTCGGGTTTTGAGGACAGGTCAGTGTAAGTGGTGTACGAGATCTTTCTCTTCTCGGCCCATTTGCCGACGATCCCCATGTCGATACACAGGATTGCCGTCAGATACGGACGCTCCTTCCCAAAGACCACCGCCTCCTTGATGTAGGGCGAGAACTTCAGTCGATTCTCGATGAACTGCGGAGAGAACTGAGCTCCGTCCGCGAGCCGCAAGACATCCTTCAAGCGATCGATCACCACCAGATGACCATCCTGGTCGAGATAGCCAGCGTCCCCCGAATGCAGCCAGCCATCGACAATGGCGTCGGCAGTTGCCCGGTCGTTCTTGTAGTATCCGCAGAAAACGGACTTGCTCCGCGAGAGAATCTCTCCCGACTCTGAAATCATCACCTCGGTGCCGGGAATCGGGAGCCCCACCGTCCCGAATTGAACGTCGCCTTCCCGATGAATGCAGGAGATGCCGCTGATCTCGGTTTGCCCATAGATCTGCTTCAGGGGCACGCCGATCCCGTGAAAAAAACGGAACACGTCGGGGCCCAGGGCCGCCCCTCCAGTCGAACCGCTGCGCACGAAGCTCAATCCCAGTCGGTCCTTTAAGGCGCGAAACAAAGCAAGCTGTGCGAGCTTATTCAAGATGCGCCATTGCGGCGGAACCGATTGTCTCTTGAATCTGTATTCGGCGACCTTGTAGCCGATCGGCATAAGCGCATCGAAGACGAGGCGCTTGAAGCGGCTGGCGTCCATCATCTTCACCTGCACTGCAGAGGCGAGGTTCTCCCAGATGCGAGGCGGGGCAAACATCACCTGAGGACCGATCTCGCGGATGTTTTCCATCGCCGTTTCCGGTTCTTCTGGGAAATTCACGGTGAAGCCGATCGAGAGCGCGCTCGACAGCGACATCATCTGCTCGCCGATCCACGCGAGCGGAAGAAAGGAGACGAATTCGTCTTCGCCCGCTTTCGGGTCGACTTGGTGCAGGCACAGGGCCATGGTCAGCAGATTGCGAAAGGAGAGCATTGCCCCCTTTGGAAAGCCGGTCGTTCCCGAGGTGTAAGCGATCAGCGCCAGGTCTTCCCCGCTGCCTCGCCGTACGTTTTCCAGCCAGAGCCCGGGGTTCGCCTGCAGCAACTTGCGACCCGATTCCGCCACCGACTCGAAGCTCGCCAGTGCCGGATGCTTGTAGCCCCTCAGCCCCCGCGGGTCCGCGTAGATCACCCGCTTGACCTTGGGGAGCTTTTCGATCATCCCGAGCACCTTGTCGACTTGCTCTTGATCCTCGGCCACCACGAAAGCGGCGTCGCAGTGGTCAGTCACATACGCCACTTCGTTGAGGTTGGAATCCTGATACAAACCGACCGCGGCCCCGCCCAGCGACTGCGCGGCAAGCTCGGAAAAAATCCATTCTGGGCGGTTGTCGCCAATGATCGCCACCTTGTCGCCGGGCTGCATGCCGAGCTCGAGCAGGCCGAGTGAAAAATCGCGCACTCGCTCCTGATATTCGTTCCAGGTGAAGGACTGCCAAATCCCGAACTCCTTCTCGCGAAGGGCAACCTTGTTACCCAGTCGCTTCGCATTTTCGACCAGCAGCTTCGGGAAGGTATCTTGGCTGTCGCGCAGTTCCATCGCGGCTTAGGCCGGTGCACTTTTCAGCGGGACGGTTGCCTCGCCGAGATAAGCCGATTGCACGGCTTGATTCTGCTGAACTTCCTCAGGCACGCCGTCGGCGATCTTCTCGCCGAAGCTCAGGACGCAGACGCGGTGGGAAAGGTCCATGACCACGCCCATGTCGTGCTCGATCATCAGAATGGTGATCTCGCGTCCCTCGTTGATATCGATAATGAAGCGGGCCATGTCTTCCTTCTCTTCTGCGTTCATTCCCGCCATCGGCTCGTCGAGCAACAGCAGCTTCGGTTCCAGGGCCAAGGCACGCGCCAGCTCGACCCGCTTCTGCAGGCCATAGGCCAAGGTGCCGACGACTTTCTTCCGGATGCTCTGGATCTCGAGGAAGTCGATGATCTCTTCGACGATCTTTCGCTGTGCGATTTCCTCGCGCTCCCCCCAACCGTAGTACAGCCCGCCGCGCAAAATACCCTCGCGCTGATGGCAATGGCGGCCGATCAACAAGTTATCGAGAACCGTCATCCCCTTGAACAGTGCGATGTTCTGGAACGTCCGCGCCAATCCCAGCTGGGTACGCCGATGCGGCGCCAGCCTGTTCAGATCGCGGCCTTCGAATCGAATCGAGCCTCGCTGCGGGCGATACACGCCGCTGATGCAATTGAGCATGCTCGTCTTCCCCGCGCCGTTTGGCCCAATCAGCGCCTGAATCGTTCCTTGCTCGATCTCGAAGCTGACGTTGTGCAGCGCAGTGACCCCGCCGAATCGAAGCAAGACTTTGTCCACGACGAGCTGAGCCATGCGTCCCCGCGGGGTGCAAGCTCTGCGCTTCTATACGAAGTGCGGCAAGGAGGCGAGACCGAAGCGCCCTCAGCCCACGGAGGCTTCCGCACGCTGCACCGCTGGCTCCTTCGGTGCCTGCACGGGCATTATGAACTCAACCTCACCTCTGCCAGGCTGTGACTGGAGACGGCGCCCGGTCGGTGGTTCGAACCTACGCAGAAGGTCCAGCATCGAACCGTTGGCCGCCAGCACCGAGAACCGCAGCTCGCGAAGGCCGCGCTCCGCCGCGGCGGCGAGCAATCGCTCCAGGAGCATGCGTCCGATCCCTTTGTGCTGGCAGTCGTCGATGACCGTAAGTGCGGCCTCGGCTGCAAGCGGATCCGCGGGCACCCGTACGAACCTCGCGACGCCCACGCCCTCTTCGCTGCCGTCCGCGCGCTCGACCAAGGCGCCGATTGCAAAATGATTGATCCCGTCGCAGTCGGTAAAGTACTTGACCTCGACCGGCGAAAGAGCCTTCTTGGGCGTGAAGAAGCGGCGGTAGCGCGATTCGATCGAGAGGCGCTCGAACCCACGGAGCAGCAACGCAGTATCGCTGGGCCGCACCAGTCGCAGCACCAGCGTGCTTCCATTCGGAATCGACCTGCGCTCAATGTAGTGCTCGTCGAAGCGCAACCCGTGCATGAGGGCTAGATAACGGCCTGAACGCTGGGCCGCGCTACCATTTCTTCGCTCAAACGCAAGGCCTCTATACGCGTCTTGGTGATCTGGTGGCCGCTACCGGGGGAATCACCCACGCGCGCTCACCTTGAAGCACCAGCACGCTGCCGCAAGCTCGGCAGCGCCGGAACCGAACCTCATGGTTGGCGCCCAGGTCGTCCGTGTCGCCGTGCATGCAAGCCACGGCGACTCGACGCTCGGACCCGACGGTATGATCTGGTCTTCCGATCATCGAAGGCCCTTCTTCACATCTCGGCAAAGTAAAGATCGAGGCACGCCCGCCGCAAGTCGATCAAACTGTGCGTCGGTAGCGATCCATACGCGATCGATAAGTGTTTAGAGATGCGCCCCGCAAATCAAAGCGAGTAGTAATAATTTCATCGGTCGCCAAACCATTGTTGTCGACCTTGGAACAGTGTTGTGGCGTGAGCGACCATCGCGTCGTCCTGTCGACCATCTCACTGCGGGCGGCAATTTCGTTTGTTTCGAATGGCAAGCCACGGTAGCTGCAGACCCCACAGCCATTGCAAAGGGGGCTCCAATGAAAGTCTGGCAAAGTGGTCGAACCCGGAGCAGGGACGTCGCGGTTTGGATTGCAGCGACGCTGTTAAGCGCGACTTCATTGGCGACGAGCGCGCCAAACAATGCCGGAGTGACCCAGGCGATTACGGTAACCGAGGGTACCAACATCGCGGCCACCCTCTCCCCGGACCATGGCACGATCATCATGGATCTGCAGGGCGTGCTCTGGTCTGTGCCGATCGGCGGCGGGACCGCCACTCGGCTCACCGTCGATTTTCTCGAACCCGCGCGACCCGATTGGTCGCCCACCGGCAACCAGGTTGCCTTTGAGGCGTATGCCGGCGGCACATTCCACATCTGGACGATGAATCCCGATGGAAGCGGCGCCCGGCAGCTCACTGACGGGCACTACGATGATCGCGAGCCGCGTTTTTCCCCGGACGGTACGCGGATCGCCTTCTCTTCAGATCGCGGGCTGGCTACGGACGGCACTCGACGTTACGAGGTCTGGGTGCTCGACATTGCCAGCGGCAATCTCACGCAGCGGACTTCGGGCACGGCCGAGGAATTCGAGCCGGCCTGGTCGCCCAATGGTTCTGAGATCGCCTTCGTGAATGGAAGTGCCAATGGAAACACCATTGATGTTATCAATGCCGCCGGCGAGCGGCGCACCGTTGTTCCTGGTGACCCGCTCGCCCGTGTGAACTCGCCGTCCTGGTCGCCCGACGGATCGCAGATCGCATACATTTATTTCAAAGACAACAAGAGCCAGCTCAAGATCTTCGGTAAACAGGTCGCGCCGTTCAATGATGTCTTTCCCTTTCCGGTGCAGTGGCTTTCGCAGAGTGAGGTGCTTTACACCGCGGACGGGAAGATCCGAATCACAAACATAGACAACGGCGACACGGCGGAAGTTTCGTTTGAAGCGCAATTCCTGCTCAGTCGCCCGCCTTACGTCCGCAAGACATTCGACTTCGATTCCACCAGGCCTCGCCCCGTGAAAGGGATTGTCAGCCCTGCGCTGTCCCCGGACGGCAGGCGCGTGGTCTTCGAAGCCCTGAATGAGCTTTGGCTGATGGAAATCGGCGGCAGGCCCCGGCAGATAACCGCCGATGGATACTTCAAAACCGACCCGGCCTGGTCGCCCGACGGCAGATGGATCGCATATTCCTCGGACAAGGCCGGCACCCAGGACATATACGCCTTGGAAGTCGCCTCCGGGCGGGAGCGGCGCCTCACGTCGTTGCCGGGCGCCGAGGTTGGAGCCGCATGGTCGCCGGATGGCAACATGCTCGCCTTTCAGGATCAAAGCGGTCCAGCAACGGGATTTAGCGGCACGTTCACCCTCGATCTGACGACCGGCGATGTCCGCCGCATCACTCCGGACCTGTTTGCGCCAAGTCGGCCGACTTGGTCATCCGACGGCAAACACGTCTCGCTGGCCGCGCTGAAGCCATACACCAGCCGCTTCCGCGAGGGCACCAGTCAATTCCTCACGGTAGACCTCGAAACCGGCGAGCTTACCTATCGGGAGCCGATGCCGTTCAAGTCTACGAGCACCCGCGGCGATGACGGACCAGTTTGGTCTCCCGATGGCTCCGAATTGGCATTTGTGATGGATGAGGTGCTTTGGGTGTTGCCGGTGGACCCAAGCGGTGAGCCGACCGGTCCGGCCCAACAGCTCACGAACGAGCCAACCGCGGCTCCGACCTGGAGCGGCGACTCGCAGCAGCTACTCTATCTTTCGAACGACAGGCTGCGCCTGGTATCCCGAACTGGTTCTCGGCAGCGGACGGTCCCGCTGCAACTTGATTGGCGACAGGATAAGCCGCGCGGGCGAACCATCATTCGCGCTGGAAAGCTCTGGCAAGGAGTCGGCCCGCAAGTGCTTCGTGACGTGGACATCGTGGTGGTCGCCAATCGAATCGCGAGCATCGAACCGCACCGCGATCGGCCCCACAGCCACGCGAGCTACATCGATGCATCGAAGCTGACCGTCATTCCCGGCCTCTGGGAGTCGCACACTCATCAAATGATCAGCGGCAAGCCGTTTGGCGATCGCCTCGGCCGGCTTTGGCTGTCCTACGGCGTAACCACTTTGCACTCGGTCGGGGATCCAGCGTATCGAGGCGTCGAGGGCCGCGAATCACTCGCCTCTGGCAGTCGCGTCGGCCCCAGGCTCTTTGCGACCGGCGAAGCGCTCGACGGCGAGCGCCTTTTCTACAACTTCATGCGCCCCACCACGACGGAGGATGCCATGCAACACCAGCTGTCGCGTGGGCGGGCGCTTGAGTACGACATGGTCAAGACTTACGTTCGCCTTCCGCACGAGATGCAGGCCAGGGTGGCGAGAGCAGTTCACGACCAGATGGGCGTATGGACCAGCTCGCACTATATGCTCCCGGGATTGGCGAACGGAATGGATGGGCAGTCGCACGTCAGCGCGACTACGCGGCTAGGTTTCGCATACACCCGCTCAGGCGCCGGGGTCAGCTATCGGGACATGATCGACCTGTTCCGACTTTCCGGAGCGCACGATACCTCGACGACTTTCAACGAGGTGCTCCTCCGGGAGGATCCCGGATTTGTCGACGACCAGCGAATCCAAATCCTCTACCCGCCCTGGGAGATAGTGAATCTGCGGGCGAAGCTTCAGGGCATCCTTACCAGCGATCCCACCGTCTCCCTGGACAGCCTGGAGAAGGAAGAAGCGACGGTAAGAAACATTCTGCGCGGGGGTGGAATCGCGCTCGCCGGCACGGACTCGCCACTCGACAACCCGGGGCTCGCGCTGCACTTCAATTTGCGTTCGCAGGTACACTTTGGCTTGGCGCCGTACGAGGCGCTGCAGACAGCTACCCGTTGGCCCGCCAGGGTATTCGGCGTGGAGGACGATCTCGGCACGCTTGGACCGGGCAAGCTCGCCGATCTTGTTTTCATCGACGGAGATCCGCTGCAGAACATCGCAGATCTGGCGAACGTTCAAAGCGTGATGAAGAACGGCCGACTGTATACAATTCCAGAGCTCATGGCGCCCTTCGAACCCGAAGCCCTGCAGAGCGCGGTTAAAGAGGAGCCAAAGCACCGCCTGCTCTCTGCGTTACCCGCTTCAAAGTCAAACTATTGGTGGCATGACGACAAGGAGTATTTCGCGCACTGCGACGATTGACCGCCCGAAAGGGACAATCACCGGGATCCTGGCCGCATTGGGATCCCGGAGCCGCGGCTTGCAATCGCTCGACGCGCGCTGCATCCCGCGCAGGCCGAGCCGATGAATCGAAAATCGCAATAGCGCCGAGGGTGTTCCCACGAATCGCCTCTGTCCACGCCGAGCATGGCGAATTGGCTTGGCGTCGATCGTCGGCTGAGCTACTCCAACGGCCTCACCGGAGGAAGACATGACGCCAATCGATCGCCTGCCGGAGATTCCTCGCGACAAGATGACCGCAGCACAAAAGCAAGCGTACGATGAAATCGCTTCCGGCCCGCGCGGCGCCGTGTATGGGCCGTTCGTGCCGTTGCTCCGCAGCCCGGAGCTGATGCGCCGTTTGCAAAAGACCGGGGAGTACCTCAGGTATCAGGGCGTTCTGCCGCAAAAGCTCAGTGAGCTCGCCATCCTGATCGTCGCGCGAGAGTGGACGCAACAATTCGAGTGGCACCACCATCACGCGATCGCGCTCGAGCGAGGCCTCAAGCCCGCTCTCGTGCAGGCGATCGCCGAGGGCCGCCGCCCCAGAGACATGAGCGAGGACGAGGAAATCGTCTACGAGCTCTGCGGTGAGCTACACCATAACAAACGGGTCAGTGATGAAACCTACGGACGCGCGCTCGCCCGGTTTGGCGAACAGAGCATCATCGAGCTAGTCGTCCTTCAGGGTTACTACACACTGACGGCGATGGTGATGAATGTCGCGCGCACAGCGCTTCCCGAGGGAACGATTCCACCGCTTTCGCCCTTCCCTCTCTAAACTCCCGCGCGCTGACCCAAGGACGCGACACGCTTTCGACACAGTTTGGATACAATTTTGTCGCAGTTTGCTTGCTGCTCTGACGAAATTGTCTAATACAAGCGACCTACTTAACCCAGGCAGATTTGCTCGACCTGAGTGCTCCAAGTGTCGCTACCCAGAGGAGCATTCGCCGATTTCGCGCCGAAGCTGACTCGCTTAGCCGTGGGCGGCATGCTTCGTGAATGGTGCGCAGCCAAACCAATTGGAGGAAAAATGAAGATCCCACCCTCTGTGGCACGCGCGTTTGCTGTCATCGGCTGTATCTTCGCCCTCGCGCCCGCTCAAGCGGCCGAGACAGTCAAGGTTGGCGTCCTGCACTCGCTCTCCGGCACGATGGCGATCAGTGAAACCTCGCTCAAGGACGTCTCCCTGATGGCGATCGAGGAGATCAACGCCAAGGGCGGCGTGCTGGGCAAGCAAATCGAACCCATCGTCGTCGATCCTGCGTCGAACTGGCCGCTCTTCGCTGAGAAGGCTCGCCAACTGCTAACCAAGGACAAGGTGGCCGCGGTGTTTGGCTGCTGGACCTCGGTCTCTCGAAAGTCGGTGCTGCCGGTGTTCGAGGAGCTGAACGGCTTGCTCTTCTACCCGGTGCAATACGAGGGCGAGGAGCTATCGCAAAACGTCTTCTACACCGGTGCGGCTCCGAACCAACAGGCGATACCTGCGGTGGAATACCTGATGAGCAAGGAGGGTGGCGGCGCGACGCGTTTCTTCCTGCTCGGAACGGATTACGTGTATCCGCGAACGACGAATAAGATTCTCCGGGCCTTCCTCAAGAAGAAGGGAATTCCCGAGAGCGACATCCAGGAGATCTATACGCCCTTCGGGCACAACGACTACCAGACCATCGTGGCGCAAATTAAGAGCTTCGGCGCCGGTGGGCGAACCGCGGTGATCTCCACCATCAATGGGGACTCCAACGTGCCCTTCTACAAAGAGCTAGGGAATCAAGGGCTCAAGGCAACGGATATTCCGGTGATCGCCTTCTCCGTCGGTGAGGAGGAGCTGCGCGGGATCGATACCAAGCCACTCGTCGGCCATCTCGCAGCGTGGAACTATTTCATGTCGCTGAAGAATCCGGCGAACGCAGACTTCATCGCCAAGTGGAAGGCATACGTGAAGAAGAACAAGCTTCCCGGGGGCGATACGCGCGTGACCAACGATCCCATGGAAGCGAGCTACGTCGGCATCCACATGTGGGCGCAGGCCGTGAAGAAGGCCGGAACCACGTCGGTGGACGCGGTTCGCAAAGCGATGTCGGGTCAAACCTTCGCCGCGCCGTCGGGCTACACGCTGAAGATGGACGAGAAGAACCATCACCTCTGGAAGCCGGTGATGATTGGCGAAGTGCAGGCGAACGGGCAATTCGACGTGGTTTGGAAGACGGACAAGACCATCCGCGCGCAACCCTGGAGCCCATTCGTCGCAGGGAACGAAAAACGGGCAGAGATGTAGATCTCCAGGTTCCTTCTTTCAGCAGCGCGTAGGCCGAGCCGATCGGCTCGTAGCAGGTCACTGATGCCGCGCGTCCTCTCGGGGACGCGCGCGTCTGCGGCGATCCGAGCTTTGTAGCTCTGAACCCAGTGGAGAACCGAATGAAAAAGGAAGCATGGTTGGCCGTCGTGTGTCCGATGGTTTTGCTGGCCGGGATTTTTTCCGGCGCCGCGCATGCAGCCGGTGACAAGACGCTCAGCTACGGCGTTGGCCTTCGCGCCGGGGGCGGCTACACCGCCTACGGCTCAAGCACCGGCACTACCGGCAACCAGCCCAACAGCGTGGGCATCACCACGCTGGACGTTCGACCGTACATCAGTGGCCAGGTCCTTCCCTTCCTCAAGTTCGAGGGGAATCTCGACCTCAACAACAGCGACCTCGGTCGCATTCACGTGCTTGACGCGGTCGCCAAGTTCGAACCCGATGAGTTGTTCAATGTCTGGTTTGGACGCTTTCTGCCGCCCTCGGACAGAGCAAATCTAAGCGGGCCGTACTACCAGAACGCGTGGAACTTCCCGAGCGTAAACGCTTACCCCTCGATCTATGCCGGGCGAGCCGATGGCGCGGCGCTCTGGGGTCAGGTGGGCCAGGGCCGCTTCAAGTACCAAGCGGGGTTCTTCACCACCAACCCAGCCACACCGGCCGATCAGGGAATCTACGCCGGCAGGCTCACCTTCAATTTTTTGGACCCAGAGCCTGGCTACTACAACAGCAGCACCTACTACGGAGCGAAGGACGTCCTGGCGCTTGGCGGAGCCATCCAATTCCAGCAGATGGGCGCGGTGGTATCGCCGACCGACAAGAGGGACTTGCTGGGCTTCAATATCGATCTTCTCGCCGAGAAGCGACTGCCGATCGGAGGGGGCGACACGCTGACGATCGAAGGTGCCTACTACAACTTCAACAAGGGCAGTCAGGGCTGGAGCTTCTTCGCCTTGGCGAGCTATCTCATTGCAACAAGGATCGGGATCGGCCAGCTGCAACCGATGGGACGCTACACCCAGTCGAATCCGACCGGCGGCGACGCGACGAAGATCATCGACGGCGGGATCAACTACATCATCGACGGACACAAAACGCGCCTCGCACTCGTAGTCCAGAATATCAACCCGCCGCAGTCACAGAGCTCAACCTCGTTCCAGCTCGGGGTCCAGATCCAAGAGTGAAGCCGGGGCTCCCCGCGAGCTTCGCCGCAATTGCGCGGCTGATCGCAGATACGCTTTTGTGGGGATTTGAAGCAATGAGATACAAAAATGTCGGGCGGTCATTGGAAAAGCATGGCGCCGATTCTCGCGATCCGCTAAGGAGCGCTCGAAGTGCGCTTCATGAGCTTGCTCGCTTTCGCGTTGACGTCGTTCGCTGCCTCCGCCGCGGCCGCCGCTGACCCCGCGATCGTCGAGAAGCTGGCCCGCGGCGATGCTTCGGCAAAGCTCGAAGCGATCAACGAAGCGCTCGCCAAAGGTGATGCCGACCTCATCCCGGTCCTGCGCGCCCTGTTGGACGGCAGGCTGTCGATCGCTGGCGAGAAGCAAATCGTCATCGAGGAAGGCGGCGCGCTGCTCGATCCGATCACCAGAGAGTCAGTCACCGCCGCCGGCGAATTGGAGAAAGTCTCGATCAACAACCGCGTGCGCCGCAATTTGGAACGGGCGCTCGCCGCCCTCGGGCTGTTCGTGCCCAGCGTGTCGGAACGCCTGGCCGCGGCGCGCGATCTTCAGGACAGCGCGGACGAGGAGGTACTGCCGACGGTGGAGCGAGCGCTCGGCCAGGAAAAGAACGCGCAGGTAAAAGACTTGCTTCGCTCGATTCAGGCCGGGCTCATGTTGTCCAGCCCGGATCGGGAAAAGAGGCTCGCCGCGATCGACGTGCTTCGGCGAGCCCCGAGCACTCGCAACAAAAGGCTCCTGCTGCAGCGCCTGGGTCGCAGCCCCAGCGAGCCGGGCGTCGAGACGGACCCCGCGATTCGCGAGGCGCTCGAACGGGGCATCGAAAGCATCGACGGATCGCTGCATCTGGCAGAGGTGGTGGGATGGATTTTCGGAGGTCTGAGCCTGGGCAGCATTTTGCTGCTCGCTGCCCTGGGGCTCGCGATCACCTTCGGGCTGATGGGCGTGATCAACATGGCGCACGGAGAGCTGCTGATGATCGGCGCCTACACCACCTATGTCGCGCAGACCGTCTTTCGAAATCATTTTCCCGGCGCGTTTGCCTGGTATCTCGTCGCAGCGGCCCCGGCCGCGTTCCTCGTCGCTGGAATCGTCGGTCTGGTGCTCGAGAGGACAGTCGTGCGCGCTTTGTACGGCCGTCCTCTGGAAACCCTCCTCGCCACTTGGGGCGTGAGCTTGCTGCTCATCCAATCCGTGCGCCTGCTCTTCGGAGCGCAGAATGTCGAGGTGACCAATCCCGTCTGGATGTCCGGCGGGGTGAGGGTGATGTCGGGGTTGGTGCTTCCGTACAACCGAATCGCCATTCTCGGTTTTGCTGCGATTGTGCTGTTCGTCGTCTGGCTTCTGCTCACGCGCACGAGACTCGGCCTCTTCGTCCGCGCGGTGATGCAAAACCGCACCATGGCCTCTGGGCTCGGGGTCACGACGCCCTGGGTGGACATGTTCGCTTTCGCGCTGGGATCTGGAATCGCCGGGCTTGGCGGATGCGCGCTCTCGCAGATCGGCAATGTCGGCCCTGAGCTCGGCCAAGGGTACATCGTCGACTCATTCATGGTGGTGGTTCTGGGCGGCGTCGGTCAACTCGCGGGCACGGTGATTGCCGCCATCGGGCTGGGGCAGGTCAACAAGCTTCTGGAGCCGTACGCTGGCGCGGTCCTCGCCAAGATCACCGTCCTGGTCTTCGTCATCCTCTTCATTCAACGGCGCCCGCGCGGGCTGTTCGCGCCGAGGGGGCGCGCTGCCGAAGATACTTGAAGAACGCCGTGCTTGAGACGCTCCGGCAGCTCTACCCGCGCAAAGCCCTTCTCGCGATCGGGGCGGTTTACGGCGCGCTCGTCGTTGTCGTGCCGCTGCTCAATCTTGCCGTGCCTCGCGGAAGTGTTTTGCACTTCTCGGACTACTACGTCGCGCTGTTCGGGAAAATCCTCTGCTACGCGATCGTCGCCCTGGCGATGGATCTCATCTGGGGCTACACCGGCATCTTGAGCCTGGGGCACGGCCTCTTCTTCGCTCTTGGCGGCTACGCGATGGGTATGTACCTGATGCGCTCCATCGGACTGGAGGGCGTCTACCAAAGCCCTCTCCCCGACTTCATGGTGTTCCTCGACTGGAAGGAGCTGCCCTGGTACTGGCGCGGCTCGGACCGCTTCTGGTGGGCCTCGACGCTCGTCGTGCTGGCGCCCGGGTTGCTCGCGCTCATCTTCGGTTTCTTCGCTTTTCGCTCGCGGATCCGAGGCGTCTACTTTTCGATCATGACCCAAGCGTTGACCTATGCCTTCATGCTGCTGTTCTTTCGCAACGGCACTGGTTTTGGCGGCAACAACGGATTCACCGACTTCAAGCGAATTCTCGGGCTGCCGATCGCGGACCCTCGAACAAAGGTGGGCCTGTATGTCCTCACCGCCACCGTTCTTCTTCTCGCGCTGCTGCTTTGCCGCTTCATCGTTCGTTCGAAGCTGGGGCGAGTGCTCACCGCCATTCGCGACGAGGAAAGTCGCCTGCGATTCTGTGGATACGATCCGGTTCGCTACAAGCTCTTCGTCTGGACAGTGTCCGCAGTCATCTGCGGCATCGCCGGTGCGCTCTACGTTCCGCAAGTCGGGATCATCAACCCGAGCGAAATGTCGCCTTCCAACTCGATCGAGATCGCCATCTGGGTCGCCATCGGCGGCCGGGGCACGCTGATCGGTCCGATTCTGGGGGCGGCGCTGGTCAACGGCGCCAAGAGCTGGCTGACTGCGGCGGTGCCCGAGCTGTGGCTCTACGCGCTGGGCCTGCTGTTCATTCTGGTGACCCGATTCTTGCCCGGCGGCATCGTCGGCAGCCTGGCCCGAGTGTCCAAGCCCGGCGGCATCGTCGGCACGCTGGCCCGAGTGTCCAAGCCATGAACCTCGACGGTTTCGGCGGACCCGTGCTGTACCTCAACGGCGTAACTGTTACGTTCGACGGCTTCAAGGCGCTCGACAGCCTGTCTCTCATCGTCGAGCCTGGCGAGCTGCGCTGCGTCATCGGTCCCAACGGCGCGGGCAAAACCACGATGATGGACGTGGTCACCGGAAAGACCCGGCCGGACGAAGGCGAAGCGCTGTTCGGCGAAGCCAATGACCTCACGCGAATGTCTGAGACGGACATCGCGCACGCCGGCATCGGTCGCAAATTCCAGAAACCCACCGTCTTTCGCAACCACACCGTTTTCGAAAACCTCGAGCTGGCGATGAAGACCAGCAAGGGCGTCTTCCATACGCTGGGGGCGAGGCTGACCGCTGATCAAAGGAGCCGGATCGAGGAGATGTTAGAGCTGATTGGCCTTCGCGAGCACGCGGGTCGCAAAGCAGACCTGCTCTCGCATGGCCAGAAGCAGTGGCTGGAAATAGGCATGCTGCTCGTTCAGGAGCCGAAGCTGCTCCTCCTCGACGAGCCGGTGGCGGGAATGTCCGACGAGGAGACGGCGCGAACTGGCGAGCTGTTCCAATCGCTCGCCGGCAAGCACTCGCTGGTGGTGGTCGAGCACGACATGCACTTCGTCGAGAGCATCGCCCGCAAAGTCACCGTGCTGCACGAGGGCAAGGTGCTCTCGGAAGGGAACATGGAAGAGGTGCGCAAGAACCCGCGCGTGATCGAGGTCTATCTGGGGCGCTGAATGCTGGAGATTCGTGGGCTGAATCAGTTCTACGGCGGAAGTCACACCCTTCGGGGCGTGGATCTCGAGGTGCGGCAGGGCGAGTGCACCGCGCTGTTGGGGCGCAATGGCGTGGGAAAGACCACGCTTCTTCGCTGCCTGATGGGCATGTTGCCTGTTCGATCCGGCTCGGTGATCTTCTCCGGTCGGGACATTACTTCCCTTCGGCCCTACCAGCGCGCGCGGCTCGGAATTGGCTACGTGCCCCAGGGCCGGGAAATCTTCCCGCGCCTTACCGTGGGCGAGAACCTCCTGGTTGGGCAAGCAGCCGCCGGCGACGAACGCCAACCTGAGCCGGAGCATAATCTGGAAGCGCTCTTCCCCGGTCTGAAGGCAATGCGCTCGCGGCCAGGCGGAAATCTTTCGGGCGGCCAGCAACAGCAGCTGGCGATCGCCCGAGCGCTGGTTGGGAGACCAAAGCTGCTGCTTCTAGACGAGCCTACCGAGGGTATCCAGCCATCGATCATCAAAGAGATCGAGCGCGTTTTGCATCTTCTGCTCGAGCGAGGCATTACCATCCTGCTCGTCGAACAGTACCTGGACTTCGCGCTCTCACTCGCTCAGCAATACGCCATCTTTTCGCGCGGCTCGGTGGTCGAACGCGGACCGATTGCAGACTTGCGACCTGATGAGGTGCGCCGCTATCTGGCGCTTTGAAGATGCGTTTGCTCTCGCCACTTGAGGTCTGCATGAACGTCGCCGCCGAACAGCGCGGGCCGACGGCGCGCGAAGCGCGAGCGAAAGGCTCGCCGGCACGACTGTGGGTTCAAAAGGTCGGATCGCGGAGCGTTGTCCGCGGTTGCTTTGCAACGAGCCCCCTTCGCATTTTGACGCCGCGCAATCACGGCCACGCGGCGTGGGCGTACACCAGCACGCTCGGCGGCGGGCTTGTCGACGACGATCGCGTTCGGCTTCACATCGAGGTCGAGACCGGTGCTGCCGCTGTGCTCTCCACGCAGGGAGAGACGCGGGTGTACCGCTCACCTCGCGGCTGCCACACCGAGCTGACTGCGGAGGTCAAAGACGGCGCATTGCTCGCAGTCCTGCCGGATCCCACCGTGTGTTTTGCGGACGCTTGCTACAGCCAGCGCACCGAGATTGCCGTCGCGCCGAAAGGGGCTCTCGTGCTCGCCGACATCTTAGTTGCCGGCCGCACCGCCCGAGGCGAGCGCTGGGCGTTCAAGCGATACGCGGCCGAGCTGACGCTGCGAATGGGGGAGCGCGTGGTACTCGCCGAGAGCGTGCTCCTCGATCCTCGGCACGGCCCGATGGCTGAGCGCTTCGGCCGCTTCGAAGTCCTGGCTACACTGCTGCTCGCCGGCGAGCGACTCCGAACCTACTACGATGCGCTACGCGACGAGCTCCAGCAGTTGCCCGCCACTGCCCGCTCGACGCTGATCGAGTCAGCCAATGCGCTCGGCCAAGATGCCTTGCTTGTTCGAATGGCCTCGCTTTCGCTGGAAGACGCGCTGCGATCGATTCGAAGGCACCTCAGCTTTCTTCCTCTGTTGCTAGGAGATGATCCATGGACGCGGCGAAATTAGCCAGCAAAGGAGGCTCACCATGCACCTGACCCCCCGAGAGATCGACAAGTTGGTCCTTCACGGCGCCGGCTTTCTCGCGCAAAAGCGCCTCGCCCGCGGGCTGCGGCTCAACTATCCAGAGTCGGTGGCGCTGATTGCGGCACAGCTTTTGGAATTCATCCGCGATGGCCACAGCGTGGCGCAGCTGATGGACCGGGGCCGCCGCTTGCTCGGCCGAGCCGAGGTGATGGACGGCGTTGCCGAGCTGGTGACCGAGGTCCAGGTGGAGGGCACGTTCCCTGACGGGACCAAGCTGGTCACAGTGCACCATCCCATTGTGGCGGAACACGGAGACCTGACGCTCGCCCTGTACGGCAGTTTCCTCCCCGTGCCGGAGCGCGCGCGCCTCGCGGAGCCAGCCGATCGACCGCCGGTCGGCGAGGTGCTGTCGCCGCCGGGCGAGATCGTCCTGAACGAGGGCCGCGCATGGGTGTCTCTTGCAGTGACCAACACCGGCGATCGGCCGATCCAGGTCGGGAGCCACTACCACTTCTTCGAAACGAACCGCGCGCTTTCCTTTGATCGCGGCAAGTCGTACGGGATGCGCCTTGATATTCCCGCCGGGACCGCTGTTCGCTTCGAGCCCGGGCAGCTCAAAACGGTTCAGCTCGTCGCTCTGGCGGGCGCCCGGGTCGCCCGAGGCGGAAACGCACTCGCCGACGGCCCGCTGACCAGTGAGAACAAAGCGCGGGCGATGGCCAATGTCGAAAAGAAAGAATTCGCGCACCGAGAGGAAAAGGCATGAGCCGCTCAATTGACCGACGCCACTACGCCGACATGTTTGGCCCGACTCGCGGCGACCGCGTGGCGCTCGCTGATACGAACTTGATCGCCGAAGTCGAGCGCGACCACACCGTCTACGGCGACGAATGCAAGTTCGGAGGCGGGAAGGTGTTGCGCGACGGGATGGGACAGATGGCCGGCGCGAGCGACGCCGAAGCGCTCGACTGCGTGATTACCAATGCGCTGATCATCGACTGGATGGGCATCGTCAAAGCGGACATCGGCATCAAGAACGGGCGAATCGCCGGGATCGGCAAGGCCGGCAACCCCGACGTGATGGCGGGGGTGACTCCCGGGATGATCGTCGGCGTCACCACCGAGGCGATCGCGGCAGAGGGGCTGATCGCCACCGCCGGCGGCGTCGACACGCACATTCATTTCATTTCGCCGCAGCAAGCGTTTGACGCGATCGCCAGCGGGATCACCACCTGGGTCGGAGGCGGCACTGGACCAGCCACCGGGACCAACGCCACCACCTGCACTCCAGGCTCATGGAACATCGCCCGCATGCTGCAAGCGACCGACGATCTGCCGCTCAACATCGGCTTCACCGGCAAAGGCAACACTTCCCTTCCCCAAGGATTGCTGGAGCAGATCCGTGCCGGCGCGATTGGCCTCAAGCTGCATGAAGACTGGGGGACGACGCCGGCGGCGATCGACTGCTGCCTCGGCGTCGCCGAGGGCGAGGATGTTCAAGTCACGATTCACACCGACACGCTGAACGAGTCCGGGTACGTCGATGATTCGATCGCCGCGTTCAAGGGGCGAACCATTCACACCTATCACTCGGAGGGCGCCGGCGGCGGCCACGCTCCAGACATCATCCGCGTCTGCGGCGAGCGGAACGTGTTGCCCAGCTCGACCAATCCGACCCGGCCCTTCACCGTCAACACGCTCGACGAGCACCTCGACATGTTGATGGTCTGCCATCACCTCGACCGGGAGATTCCCGAGGACGTCGCATTTGCCGAGAGCCGCATCCGCGGTGAAACAATCGCTGCGGAGGACATCCTCCACGACCTCGGTGCGATCAGCATGCTCTCCAGCGACAGCCAGGCGATGGGGCGCGTCGGCGAAGTGATCACCCGCACCTGGCAGACCGCGGCCAAGATGAAAGAGCAACGCGGCCGGTTGAGTGACGAAAGAGGGGACTGCGACAATCTTCGCATCCGCCGGTACGTCGCAAAGTACACCATCAACCCGGCGATCTCGCACGGCATGGCGCACGAAATCGGCTCGGTGGAAACGGGCAAGCTCGCCGATCTCGTCCTCTGGCGGCCGGCGTTCTTCGGCATCCGGCCGGAGGTGGTGATCAAGGGAGGTTTCATCGCCTGGTCGCAGATGGGAGACCCCGGGGCGTCCATCCCCACGCCACAGCCGATCTACATGCGCCCAATGTTTGGCGCCATGGGGCGAGCGACGGGGGCGACCACTCTCGCCTTCGTGTCCCGTCGAGCGATCGCCGACGGCGCGGTCCACAAGCTCGGGCTCGCCAAGCAGCTTTCCGCCGTTCGCGGTTGCCGCAGCCTCGGCAAGCGCGACATGAAACTAAACGACGCCCTTCCTGTCATTGCCGTCGACCCCGAGACCTACGAGGTTCGCGCGGACGGCCAGCTCCTTCGCTGTGAGCCGGCGACGCGCCTTCCGCTTGCGCAGCGATACGCGCTTTTTTGAGAACGATGAAGATTCCCTGGCTCTTGCTTCAGCTTTCAGACTCCGGATTGCCCACCGGTGGCTTCGCCCATTCCGGAGGACTGGAGGTCATGGCGCAGATGGGAGAGCTGGCGGGTCTCGAGGAGCTCGCGCGCTTCTTGCGCGATGCGCTGTGGCAGGTGGGGCACTTCGGGCTGCCGCTCCTCGCTGCTGCGCATGACGATCCCGCGCAGGTTCCTCGACTCGACGCTCGCGCCGACGCATTCCTATCCAACCGGGTCGCCAATCGCGCCAGCCGCACCCAAGGCCGTGCCTTCCTGGACACCTGTACGCGCATTTTCCCCGAGCATTTATCGGCGCTCCGCGCCAGCATCCGCCCGGATCGGCTGCACTGTCATCACGCTCCGCTCTTCGGTGCGGTGCTCAAGAGCCTGGCGGTCGATCGGCTCGAAGCGCAGCAGTTGTTTCTCTCGTTTGCGCTTCGAGGTCTTCTGTTCGCCGGCGTGCGGCTGGGGCTCATTGGCACGCACCAGGCGCAGAGAATGCTGTACGAGCTTGGGCCGGCGATGGACAACGTCCTTGAGACTTGCGCCGGCCTTGGCGAGGATTCGCTGGCGCAAACCGCGCCGCTCGCCGACCTGTTTGGTTCAATGCACGACCGGCTGTATTCACGGATGTTTCAGTCCTGAGGGAATCGATGCACGAGCATGACTACTTGAGCGAAAACGAACGTCGCCCGGAACATGAGCACGTGCCGCACGGTCAGGCGCAAAACGACAACCACGAGCATGAGCACCACCACGGTCACGAGCACGAGCACCGTCACGACCAGATGGCGCACCCCGGCCACTTTGCCGCCCGCGCGGCTCCACTGGCGCGGGATTATTCGGCGCGGGCGTTCACGATAGGAATTGGCGGACCGGTCGGCAGCGGCAAAACGGCGCTTCTGCTCGCGCTTTGCCGAGCGCTGCGCGACCGGTACAGTCTCGGCGTCGTCACCAACGACATCTTCACTCGCGAGGATGCCGAATTCTTGGTTCGCAACCAAGCGCTGCCCTCCGAGCGCATCCGCGCGGTGGAAACCGGCGGCTGCCCGCACGCTGCCATTCGCGAGGACATCAGCCATAACCTGCTCGCGCTCGATCAGCTCATGGAAAAGGTGCGGCCGGAGCTGCTCTTCGTCGAGAGCGGCGGAGACAATCTCGCCGCTCAATACAGCCGAGAGCTGGCCGATTACACCATTTATGTGATTGACGTCGCCGGTGGCGACAAGGTGCCGCGGAAAGGCGGTCCCGGCATCACGCAATCCGATCTGCTGGTGATCAACAAAACCGATCTTGCGCCGCAGGTTGGAGCCGATCTCTCGGTGATGGAGCGCGATGCGCGGCGGATGCGCGGCGCCGGGCCGGTCGTCTTTGCGCAGTGCACGCACGGCGTGGGAATTCCGCAAATTGCACAGGCGGTCGTCGACGCTTGGAAGGCCGCGCTGCGCGTCGCTCAAAATCTGTAGCGCACGCCGAGGTCGAGGGCGGGGAGGACAGTTGGTGCGTTGAACTTGAAACACCAAAAAATGCCAGTGCACGGTGAAGTATCATCGAGCGCGAGCAGCTGGGCCCCCGCACCCAGCTGCAGCTCGAGCGATCCTGATCTGTGTACGTAGCCAGCCGTCAGGGGCACGAGCACCATCGTTTCGTAGAATCCTTTTGAATTTCTAGATTGGTCATAATGGAGAACGCCAGTCGAGAGATACCATCCACTCTGATGGCTTGCCGTCAACTGGGCCGTTAGGCTCGCCGCGACCAGAAGGCGTGCTCCATCGCCCCCCAGATACATTCCATATGCGCTCATAGCGAGCTGGTTCACGGGCCGAAATGAGATCTCCAGCGCAGTGAATATGGGCGGGAAGATGCCCGCCCGAAGGCCGGCCGAAACGATCGAGACCCTATCGCCCCCCTCCGGTTCGCCTTTTGTGACTGCAGCGGCATCGGGAGCACGGTCGGGCTCGCTCGCCGGAGTCGCCGCGGTGTTTGACGCATCCGCGACCACGGATCGCGGAGCCAACGCTGCCAGCCCGAGAAGCAGAAACCTCGCGCTGTGTTTCATGCCAGACCTCCCATTCTCAGAAAACAACAAACAGAATGAGTCGCTTGCATTTGGCGTACCTTGCCCGTTTCAGAAGCCACAACATCGGTGCTCAGGGTTCGCTGCGTGAAAGTGTCGGCACACCCTGCGCACCATCTTGCACAGACCTGCCGCGCAGCGAACAGCTGACTCCCCGGCATAGGCAGTGCCGTTCAGGGTGAAGGAATTTCGATCAAAATTCGCCAGGAAGCGCTGTAAGGCCTAGTGAATTCGGGTCTTTTTCCGCAAAAATCACCGGTGATTTTTCAGCTCCGCGCGGTGGATTTCGGATAGGGAAATTCGACGCTGGGCGGGGTGGGCTCGAGCGCGTGGAATTTTGTCAAGTCGAGCAGCACGTCGCCCTCCGGCGTTTCCGACAGCACGTCGGCCAATCTCGCGCCCCAGACGATCGAGAAGTGTTCATAGACATGCCGCCCATGCACGCGCTGCAAAGATGTCTCGTCGGTGCCGGAAAGAGCGACATGGAGCTCGGCGTCCGCGCTGGCGAGCGACTCAGGCGTTGCGCCGTGCAAGGGGCTCGCTGAATCCATCCGGTGGAGCAGCATCCAAGATTGTAACAGGTCTGGCGCGCGATCCCTCGTAAGTTTCAGATCTTCGCTTTGATAAAAGACCTTCCCTTCCGCGGTGCGGCGGGTTCGAGTCAATGTCAGACGTATTTCCGCGTCGTAGATGACGTTGCTGCGCTCGTTGCCGAGGCGAATCATCAACGTCGGTACTTGATCCATCGGCGAGATGGCGGCGCGTTCGGAGAAGAGCACCCTTCCTTGCGTCTTGGAGAACCGGACGAAGACGATTCCAGTGGCGATCGCGGTTACCAACAATCCCACTACTGATTCACATACCACGACGGCGTTGGCCAAGCGCGTCGCAGGATACATGGCGCCGTATCCGATGGTTCCCATCGTCTGAACGCTGAAGAAAAATGCATCCAGAAATGAGCTCCTCGCTGCATTCACTACGCCGCCGACCGCCATGTAGATCAACGCA
The DNA here is from genome assembly GCA_035262305.1 of Myxococcaceae bacterium. Classification (GTDB taxonomy): domain Bacteria; phylum Myxococcota; class Myxococcia; order Myxococcales; family Myxococcaceae; genus DATFTC01. The sequence continues at coordinate 8,339 of DATFTC010000401.1, read as the reverse complement.
AACAGCACGTTGAGAAGCAGATAGCCCGCGACAATCACGCCAACTGCAGCCCACCACGGCATCTTCAGCATCGCGTGGTATGCGTCGCGCAAGCCCGCGGGCCGCCCGCCCACCACACGGAACGAATATGAAAGCTCCTGTCTCCGAAGCGCCTCCGGCAAGCGCAAACGCGTAGACGACCGACTCATGCTCCGCATTATCTGGAGCACTCCGCGCTTGTCAGCTTTTTACGAGACTCCGCTAGCAAGTCGGCGGGAGTCAAGCTCCCACTGACGCCAAAGCCTGATCGAAGTCGGCGATCAGGTCCTCGGTCGACTCTAGACCGACGGACATGCGGATGAGTGAATCAGAGATTCCCAGCCGCCGCCGTTCATCGGGCGTCAACCCAGCGTGCGACGTCGTGGCGGGTCGGGTGATCAGCGTCTCGGGGCCACCGAGGCTCGGCGCGCAGATGGGCAGCGTCGTCTTGGCCATGAAGCGGTCGGCCTCCGCAACTGAACCGTTGAGCTCGAAGCTGAGCATCCCCGAGAATCCGGTGAAAAGCTTTCGCGCCCGAGCATGGTTCGGGTGGCTCTCCAACCCTGGATAGTTCACGCGCTTGACGGCCTTATGCTTCCCGAGGAAACGCGCGATCTCCAGTGCGCTGCGATTCTGGTACGCCATCCGCACGGCCAGCGTCTTCATTCCGCGGTGAAGCAGATAGCAGGCATGTGGATCGAGCGCGCCGCCGAAATGGTCCAGCCGGTGCTTGACCGCGTCGACCAGCTTACTGCTGCCGATGACTGCGCCGGCGACGATGTCGCTATGGCCGTTCATGTATTTCGTGCAGCTGTGCAAGACCAAATCGAAACCGTGCGCGCACGGCTTGTAATTGATCGGCGTGGCGAAGGTGCTGTCGATCATCGACACCAAGTCGTGCTCCCGCGCGAATGCCACCGTCGCTTCGAGATCGCCCACCTGCACAAGTGGATTGGTGATCGCCTCGACATAGATCGCCCGCGTTGTCGGCCGAAGATGCTGCTTCCAGGTCTGCGGCTGGTCGAGATCGATAAAGGTGTGCTCTATCCCGAGGCGCGGCAGGTCCTTGGTGACGAAGTCGTGCGTTCCTCCGTAGAGGCAGTTTTGCGCCAATAGATGATCGCCCTTTGAAAGGATGGTGAGCAGCGAAGTCGAGATGGCGGCCATCCCGCTCGCCGCCACCAGCGCCGCTTCGGCGCCCTCCACTGCGGCGAGCTTCTGATGAAGCGCGAGGTGATTGGGCGTGTTGTTCAATCGGATGTAGCGAACGTCGTGGTAACTGGCTTCGCCGCCGTACTCGAAAGTAGATGACTGAAATATCGGCATGCTGACCGCGCCGCTGATCCGAGGCGATGCCTCGCCGGCGTGAATGAGCTGCGTCTCAATGCGCGTCGATGACTTTTTCATACCCGTTCTCCCATGCGTGTGAAGAATCTCCGAACGCGGCGCGATGAACGCGGCGGTCTGGCGTCAATTCGGGGTGAAAGGTAGCTCCAGTCACGTTGCCCTGTCGAACCAAGATTGGCTCGCCGCCGAGCGTCGCCAAAATCTCCACGTTCGATCCGGTCCGCACGATGCGCGGCGCCCGGATGAAGACCAGCGACAGCGGACCAGCATCCATCCGGCTCAAGGCAACCTCGCGCGCAGGCAGTGGGTTGGCCGAGCGGAAGACCGATCCTGGGGCACCATCGGCGATGGAGAGCGAAAGCACGTCCGCAGTTGCCTCGAAGCTGTCCACCTGCCGCCCCCAAGCGTTACGCGCCACCGTAGCATCAATCCACCCGAAGCTCCGCTGCTCCGGCGAGATCACATGCCGAGCGGCGAGAATCAAGCCGGCGCAGGTCGCCAGAATGGGTCGGCCGCTCGCAGCAAACGCCTGCAGGCCGCTTCCCAGTTTGTGGCGATCGATCAGCCGCAGCTGCGCCGTGCTCTCGCCGCCCGGCAGGATGAGCCCGTCCAGCCCGGTGAGATCAGCCTCGGTACGCACCTCAATCGCGTGGTGCCCCAAGTCGCGCACCGCTCGCGCGTGCGCTCCGAAGCCGCCCTGCAATGCAACAACTCCGATCACGCCCATTACCAGCCTCGTTCTGCGAATCGCTCCTCGCGCGCGATCTGTGCCAGCTCGACCCCGGGCATCGCGCTGCCCAGGCCGGTGCTGATCTCGGCCAGCTTGCGCGCATCTTGCCAGTAGGTGGTCGCGTCGACGATCGCGCGGCCGCGGCGCACCGGATCCTCGCTGAGAAAGATGCCGCTGCCCACGAAGACAGCCTCCGCTCCGAGCGCCATGCACAGCGCCGCGTCGGCCGGGGTGGCGATTCCTCCGGCAGCGAAGTTGGGAACCGGCAGTTGACCGGTTTCGGCCACGGTGCACAAAAGCTCGTACGGAGCGCCGAGCTGCTTGGCCTCGGTCATCAGCTGGTCGCGATCGAGGGTCCGCAGCTTCCGAGTCTGGCTTCGCAGCGCTCGCAAATGCCGGACCGCCTCGACGATGTTGCCGGTGCCCGCTTCGCCCTTGGTGCGCAGCAGCGCGGCGCCCTCGCCGATCCGGCGCAGCGCTTCGCCCAAATCGCGGCAACCGCAAACGAACGGCACCTGGAACGCATGCTTGTCGATGTGGAATTCCTCGTCCGCCGGCGTCAACACCTCGCTCTCATCGATGAAGTCCACTTCCAGCGCTTGGAGGATGCGCGCCTCGATGAAGTGGCCGATCCGGCACTTCGCCATCACTGGAATGCTCACCGCTTCCTGGATCGATTTGATCATCTCGGGATCGCTGGCGCGGGCAACGCCGCCATCCTTGCGGATTTGCGCCGGAACGCGCTCCAGCGCCATCACCGCCGCCGCCCCTGCCTCCTCAGCCACGCGAGCTTGGTCGGCATTCACCACGTCCATGATCACGCCCCCGCGCAGCATTTCCGAAAGCCCACGCTTCGTCGTCGAAGTTGATTTCTGCATTGCGATCTCCTCGGGTCAAACAGCTTCCAATCGCGGCCCGACGCGGGCCTCGGACGACGGACGCCCCCTTCGCTCGACGGCTGCCCAGGCGCGGCCAAGCCTTCGCGCCGCCTCGGCGAGTCGCGCGGGTGGCTCGGTGCAGAACAAAAGTCGCACGCCGCGCCGCTCGGTCGGATTCACGCCATTCAAGGTTCCTGGGCTAATCAAGACGCCCTGTCGCTGCGCCTCATGGAAGAGCGCATCGGGATCGACGGACGGGGGCGTGGGCAACCAGATCGCAACGCCGCTTTCCGGGGAGACCCAGCTGGCGCTTTTGGGCAGGTGCTTGGACAAGCCGGTCTCGAGCGCTTCGCGCCGCCTGCGGTACTCCGCCACCACCGCTCCGATGTGCGCGCGCAGATATCCGCGCTCCAGGAACTCGGCCAATGCGTGTTGCAGCAGGGCCGACGTGCCGAGGTCCATCGCATGCTTGAGCGCCGCGAAGTGCGGGCGCAGCGCGCGAGGACAAAGCAGGTAGCCGATGCGAAGCGCGGGGATCAACTTCTTGCTGAAAGTGCCCAGGTAGATGACCTCGCCGTCCATCGCGCGCAGCGCCGGCGGCGGCGGCTTTGCATCCAGGTTCAGCTCAGAAGCGTAGTCGTCCTCGATCAATGGAACCCCGGCCTCGTGCGACCAGCTCACCAGCGCCTCGCGCCGCGCTCTCGAAATCCGGGTGCCGGTCGGGTTCTGGCAGTTCGGCATTACGTAGAACCCCTTCGATCCGGAGCCGCTGTGCCGCTCTAGAACGCCCGGCAACGGCCCGTCTTCGTCCCCCGGAATGCCGACCAAGCGCGCACCCGCCATCGAAAGCAGGTTCAGCGCGCCGGCGTACGTCGCTTCATCGGTGAGGAAGACATCTCCTGGATTGATCAGCGCGCGGGCGATCAAGTCCAGCGCTTGCTGGCTTCCGGTGGTGATGATCAGGTCCTCGGCCGCAGCGGGCACGCCCTGTGATTGCAGGTCCTCGGCGATGAGCGAACGAAGCCGCGGCAATCCCTCGCGGGGCGCGTAGCCGAGGGCGCGACCGGTCATCGTTCTGAGCACATGGTCCACGCAGCGGCGGAGGAGATCCGCGGGAAGCAAGTCCGTGGAAGGTTGCATCCGACCCAAATTGATCGCTCCCAGTGGAGTGGCGAAGCGCGAGAGCCGATCGGAACGACCGAGGGACTCGACGGAGACGACATTCGAGACCAGCGAAGACCACGGCAGTCCGCGGCGCGGCGCGGAGGTCGACCGCGGCTCAGCGGGTTGAGAATTTCGGACGTGCTCGGATACGAACGTTCCGCGACCCACCGTCGAGCTGACGAAGCCTGCCGCATCCAAGTCTTGATAAGCGCGCACCACAGTATTGCGGTGCACCGAGAGCTCCTGGGCGAATGCGCGCGTCGGCGGAAGTCGATAACCCGGGGGGAACGTTCCGTCGCGAATGCGCGCCACGATCTGATCGAAGATCTGACGAAACCGCGGATCCTTGCTTCGGGGTTGAAAAGAAATCCCGGTGAGGTGAGTCACGCCAGCGCCTCCTCGCACGTTCTGCTCGCCGACAGCAGTCCGAAGTCAATCAATTGGGCTAGTCATTTAACATGTTTTCTGGCGAAGCATAGATCCAAGAGGCGAAAAAGAAGGGAGCCAACTAGACCAAATATCAGTAAATAACTGGTCCAAATTGCATCCGCGCAACGACTTTGTCGCAGCCGACGCCTTTTGGCCTTGGATGGCACAAACCTGTTGTGGCTCTCAGCTCGACGTCGCTCGGCGATGCATGGCTCTGCGATGCATCGCTTTTGGACGGCGAACTTGTTCACTGTTGACCATCCGCCGCGCAGCGATCGAGGAGGCTACTTTGGCGCGGCTAGGCCTTTGAACTACTGGGCATAGAGTAAGCCCCGAGCAGCATCGCGCGCGTAGCCATCAGCAGGCCGGAGCTGCACTACATGTTCACGCCCGAGGCAGGGGGCTACTGATGAGGTCATCGAGAGTCGGTCAGGCAATCCTTGCGGCGTCGTTCCTTCTCAGTGCTCGCGGCGGAGGCAGCAGCGGAAGCAGCGATGCAGGGCTCAGCGGAGTTCGCCCGCAAGTGAGCAACGCAAGCGCGCAGTCCAATCAGTACAACGTCTTAAGCTCGCTGGTTAAAGCGGACGTCAGCTACGCGGTGAAAGTTCATGTCACGTACACGGCTGAGAACGGCGCCACCGACTCGAACCCGGAGGTCGCCGTGACCTCGACCCAGGTTAGCGTTCCCGTTCTCGGCTTGAAGCCCAAGGCGAGTTGAAGGTGACCGGGCCTGAGCCGGTGGTGGTGAAGCGATACTTGTCTCCCCAGCCGACCCCGGCGACGTTGCTCTGGCCGCTGACAACGCCGTCGAAAGTCAGGTTGCCATAGGTAGCGCGAGCGTCAGCGTACACGACGTCCGGGCCTGCAGGAGAGGTGTCGTGCGTGATGGCGTAAACCGGATTGGATCGACCGGTGGCAAAAAACCAGTGAATGGTGACGTCAATCGCGCCGCCGGCAGACAGGCGGACCTTGAACTCGTGGATGCAGTGATGCCTTCCGCTCAGCACCGCTCGGTACGTTCCGGCGGCATCGTGCGAAGTGGCGGCAATAGACGCGTAGTGATTCACGACGTAGCCCCATCCATTCCACGCGGTGCCGGGCTCTCCGACGCACTGCGCGTTTGTCCATCGACTTGGTAAGTCAGCAGGCGCAGATAACCGCCGCGACTTCCGCCCGGATCGGGAGCGTCGTTGCGAACAAGCGCAGCGGTTCGCTGCCGACAACTGCTATCGAACCAAGTGTAAACGTCAGAGTTGTAACCGCCGACGGACGCGCCATTCTGAACGGCGATTCCCTGGCAATCAGAAGTCGCGCTGCCGCCGTCTGGGTTGCCTCCATCGCGACCACTGTCGACGGCCGGAATAGGGCGCCCCATCACGTTCCACGATCTTCGTCGCACGTTTGGGGCCATGCTGATCGAGTCGGGTGTGGACATCTCCTAATGGTTGCAAAAAACGAAAAAAAAACCTGTGAAGCTAACCGGGATCGAACCGGTGACCTCTTGAATGCCATATAAACGCAGTTGATGTCATATCAACCGCTTACGGAGGAAGTCCTGCAACCACCGCGAGAGAGGAAGTGCAAGGAAGTGCATCCGAGTGCAAGGAAGTGATCGGTGGTTGCAACACCGGTTTTTGCCAGAATCGGCCACCCGCGCAGGACAAGTCTCCGCGCTCAGCCTCACGCGCCAAGGCCACAGTTCGACTCCTGTATCGCGCGCCTTCAGCTGGCTTTTTTCGTTGAAGTTGGCCGCTTCCAGTTCGCGGAGGGTTCTAGACGCTGAAGGGCGTAGTCTTTGAGCACATAGTTAATAAGGGTCTGATAGGGGACCCCTGTCTTGTCCGCGAGCGATTTGAAGTACGCGATGACCTGAGGGTCGATTCGCATGGTGATCGAGGCCCGCAAACGCTTCAGGTATTTAGGTTCGGCTCTCTGCAGCTTCGAAAAGTCATATTCTCGTCTCATCTCGCACCTCCACCAAAAATGGTTCGTCGCTCCTTCTTTGAGGCCTTCCTCGCAGAGATGATTCGAATCTCTGAGCCGTCGCGGTTCTCGCAGTGCACCACCAATAACATTCTTGCCCGGTCGCTGAATCCGACAGCGATATACCGCTCTTCGTCGATCGAGTGGTCCGGATCGTAGAACACGTCGAAGGGAGAATTTCTGAAAATCGTCGCAGCCTCTTCGAAAGACATCCCATGCTTCCTTTGATTCTCCCGGTTCTTCTGTTCGTCCCAAGAGAATCGAACTTTCATATGTACAATGTATGGCTGCTGGGCGCAAAAATCAAGTCACCGCCAGCGAGCAGGCCCACGCTCCTCAGAGCCGGTTCTTCAACACCTGCTAGAGCTCAAACCGCCGCACGGCGGCGGCCCATACCCAGCTGTCTCTGCACGGACCGGTGTGCAGCGATCCACAGACGGAATGGCTGAGACAGTTGCTGACGACGTTTTCGTATTGAGATGGCTATCCGGAGCGCGTTGTGTTGCGTGTGCACGGGCAGACGGCGAGCTGGTTGGACGTTTGGTGCGACACCTTGTCTGCATGTCAACCGCGCGCGGAGAACAACGGGCTTCATCGGGGCACCGCTGCAACCGCTCGGCAGATTCTCAGGTCGTCCCGTAAACTCACGAAGAGCCGAAAAACCTCCGTACTCCATTCATTCCCCGGGCCCTCCGTGCTGGGAGGCAAGATCGAAGCAGTTGCCGGCCAGGCCATCAGTCATCGTCATCGTTGTAAAGATGAAACTTGTGAATATCCGATTGCGGGGGGCACTCGTGGTGCTGGAGGATTAATGGAGGCAGGGGGTCCTGACAAAAATCGAAACTGTCGTGCATGTCGCTGGCTTGAAAGTCCCGCGCCGTTAGAGTTGGCAGACTAAAGCGCTGCTCGATAAACTTAACGACTGATGAAAACTCATATAGTTCGTGCGAGATATATCCAGTTTTCGCGTATGGCGAAATGATCAGCATCGGAACGCGCGGGCCAAGACCCAGACTATCAAGTACCGGAGGTGGCACGTGGTCGTAAAAGCCTCCGAAGTCATCCCAGGTGAGAAAAATAACTGTCGAATTCCAGTCTGGGCCCTGCATCACTGCGTTTATTTGATCGACGGTCCAATTCTCACCAACGCACGTGCCGGCCGGAGGATGCTCGCTAACGTCCCAAGGTGTCACCAGCCAACTTACCGCAGGAAGATTTCCGCTGAGCGCATCGTTCATAAATTGTGTGTCGGGCACCACATGTTCCCATAGAGGTGTCTGACGGATGTGTCCAATCGCATCGAAGGCCGACCAGACGTAGCCGATATCGCCTGGACCTGGAGCATAGTACTTCCAGGAAATACCTGCATCCTGCAAGGTGTCCGCGAGCGTTGTGAACTCGAAGCAGGGGAAGACATAACTAACCTGTCCCTTATTGTCCATCGCGGGTACTTGCTCGTCGGACGGAGCATCGCAGCCCCAGATGTAGAGATCATAATGGTCGGGGATATCGAAGGCTCCGCCTGACTGCGCCGCCACCGAGTAGAGATGGTTAGGGAAGCTCGGCCCGGCCAACGAGGAGAACATCCGGTCTGCGAGGGTGAAGCTCTTCGCATAGGCGAAGTAGTTGGGGATGTCTTGCTCGGTCATTTGGGTGTATCCCAAGAGATCCTCTCCACCGGGAATCAAGTCTAATTGGTCCATTAGACCGCCGTGGATGGCGACTGCGGTCGGGTAGAACGTATGAGCGATGTCGTGAGGCAATTGGTCCGGCGTGTGGCCAAGCGGAAT
>DATFTC010000400.1:0-54232 GCA_035262305.1 Myxococcaceae bacterium | reverse complement strand
CATCGCGTCCATGTTGATATTTGCCGCGAAGTTGCCCGGCGGAATCGGTGGATGTTTCGCAAGGTACTCGGATCCGAGCAAGCCCTGCTCCTCCGCAGCGACCGCCGAAAACATGATCGTCCGCCGAGGCGGTGCTGGCAGAGCTGCGTAGGCCCGCGCAATCGCCAGCAGGGCTGATACCCCGGAGGCGTTGTCGCGGGCGCCGTTGTAGGTCGAGTCCTCGCCCGGCTTGGCGCCCTTCTTGATCCCCAGGTGATCGTGGTGCGCGGTGTAGATCACGACCTGCTGCGAAAGCTTCGGGTCGCTACCCTTGAGCACCCCAATCACATTTTCCGTCTGCTTCTTACTGACCTCATTGTGAAACGCCGTGGAAGCGGTGACCCCAAGCGGAACTGGTCTGAAGTTGCGGTTCTTGGCGGACTCGATCAGCGCCGCAAGATCCTTGCCGGCCATTGCGGCGATCCGCTTGCTCGCGTCTTCGGTCGCCCATCCTCTGACCTCGAGCCTCGGGCCACCTTCGTAGGGAAGGCTGAACTGCTCTCCGGACCACGAGGTTTGCACGACCTGCCATGGGTACCCAGCCGAGGGGGTGGTGTGAATGATGATCGCACCCGCAGCGCCGGTCTTCGCTGCACTCTCGTATTTGTAATCCCATCGCCCGTACCAGAGCCTGGTCTTCCCCGCGAAGAGATTTGGATCCCAGTCGGGATCGTTGTTCATCATCAGGAGCACTTTGCCTTTGAGGTCCGCTCCCTTGTAGTCGTCCCACTGGTACTCGGGCGCGACGATTCCGTAGCCGACGAAAACGATCTCGGCATTTTCCAGCCGACTCTCCGGGTTCTGCTTGCCAGCGGAGGCAATGAAGTCCTGTAATGTCTTAAGCTCGAGCTTCTCGGCGCCCTTGCTGATGGTCATCGTATCGGGATGACCGTTGAGGCCCACCACGCTGAACGATTGAAACCAGCTCCCGTTGGGACCGCCGGGCTTGACGCCGAGGGCTTCCAGCTGCGACGCGACGTACTCCTCGGCGAGCTGGTCTCCGCGAGTCGCGGGAAAGCGTCCCTCGAGCAAGTCCGAGGCCAGAAAGCGGATGTGGGCGCGAAGGACATCCGGGGTGATTGTGCCGGCAGCTTTCTTCTCCGCAGGAGTGATTTGGCCCGCACCGAGCGCAGCGGTGCCGATGAGCGTTGCGATGACAGAGAGTGTTTTCATGGGGACTAGCGCTTACGAAAAAGCGCGCTAGCTTGCAACCTTCCACGTCGTCTGGAGCGGCTTGTCCGTCAATTCCACGCCCATGGCCCTCAGCTCATCCCGAAGGCGATCCGCCTCTTGGTAGTCTTTCTTGGCGCGCGCCCGGGAGCGCTCCTCAATCAATGATTGAACCCTCTTCGCGTCGATCCCCTTTTGCCGAACTGCCCGCGCTCTTCTTTCAAGCAGCCACTCCTCCGGGCGTCTCTCGAACAGGCCCATGACCGAAGAGACCATCGGCACGAGCGCGCGAAGAGATGCCAGCGTGCGGCCGATCATGGCCTTGTCCTTCGTCGGCGGCTTGTCCACCAATGCGTTCATCGCTGCGAACAGGCCGGAGAGAGCAGCCAGTGCACCCGGGCAATTGAAGTCATCGTCCATCGCAGCCTCGAACTCTTTGACAAAAGCCGCTGGATCGCCGTAGGCCGGGCCGGGCTCGAAGCTTTTCCCGGCGATCTTCTCGTCCACTTTCTGCAGCGTCTCGTAGAAGTACTCCATCCGCCCCTCGGCGTCGGACAAGGCCTTGTCGGAAAAGTCCAGCGCGTGCCGATAGTGCGTGGACAGAAAGAAGAGGCGCAAAGCCTCCGGGTCTACGCGGGAGAGCGCATCTCGAAGCAGGACAACGTTGCCCAGGCTCTTGGACATCTTTGCGCCCTGGAGATCGAGAAAGCCGCCGTGCAGCCAATAGCGTGAAAAGGGCTTTTGAAACGCGGATTCACTTTGAGCAATCTCGTTTTCGTGGTGGGGGAATATCAAATCCATTCCGCCGCCATGGATGTCCAGCGTCTCGCCCAGGTACTTTGCCGCCATCGCAGAACACTCGATGTGCCATCCGGGTCGCCCCGGGCCCCATGGGCTGTCCCAGGCCGGCTCCCCGGGCTTGGCCGCCTTCCAGAGTGCGAAGTCGAGCGGGTCTCGCTTCTGCTCGCCGGGCTGAACCCGCTGTCCGGCTACGAGCTCTTCGAGGTTGCGCCGAGAGAGCTTGGCGTAATCGGGATCCGCAGCAACCGAAAAGTAGACGTCTCCTCGAGACTCGTAGGCGACGCCGCGATCGATGAGCTTGCGGATGAAAGCGACGATCTCCGGCAAGTGATCGCTTACCTTTGGCGAGACGTCCGGCTCCGTCAGTCTGAGCGCTCGCGCGTCGTTTCGGAACTCTTCCACGAAACGCGCTGCGAATGAGATCGCATCCTGCGCATTCGCTCTCGCCGCATCGATGATCTTGTCGTCAATGTCCGTGAAGTTGCGCACGTAGGTGACCTTGAAGCCGCGATATCGCAGGTAGCGAACGATGACGTCGAAGGCGGTGAACGTTCGGGCGTTGCCGATGTGCACGTAGCTGTAGACGGTGGGCCCGCACACATAGATGCCAAGCTCACCAGGCCTGAGCGGAACGAGCTCTTCCTTTCGACTGGTCAGGGTATTGAAGACCCTGATCGACGATGCGCTCACTGCGTCCTCGCGTTTATTACGCCCCCTGGATGAAGTCACGCTCGCAGTCAGACGCCTGACTCCAGCTCATTTCGCAGAAACCGCGCGGACCGCAGAGCACGAGCGCACCTGGGCCTCCTGCTGCAGCCGGCTAGACGATATTGAAGATCTTCTTGAGATCGTCCTCGATCTCGTCCTCGCTGCACTCCCGGGCCAGCGAGAGCTCCTTGATCAGCAGAGAGCGCGCGGTGTCGAGCATCTTCCGCTCGCCGAAGGAGAGGTCCTTGTCGCCCTTGAGGAGGTAGAGATCGCGCAAAACCTCAGCGATCTCGAACACCGAGCCGGTCTTGATCTTCTCCATGTACTCACGGTAGCGGCGATTCCAGGTCGTGGAGTCAACCGAGATGTCCTTTTCACGGAGTATCGAGTAGACCTGCTTGACGTCCTCCTCGCTGATGATCTCGCGCAGCCCGACGGAGCCGACTTTGTTGATGGGGATCATGATCCGCATCCCGTTCTCGAGAATGCGGAGCACATAGAAAGACTGGCGCTGGCCGGCTACCTCGGTGTGCTCGATTCCCATCACCTCACCCACGCCTTGTCCAGGGTAGACTGCCTTGTCACCCGCCTTGAAGCTGGTCTGCACGCTTACTGCCTCCTTTAGGCTTTTTCCCGGTTTCCGGGTCTAAAAAGCTATTACTTACCACAACATACACAATTTGGCAACGTCGGCACTTGACGGCAACCCAACCGGCTGTTTACGGTCGAGGGTTTACTGCTGGGCGGGCGCGTCGATCTGAGCGACGTGAGGTCGGGGTGATTGGGTGGGCGGGGGAAATCTCGAGCGGTTTCTGTGGCGCGACTTAACAAAGCGCCCCGCTCTTTTCCCAGCGATCAGCTTTGCTGCAGGGGCTTGGTTTGGCGGCAAGCCGCTCCCGCACTCGGCCTGGGTGCTGATCGGCTGCGGTGCGCTGCTGGCGGCAGCGGCAGTCCTGGCGCGGCGAGTTGGCGCACACCTTCTTCTTCTGGGCGCGTTCTACCTCGGCGGTCTCGCCATTGCATCGCTCGAGGCCGACTCGCGCGGTCCCTCCGAGCTCGACAATGGGGAGCCAATCCGCTTGGAAGGCGTGGTCGAGGCGGCGACCGCGCTCGAGTCCACCACCCGCTTCGACCTCGCCGTCTCCAGGTTGTTCGATCGCGCGTCCTCTCGAGCGCGATTTCGCGTTGCGCTCTACCCTACTCAGGCGCCCCCACCTTTGCAGCCCGGCCAGCGCGTGCAGCTGATCGCCCGATTAAAGCCGCTCGAGCCCGTCTCGAATCAGGGGCAGCCGGATTTTTCGGAGTACCGCCGACGGCGCGGACTGCTCTTTACCGGCTCGTTCGACCCGCGCCGCGTGGTCATCCTCTCGCACCCAGCGCGGTGGCGGCGTTGGCTCGAGGACACCCGAAAGCAGCTCTCACTTCGAGCCCACGCGCTCTCTCCGACCGCCGAAGCCGCCTCCCTGTACCTCACCATGGCCGCCGGACTTCGGGCCGAGCTTGGGGATGAATTGGAAAACCAGTTCGCCCTCAGCGGGCTCGCTCACGTGTTGAGCGTGAGCGGATTGCACGTGGCGGTGCTCGCGGTTCTCACGCTCAGGATTTTCCGTTCCCTGGTCGCTCGATTCTGGAAAGCCTCCTACCGAATCGATCCGCGCCGGGTGGCGGCGCCGCTGTCGGTCCCTTGCGTCTGGGCCTACGTCGCTTTCACCGGAAATCAGACTCCGGCGATCCGCTCGGCGATCATGGCAAGCGCGGTTTTCATCGCGATGGCTCTGTGGCGCCGCCCTGACGTGCTCAACAGCTTGGCACTCGCAGCGTTGGCCTTGCTCGCTGTCGATCCATCGGGGATCGCTGACCTGTCCCTCCAGCTCTCCTTTCTGGCCGTCGCCAGCTTGGTAATTCTCGCGCCGGCGATTCGCGCCGCCCTGCCGGTCCCGCCGCCAAATCCGGCGGCGGCTGGCCTGCGTTACCGCGTCCAGAAACTCCGCGAAGCCGGCCTGCAGACGTTTTGCGCAAGCGCGGCCGCAACGCTCGCGGGTTCGCCGCTCATCGCGGCGTCGTTTCACCGCGTAAGCCTCGCCGGGCTGATCTCGAACATCCTTTGCCTTCCCATCTGCGGCTTGCTGACCGTGCTTGCGGCCGGCGGCGCGGCCAGCTTCGTCGTATTTCCCGCGCTGGCGGTCCCGTTCATCTTCGCCGGGACCTGGACCTCGCAGCTTCTGCTCTGGTTGACTGGGGTCTTCGCGTCCGCGCCCGGCGCCGCATTTGCGGTCCCGTCGTTTGGCAGCTGGCAAAGCGCCCTGTTCGCCATCGGCTTGCTCGCTTTCGCATTGGGGGTCGGTCGGTGGCGTTGGGCAGCCCTGTTTGCGCCGCTCGGGCTCGCCTCCGGTATCCTGCTTCGCTTATTCGTCTCTGAGCCGGGGTTCATCTGCACGTTCCTGTCGGTGGGACAAGGCGACGCGGTGGTGCTCAGCTCGCGCGGCAGGCACGCGATCGTCGACGGCGGCGGCGTTCCGAACGGCGCGGATACGGGCAGAAAGTACGTCGTGCCATTCCTGCGGGAGGTGGGGGCGAGCGAAATTGATCTCGCGGTACTGTCGCATCCACATCCGGATCATGCTCTGGGGTTGGCCTCCACGCTGAGCCTGCTTCCGGCCCGGACCCTTTGGATCCCAGCCGGCGAAGAACGCGGGGGCCTGATCTCCCAAGTCATCGGCGCCGCGCCCCGCGCGAGGCTGGAAGAGGTGGAAGCAAACCATCCCAGCTTCGAGTTGGGCGAGGCCCGCATCGACGTCCTCGGACCGCCGGCCGATCGCATTCTCCTCAAGAACGCAAACGATCGAAGCATCGTCCTTCGGGTGACGCACGGAAGCGTTTCCTTCCTCTTGACTGGTGACATTGAGGAAGCCGGCGAAGAGCTCCTCGAGCCGGGGCAGGTGACCGTCCTCAAGGCGCCCCACCACGGGTCGCGCACATCGTCAACCGCTCCTTTCGTGCGCAAGACGCGGCCTCGCTACGTCGTATTCTGCGTCGGGCGCGCCAACCGATTCCACTTTCCGAGCGCCGAGGTCGAGGAGCGCTACCGCTCGCTGGGAGCGGAATGCTTTCGGACGGACTTGGATGGCGCGGTGACCTTCGAAAGCAACGGGCGCGAAGTTCGCTGGAGGACATTCAACCCACATCCTTCAAGCGGCAATCACCCCGATTGACCAATGTGGCCTGATGATTTCAGAGGACCTCGATCTTCAAGAGCTGACCCAACAGCTCCGAGCGGCCCTCGGCAACGCGGAGCCGGTCGGATATCTGCGGGGCAAATCGCTGATGAGAAACGCCCTCGTCCACGAAAAAGGATTCTCGGAGCTGGACGCCGAGCAGGTGATCGACACGCTCGAGCTGCGCGGGTTTATCAAATACCTCGGCGACCCCTCGGAGCCATCGCGGGCCAACGCCCATTGGGAGCTGGCAAAGGCGCCAGAAATCTACTCGAACACCAGCCAACCGAATCGAGACAGATGATGAAAGTCGCCGACCAGCGGCGGTGAAAAGGCGTAGCCCTCCACCCCTTTTCGGCCCACGTGCTCGAGGCGGTAGAGATTGAACCGCCAGCGATCTCCCCTTTGCGGTGGAACATGCGGCACCTGCGCTAGGCGTGCGATCGGTATTTGCATCTCCACGCTCCACCCATCGTCGCGGTCCGATGGATCATTGATCGTTCCGCGCACTTTGACCGCGGACTTCATCCCCGAGTCCCAAGCGGTATCCATTCCCTGCCGCCGAGCGGGGAAATAAGCATCGAACACCGTGTTGTTGGGGGAGACTTCAATCTCATTGTACGTCTTGCCGTCGCCATCAGCGTCGAGGAAGATCTCCACCACTTCCTCGTTGTAAATCGGATCGTCGCGGCGGAGCAGAGTTCCCCAAACGTCGGGGTCCTCGCAATCGAAGGCCACGTAGAGATTCTTGTCGTCATAGGCAAGCCGCGCCACCGTTCTCAGCGAGGGCTTGCTGCCATCCAGGCTGTTCACCAGCTCTACGGGAGTCGCGGCTGACCAGACCTCGTCGTTGAGCGCCCCGTCAATCACCGGAGGTTTTGCTGCTCGCCGCGCGTGGTACTCGGGAAGCGTCTGTACCGCCGCTTCCAGCACAGGGCCGAGCATCCGATTCTCGCCGTCCTGTGCCCGCGCGTCGTCGACTTGCAGACGCCGATCGGCTTGCCAAAAGCCCAACAGCACGCGAAGCGGATTGGGCGCCGAAGGCATTCGGAAAGAGTGTACGTCCTCGATCACCTTTCCGATCGGCCAGCTCTCCAAGGGAAGCGCGCCGCCCTGGATTTCATGATCTGCGTTGAGCACCATCTGACCGCTCGCGCTGTCGACCAGATGGACAAAGAACTGAAAACCCCTCGGAGTGGCCTTCGCCGCCTGGAAGTAATGGGAAAGAACGACGCGTTGTCCGGCGCTGGGCCTCGGGGGGGATAGCCGGCTGCCGATGTAAACGATTGCACCGCCTGCCCAGCTCGCCCCGCTGCGATAGGTGAGCTCTTCCGGAGCGCGATCCAACGCGCGCGACGGGCTGCTCGCCATCCCCGGGGGTGCGCGCGGACGCGGCCCCGCTTGTTCATCTCTGCACCCTGTAACGGCGAGCACAACGGCGAGTGCCATCGATCGGCACCGCCTCAAGCTGCGGCCTCCATCATTGGGGCGAAATCCTACGCCAAGGACGCGGCTCGATGGGAAATCTCTGCGAACATCGATCGAGCTCGGAGCGAACGAGCCAGGACCGGGGTCAGGAGCGCATCGGCGCCAGGCCGGCGCGCTCGATCAGCAATGCTACCAGCCTCTGATGGTGTTTGAAGAAGCTCGTGAAATGGACGAACCGATCTTTGCCGCGGATGGCGTAGACGGTAACCGGCCCCGGAAGCACGTCGACCTTACGGATGTCGTCGAAAGTGAATCGCTCGGTGCGCATGATCCCCCGATAGGTGAGGCCGGCGCCGTCGACGACGATCACCGTCCGCGCGTAGTAGGTCAGCGACAGCCCGAAGAACACGACGAAGAACAGAGCGGAGAGGAACGTCTTCACCGGGACGCCGCGAAACTGCAGCAAGTAAACCAACACCGCGCTCCACAACAGGCCTGCCAACGCCATCGCCGCCGCAAAGACTTTGCGGGGCCTGAAAATCTCCGGCTCAAGTTTGGCAAGGGGCATGGCAATCTCTCAAAAGTAGTCTCTTGTCGAAGGAACCGCTACGCACCCATTTCCGCACTCTCGCTTACGAATTTTATCGCAATTTGTCCGCTTTTTGTTGCTCGCGCGCCGGGTCAAGCGGATTCGGCGACGAGGAAACACCGGCCTGGCTCAAAGGAAGCGCAGTGACCTCCGACATTTTCTGTCGGGCGCGAGCGACGTTCTCCACGGCCGTCTTGCGAACGGCCGAGTCATTTGTCAGTTGCGCCGCCTTGCTCCAATTGACGATCGCCTGGGTGTAGTACCCGAGCACGCCATCGGCGTTAGCGAGCTTAAACAGCGCCTCGATGTTATTCGGGTCGGAGCGGACCGCATCCTCGTAGGCAAACGAGGCGCTCCTGTACTTCTGCTCTTCCATCAGGCGATCGCCCTCGGCGATCTGATGTGAAGCCAAGGCAGCCTGTCCCGAAGCCGAAGCGAAGGGAGCTTCATCCGAGGTGCCCGTGGGCCCAGTGCCGGCAAACGGGTTTGCGAACCTTGGCGCGCCGCGCGAGATCGTCGGAGGATCGGTTGCACGGGGTCTGAGCTTTGCAATGTACTCTTTCGCCTTATCGACCCATTTCTCCTCGCTGGGCCGGGTCTCTTTGGCGACGAACTGCTCGTACGCGCTGACCGCCTTGGCGCGCTCTCCGAGCTGCCGATAACTCTCGCCCAACCCGTAGAATCCATCGGGATCATCGGGCTCGAGCTGAACATACTGCTCGTAGGCTCTTGCGGCGGTTGCGAACTCGTTGCTCTTGCGCGAGGCGTAACCGAGATTGAAGTAAGCCAGCTTGAAGCTCGGGTCGGCCTCGATCGCCGCTTTGAACTGGGCGACGGCTTCGTCCTTCTTGCCCTGCTTGAAAAGAACGCTTCCTAGACCGTTCATCGCCTCCGCGTAGTTGGGTCGCGCGGCGATTGCCTGCCGGTACGAAGTTTCGGCCTCATCCAGGCGATTCTCGGCGAGGTCCTGTTCGGCGCGTTCAAAGGCGATCGACGCGGGCCCCGGAGGAGCGGTACCGATGATGGACAGCACCAAGGTGGGCAAGAGCATGGAGCAAGCAACATACGGCGACCGCGGGGACCCGCGAAAGGGGGAGCGCGCGCGAATGGCTGGGGTGCGGGCCCTCGGAAGGTCGACGAGGAGGCGAAAGAGGTGGGGCGTGCAGCTCTAGTCGATGCGGCGGTCGATGATCGTAGTGACGCCCATACCGTACCCGATGCAAAGCGTCGCCGCCCCATAGCGCAGATCGCGCCGCTCGAGCTCATTGAGCAACGTGGCCAAGATGATCGCGCCCGTCGCGCCCAGGGGATGCCCGAGCGCGATCGCTCCGCCGTTCACGTTGATGCGGTCCAGCGGAATGGAAAGCTCCTTGCCGACGACGATCGGAACCGGCGCGAATGCCTCGTTGATTTCCCACAGGTCGATGTCCTCGACTCGAAGCTTCGCTCGCTCGAGAGCCTTGCGGGTCGACGGGATTGGGCCCGTCAGCATCAGCACCGGGTCCGAGCCACTGGTTGCGGTAGCGACGATCTTGGCCCGCGGTTTGAGACCGAGCTCGCGCGCCTTCCCGCTGCTGGCGAGAAGGATTGCGGCGGCACCATCGACGATGCCGGACGAATTGCCGGCGTGAATGACGCCGTTCTCCTTGAACGAGGGCTTCAAGGCGGAAAGCGCTTCCATGGTCGTCCCCGGTCTCGCGTGCTCGTCGGTATCGAACATCTTGGGCGCCCCGTCTGGTCCGAGGACGCGGATGGGCTCGATCTCCCGCTTGAAGTACCCCTGGCGGATCGCCTGGGCCGCTTTTCGCTGCGACCCGAGCGAGAATTCGTCGAGCTGGCCGCGGCTGAGCTTCCACTGCTCGGCGATCATCTCCGCCGAGATGCCCTGGGGAACCAGGTTGGGAAAGCGGGCGACCAGCGAAGGCGCCATCGGACCGTCGCCCGGGCCGTCGGCGTCGGAACCCATCGGCACCCGGCTCATGGATTCAACTCCACCGCCAATCGCGACGTCCGCCTGACCGGACATGATCTCCATCGCTGCGTAGTTCACCGCCTGCAGGCCGGAGGCGCAGAAACGGTTGACCGTGTTTCCGGCGATCTCGATCGGAAGACCGGATGCCAGCACCGCGCCTCGCGCGATGTTGAAACCCTGCTCGCCGACCTGTGTCACGCAGCCCATCACCACGTCTTCGACCAAAAGCGGATCGATGCCGGTTCGCCGGATTGCCGCGCTGAGGACGTGAGATGCCAGGTCCATCGGATGGGTTCCGGCAAGGCTTCCCTTCTTCTTCCCGCGCGCGGTGCGCACCGCTTCCACAATCACAGCCTGGGGTATTTCCGACATCGTCCAACCTCCATCGCCCGTGGTCTCGTCCTTGACCGGCGGCGCGGCATCAAATTGTAACAGCCCCCGGGACGCGTGCGCTCAAGCGCGGAATGGATTCTGCAGAAGGATGGTCTCGCCTCGATCTGCTCCCACCGAAACGCAGACCACCGGCACCCCGCAGGCTTCCTCCACCCGGCGCACGTACCTCTTTGCAGTCTGCGGAAGCTCATCGAAGGTGCGCACCGAAGTGAGGTCGTCGTCCCAACCCAGCAGGACCTCGTAAACCGGCTGAATCCGCTCCAGGTCCTCCAGGTCGCTGGGAAGCTCGTTGACGCGACGCCCATCCAGCTCGTATCCGGTGCACAAGTTGATCGCCTTCAGGCCGGAAAGAACGTCCAGCTTGGTGAGCGCCAGCCCCCACAGCCCGTTCACCCGGGCAGCGTAGCGAAGGACCACCACGTCGAGCCACCCGCAGCGCCGCGGTCGTCCGGTCGTGGTACCGAACTCCGCCCCTTTCGTACGAAAGCGGTCACCGATCTCGTCGGTGAGCTCGGTGGGGAACGGGCCGGCTCCGACTCGAGTGGTGTACGCCTTGCTGATTCCCATCACCTTGTCGATCGCCGTAGGGCCAAGGCCTGCGCCCACCGCTGCGTTGCCGGCGATGCAGTTGGAGCTGGTGACGAATGGATACGTGCCGTGGTCCACGTCGAGCAGGGTCCCCTGCGCACCCTCGAAGAGAATCCGCGCTCCCTTGGCGACCTCGCCCGCGAGGAACAGCGATGCGTCTCCGACGTGCGGGCGAATGCGCTCGCCCAGTGCGGCGTACTCGGCAATCAGGCCGTCGGTCTCAAGCGCCGGCACAGGCGCCTGCGCCGCTTGCGCCAGCGACCGCAGCTGTTCGAGCGCAGCCGGAAGGCGGTCCGCCACGCGCCGCGCGAGCCGTTCTGTGCTCAGAAGGTCGCGGACGCGTATCCCGCGGCGGGCGACCTTGTCCTCGTAAGCGGGGCCGATGCCACGGCCCGTGGTGCCCAGCTTCGATCCGCCGAGGACCTTCTCGCGAAGCGCGTCGATCCACTTGTGCCATGGAAAGATGACGTGGGCACTTGCCGAGATCAAAAGCTGAGCATCGTCCTTGAGAAATCCGCGGCTCTTCAGCGAATCGATTTCCCCCACCAGCACCGAAGGATCGATGACCACTCCGTTGGCGATGACGCACGCCTTTCCAGCGTGCAGAATCCCGGAGGGAATCAAGTGCAGGATTGTCTTTTGGCCTCCGACGACCACGGTGTGGCCAGCGTTGTTCCCGCCGTGAAAGCGGACCACGACTTGCGCGTGCTCGGTGAGAAGGTCGACGACCTTTCCCTTCCCCTCGTCGCCCCATTGGGCTCCTACGACCACGACGTTCGGCATTCGATTGCGCTCAGGCGTTCCTTATACCGCAGGGGAGCTCGCGTGGCAGCGGTACCGGTAGCCGCAGTGAATTTCGGAGCACCGATCCAAGTGTTGGCCCGGCCACTCGCCGCGGAGATTGGCTTGAAGCAAGTTGGATGCCGCCTGGACCAA
Organism: Myxococcaceae bacterium; assembly: GCA_035262305.1. Lineage (GTDB taxonomy): Bacteria > Myxococcota > Myxococcia > Myxococcales > Myxococcaceae > DATFTC01. The sequence goes on along the minus strand of DATFTC010000400.1, from coordinate 42,393 downwards.
CCGTTCCTCGAACTCGCGAAGGTTCTCCGACGAAGCGGGCGTGCGCATCTCCGGCTCGGGCGAGGCCTGCTGCAGAAAGACGACGCCGGTCTCTACCGAGGCGCCATCCTGCACCAGCTGCCGGGCGGCAAGCGCATAGCAATCGAGTTGAAACGCATAGGGAGCAAGGCCCTCGGGGTGGCGCTCGCTGGTTTTGTAATCGATCACCGTCATCGCGCGCTGGTCATCTTCAAAAACCAAGTCGATTTGGCCCTTGAGATGAATTTTGCAGCCGGCTGCGCTCTCGAGTCGCAGCAAGAACGGGAGCTCGCGATGCACTCTGCTGAGCGGCGCGGCAGCGAGCCGGCGCGCGAAGGCGCTGCGGAGGAAACCCTGGGCCCATGCGACAACCTGCCGCGCATCCGGCGAAGAGGGATCCGCGCCCTCTTCCCACACCAGGGCGTCCAGATGGTCCCGTTGAGCCCGAGCAGTTCCGTAGGCGAGCCGCAGATCGGCGCGCTCCAGCAAGCGATGCGCCAACGTCCCCTGCGCGCGCTTGTCGATCGCGCTGCGGCCGCCGAGCGGAGGTGCGAGGCCGGTTTCCTCAATCTCGAGGATGCTCGGATGTTCTGACAACCCAGCGCGATGAGCGTAGAGGAATCGGCGGGGACAGAGAACGAAGTCCTGCAGCTGCGTCACTGGAAGTACCGCTGCCGACGCAACCGGCGGACGGCGCGTGCGCACGCGCCGGACGGCCTCGTCGACCCGTACGGAGTCGGCCGTGGATTCTTGAGCCTCGCACGTTTGCGCATCGGCGATCGGAATGTCGCTCGCCCTGATTTCGCAAACGAGCTTTCGAAGCGCCGGCTCGGAGGACAAGGTCTTTTCGAGCATCTCCCTCCAGGTCTTCGCCGAGCGGCTGGATTGGCCCGAGAGAACGAGGTGATCTCGCGACCTCGTCAACGCAACGTAGAGCAACCTCAAGTGCTCGGCATCCTCGCGCCGCGCGAGCTCCGACGCCGTGCGGGCGAAACGCGGCGAGCGCGGCGTATCCTGCCCGTCCGCGAGCGGCATCCTCACCGCAAGCCCGTGCTGGCGATCGAAGATGACCGGCGCCTGACCACGGCCGCGCTGCGCGGCCAAGTCCGGCACGAACACAATCGGCCATTCCAGTCCTTTCGCTTGGTGAATCGTCAGCAGCTGCACTGCGCGGCGATCGGCGCTGTCGAGAGTATCGGCCTGGGCTTCGGTCGGATCTGCGTCCGCCAATTCAAGCAGCTCGCGCGCGAATGCGCTGAACCCTCCCTTCCCGGATTCGTCCCAGCGCCCGGCGAGCTCGAGCAGCTTCTCGATATTGGCCAGCGCCTGCTCCCCGAAAGGAGTGCCGGCGATCGCCACGCGGTATTGCGTCTGCTCGAGCAGTATCCGCAGCAGCACGCGGATTCCAAGGCGGTCGCGTTCCCGCCTCAGGCTTGGATACAAACCAAGGAATCGCTCGCACCGCCTGCGTTCGGTTTCAGGCAGGCCAGCGGCCTCGAGCACGTCCGGATCTCGAATGCGCCGAAGCGACAGCTTTCCACCGCAGGCGGTCGAAATCTTGAGCAGCGAAGCGTCGGAAATGCAGGCGATCGGAGATCGAAGCACGGCGGCGAGCGACAGCGCGTCGGCTGGATCCGAGATCAGCGCCAACGCCGAGGCGAGGTCGAGCACCTCCTGCGCGCCGTAGAAGCCCCTTCCTCGTACGATCCGGTGAGGGACCCCATTTCTCACCAGCGCTTGCCGATACGCTTCGACATAGGTGAAGCGGCGAAACAGGATGGCGATGTCCCGGCCCTGCGGTTTCCCCAGCGAGCCGTCGGGCTGCCCGACGACCGGTTCTGCTCCGGCTGAAAGAAGCTGCCGGATTCTCTTTGCCACCGCGTCCGCTTCGAGCCGGCGACACTCTTCCGCCGTTTCCGCCGCGTCGAATACCAGCCAATCGACGGGTGGAGAGCGGCGCTGGGTCGCGCGAACCGGCTGCTGGTCATCGGTCTCGGCTCGGTATGCAACCTCGTAAGGTCGCGCATCGAGACCTTCGCGCATCAGCTGCACAAAGGTTCGATTGAAAAACGCGACCAGCTCCGGAGAGGACCTTCGGTTGGAGCTCAGATAGACGCGCCGACCGTTTTCCGCTTCGATCTTCCGCGCCAGAATTTCGAAGACCGAGACATCCGCACCTCGAAACTCGTAGATGGATTGTTTTCGATCGCCTACCGCGCAGAGCAGCTGCGGCTCCAGCGGCACCTCCCGCTCCGGGCTGACCGTGCTCACTGACCGCGGCGAGCCCTCCCGCCTCTCGGCAAGCAGGAGCACGATCTCCAGCTGAAGGCGATTGGTGTCTTGGAACTCGTCGACCAGCAGGGCGCCGATGCGCGCCTGAACCTCGCGCCGGGTGACTGGTTGATGGCGCAGAAGATCTCGCGTCCGGATGAGGAGCTCTGAGAAATCCAGGGAGGCGCGCCGGTCCAGCTCCATCCGATGGCGATCCCGCAGCGCGACCAACAGTCCTCGGAAAGCGCGCTCAAAGGGAATCATCGCCCAACCGGCGTAGCAGTCGCGCAGCCCCGGCTGCCCGTTGCCATTGCCCATCGCTGCTCGCTTGACGGCTTTCAGCGCCTCCGCGAGCCCGTTGCGCCGGCGACAGCTTTTCATGGATTCGATCGCGCCTTGGATGGCGCCGAAGCGCGCCGGGAAGTTGTCCAACGACAGTCCTTCCAGCGCCCGCGAACAGACCTCCAGAGCCCCGGCGAACTCGCCGCGCTCGCGCGCGTTGATCGCCCGCGCCTCGGCGACGGCTTCATTCAGGCGCGACAACCCTTGCTCAAACTCCGCGCTGGCCACCTTCTCTTCAGAGATGCTCACCGATTCCGGCGCGAGTCCCTCCTCGCGAATCTTGGCGAACATTGCGCACAGCTGCGTCACCAGACCGCCGGCACGTCCGCGATCGAGAAAATTCAGCTCCCGGCAGAGATCCAAGGTGGCTCCGTCTCCAGCCTGCAGAAGGTCGAGCACCGCGCGCTCGGCGCAGTCGCGAATGAGCGCCTGGGCGTCGCGTTCATCGAGCAGGCTGAAATCCGGGACCGTGCCTCCGCCCGCCGGGGCCCGGCGCAGCATCGACGCGCACAGCGCGTGGAAGGTGCCGATGGTGGCGTCGCCCAGCTCATCGCGCACTCGCCGCCAGAAGGACCGCGACGGGAACGGCTGCCCGTGCCGCTCGAACGAGCTTCGCAGCAGCTCCTCGCCTCCATCCCGCCCGCGAGCAAGCGCGTCGAGGCGGCGCCGCAGCCGTTCCCTCATCTCCGCCGAAGCCTTCTCGGTGAACGTCACCATGAACAAGCGCGCGGTGGGAATGGGTGTCCCACCCTTTCTCGCTCCGCCCAGCAAATGCAGGCAGAGCGTCACCAGATTGTGGGTCTTTCCCGCTCCGGCGCCGGCGCTTACCGCCAGGTTTTGATCCAGCGCGAATGCGGTTGCGTCCGCGGAGTTGCTCACGTCCAAATTTCCTGGAAGCGCCGCTCGGTGATTCGACAGACCGGCTGGAATGAACAGAAGCTGCAGTCTCGGGGTCGAATGGGAAATTCGCCGGCGCGAAGCTTTCCGAGCATTGAGTGCACCGCATTGGCGAGGTTCTTCCGCCCGGACCCTTCGAGCTCTTTGCGGACTTGAGCATCCGTGGCGACGAGATCCTCGATTCGCACATCGCCGTGCTCGCGCAGCGCTGCTTCGAGCTGGGTGACCTTGCCGGTCTTGAGCGAGAGCAGGGCGCCGTCCAGATTGCCGCGATTGCCGAGCGAGCGAATGGCGTACAGGTAAAGTGGAAGTTGAAAGTCGGTGACCAGCAGCTCCTCGACCAGATTTTTCGCAGTCGAGATGTTGCCCGACTTGTAATCGATTACGCCCACTCCGCCCGAACCCGAATCAAGCCGATCGATCTTGCCTGCCACGAAGACATCCGGACCGCCGCACAGGTCAGGCAGTCGCACCTCGCGCCATTCCGGGTCCGCCCCTTCTCGACCAAACACCAGCTCGGCGCGCATTGGCGAGAGCTGCTCGAACGGCAAGCCGCGGTGCTCGGCGCGCAGCAAGCGCGCAACCATCGCCCTTGCGCGCTCTCGATCCAGCTTCCAGAGAAGCGGATGGCCGACGTGCCCCGCTTGCTCGGCGGCATCCGCGGCGGTCGTTAGCGCCTCGTCGATCAACGCCTGCGGCACCTCGTCGGCAGCACGGCCGATCAATCCGGCCCGCTTCAGCCGCGTGAACAGCTCTTCGAGCACGTGGTGCCAGAACGAGCCCTGGCCGCGCGCGTCCAACTCTTCGTCCGGAGCCTCCGGTTCCTCCAGCCCGACACCCAGAGCCAGGTAACCGCGGAACGCGCACTTTCCAAACCGAGCCAAGGTCGAAGACGACAGCGGCCGATCCGGGCCGAACTGGAGCAGCTGCGAAAGCCGGGCGCGCAGCTCTGGAACACCCGACCATCCGGTGAACGACCCAACTTGCGCATCCGGGTTGGAAAAGAAGCGGAGCCGCTCTTCTTCAATGCTGCACAGCTCGCGCGCGACGCCAAGCCATTCCTCTTTTCCGAACCGCGCGACAAGAGAAGGCCGGTCAGGATCCGGCTCGGACGCGCGCAACTCCGGTCGACTCAGAACCTCGATCGCCACTCGCTCCCGCAGCTTCGCCTCGCTGCAAGCGTCATCGAGGGCAGGCGCCGGCTGAGTCGGGACATGCACCAGCTGGGCGCCGGTGAGCCGCTGAAGCTCTTCGAGGAACGGCGAGGCGAGTTGCTCCTGTCCCTCCGGCCTCTGCCGCGCGTAGGAGAGAACCACGCCCTCGTCGCTCGAGCAAAGCGCGAGGTAGAAAAGCAGCCGATCCTCCGCAAGCGGCCACGGGACGATCGCCTCGCCTTCTCCCGCCGAGAGGCGGAAAATGGCGCGGCCGGCCCGTTTATTCATCGCCGCTCGATCTTCGTCGGGAAACAGGACGTGCGGCATTCGCCTCAGCGGGAACCGTCCGTCGGCCATGCCGCCGATGAGCACGTGTGCGAACCTGCGTCCGGACAACTCCCGCGCGTCGAGCACGTGCACCTGGCCGACGCGTGGTCCACGGGGAAGCAGATTGAAGTCCGCCGCAGCATCGACGAGCAGGCGGTGGAAAGCTCGGCGATGGATCGTCAGCGATTCGGCGCCGGCGAGCTTGAGCGCACCCTCCAGCTCCGCGGCTAGAGATTGAAGCGCCTCGGCGGCTGCCTGGTCACGAGCCAGGGCGGAGAGGACCGCTTGCCCGAGGGCGGTGTCCTCCATACCGCGCGGCTCTTTGCGCCGAATCCCTTCGATAAAACGGATCTCGCCGAGAGCGGACCACCATCGCCGCAGCAGCTCCACGCAGCGGCCCTCCTCGGGAATGCGATTGCACAGCTCGATCAGCTTCGCGCAGCGCTCGAGGAGCAGCCGCGCGGGATTCGGCTTTCCCTCGCCAAGCCTCACCTGGAGCCTGCTGGCAAGCGCCGTCAGTCGAACCTCGTAGGCGCCCCGCTTTCCGTCCGCGCCGATCAGGTCGTCGCGAATGGCGGCGAGGCTGAGCAATCGCTCCGGCGATTCCGGAGCACCTGCTGAAAGTGGCGGAGCGTAGCGGCTGGTCACTATCCGCGAGATCCGCTCTGCAGGGAAGCCATCGTCCACCAGCAGCGGCAGCTCCAGCGCGAGGCGGCCCGCCGCGGTCGAAGCGAGCGGAGCCCCGCGGCGGATGCGGGCTTGCAACCCGACTTCTTCGAGCGCTTCGGCGAGCCACTCCGCTTCCTCGTCGAGCTCGCGAAACGCGATCGCAATTCGATCCGGCGGCGTCCCCGCCTCCACCAGTGCCCGCGCGCGCCGCGCCAGGAGTCGAGCTTCCTCCCGGGCCGTTCCGGCGCTCAACACCTCAAGCCGAGAGGATTTGGCCGTCTCTATCGGCTCCTCGCCGGGCAAGAAGAGCGAGGCTCCCAACCACCCCAGAGGTCGCTCTGCAGAGAGATCCATCTTCTCCAGCTCGACGTGGCGAAACGACTGCCCGCGGCGCTCGAACTCGGCAAACAAGGGATCGACGGCGCCATCCAGGTGCGCGGATCCGGAGGCTGGAACTTCCACCCGGCAAGAGATGCCGCTGCGGTCGCACTCCGACGCGAGCGCGATGAGGAAATCGACCCGCAGCTGCGGAAAGTCGCACAGGTGCGCGACCTCGATTTGCGAAGCCTGCAGCCGCGAAGGCAGACCTCTGCGCTGTAGGAATTCGATCGCTCCCCGCACCACGTCCTCGCGATCGGCGAGCTTGAGAGTGGCCATTCGCCGCTCGTAAGTCGAGTAAAGGCGCGCGAGAAAGCGCGCCCGCGAAATACGAGACTCGGGCAGCGATTCGACGGCGGTCGCAAATTCCGAGTGGGATACTCGTCCCGCCTTGAGCTCCAGAATCAGATCCAACGCAGCCCGGGCGAACGCCGGCTCCCCAACGAACGCCCCGAACGGCCCCGACCCTGCTTCGCGCGCCGCATTCTGGAGCACGATCCGCGCAGTGAGCGGCGAGCAGGCGCGTCGCCCGAGCTGCTTCGCTCCCTCGAATGCGTCGACGAGCTGAGCGAAGGTAAGAAACCGTGATCCGTCGACGAAGCGCGACGATTCCGCTGCGGCGAGGAGGGCATCTTCCACGCGTTCTGCGTCCGGAAGAACGCGAATTCTCCTCGGAGAGATGGACATCCCGGAGAGTCTAGGTGCCGATCCGACAACGGCTAAAAGGCCAATTGTTCCGCGGGCCCGCCTCGGCGGCCCCTTCAATACAAGTGCTGCTCCTCGCGGACGCGGAATCGGACTTGCGCGACCGGCCTCAAATCGTCGGGGCGGTGAAGCGAAAGAAGGTGGTCACCGCTTCGCGCCGGCACCTGTCCCGAGAATGGCGCCTCGAGCCGGAAGAGGAAGCGGTCGTCCAACCGCACCTCCAGCGCACCCTCGCCGGGCGATGCGCGAACGCGCAGAGGGATCGCTTGATCTCGGAGCGGCAGATCCGGAAAGAGAAGAAACTCGTCGCCTGCATGCGGGGAAACGATTCGCGGCGATCGGCCGCGCTGAGCAGTTTGTGCGTCGGGAAGTGGGGCGGCGCACTCCTCGGCGAGCCAGGGTTCCTGCGCCAAACCCTCCGCGCGCGCCCAATCGTAGAACTCGTCGCCCAGATCCACCAGCCGATGCTCCGCCCCGCCGAGGTCCTCGCATCGCCGCGCGAGCAGCTTGGGGAGGCCGTCGGCGAGGCGTCGGTGCATCGGGCATGCGGTCGTTGGACGCGTGCCGGCCGCGAAGAGCTCATCCATCGCCCCCGGACACCAGGGTCCGGCCAGCTGCCCGGACAGCGGGCAGATGCGCGCCTGCTCCAAGCCGGCGAGGTCGACGAGCGGGGCAGGTCGCAAGCCTTCCATCGATCGCAGCATCGCCCGCTTGAAGATCGGACCCGCGCCCGCGATGCCAGACACCTGAATCATCGGGGTGCCGTCGAAATTGCCCGCCCAGACGGCCACCGTCCGTTCGCGAGTGTATCCGAGCGTCCAGTTGTCGGAATAGCCCTTCGAGGTGCCGGTCTTCACGGCAGACGGGAACGGCAGGCGAAGCACGCTGTCCAAACCGAAGGCCCGCGCTCGCGCGGAATGGTCGGCGAGAATGTGAGTGACCAGTGCGGAGGAAGCGGGGTCCGCGAAGCGGCCGACTCGGAAGCGGGGCCGCATCGGGATTTCCGTGCCGTCGGCACGCAGCGCGCGGCGGATGAGCCTCAGCGGCTGCAAGACTCCTCCCCGAGACAGGCCGGCGTACGCCCGGGCCGCTTGCCAGAGGGAAACCTCGCCGTTGCCAAGCACCAGGCCGAGGCCGTAGTGCTCGGAGCCCCTGCGAAGCGACTCGAACCCCGCGCGCTGCAGCAGCTTAAGCACTCGCTCAGCGCCGAGCGCGTCCGCCACCTGAACTGCGGGAACGTTGTAGCTGTTCGCCAGCGCTTCGCGCACTCGAACCGGTCCGTGCGTTCGTCGATCGTAGTTCTTCGGCGAGTAAGGCCCAGCTCGCCCCGGAAAGTGGGTCTCCAGGTCGGGAATCACCGTCGCGGGCGTGAACCCCGCCGAGAATGCCTCGGCGTACAGGAAGGGCTTGAGCGAGGAGCCCGGTTGACGCTTCATCTGGACCCCGTCGTTCTGCCCTTCGATCGAGTCATTGAAAAAATCCGCCGAGCCCGCGTAGGCCAGAACCTCGCTGGTGAGGTTGTCGACGACGAGGACCGCCGCCGATCCCACCCGTCGATCTTTGAGTCGAGCGACTTCCTGCGCCACTTCGTCCTCGATATCCAGCTGCAGCTTCGGATCGAGGCTGGTTTCAATGACCGTCGCGTCTGCCAAACCCCACCGCTCGAGATTCGCGGCAATGAACTCACTAAAGTGCGGCGCTCGGAATGCGGCAGTGAACGCCTGGAGGTCCAAAGGCTCGACGGCCGCTGCCTCGGCCTGCTCCGGATCGATCAAATTGAGCTTCGCCATTCGGCGAAGGATCCACGCCTTGCGCTCGGCAAGGCGCTCCGGATTGCGATACGGGTTGTAGGCGGTAGGTCCCTTGGGGACGGCCGCCATCATCGCGGCCTGAGCCAGCGACAAGTATTTCGCGTGACGTCCGAAGTAGAGCTGCGACGCCGCCTCGATGCCGTAGGCGTTGTTGCCGAACGGGATGCGGTTCAAGTACTGCGTCAGAATCTCTTCCTTCGAGAGGTGAACTTCGAGCCTCAAGGCCCAAAGCCCTTCCTGCACCTTGCCCAATACAGTGCGTTTGCGCGGCACCAGGGTTCGCGCCAGCTGCTGGGTCAAGGTGGAACCGCCGGCGACCCATCGCCTGGCGCGGATGTTTTGCCAGAGGGCGCGCGCCATCGACGGCGGGGAGACTCCCCAGTGGGAAGAGAAATTTTTGTCCTCGGCCGCGACGAACGCCGACCGCACCGACTCCGAGATCTCCCACGGCTCTACCGGCGTAGATCGCCCATCGGCGCGGGAGAGAAGCTCGCGGAGCAACCCGCCCTGTCGGTCGAGAATTCGAACCGAAGCCACCGATCGGTAGTCCATCAGCCGTTCGGGAAGAGGAGCGCAGATGAATCCTACGATCGCCGCATAGACGCACAGCTGCACGAGTCCCACCGCGATCCAGAAGCGTCGGGCAAATCGATTGGGCGGCTCGGATGTCACGGCGACCTACTTCTCTGAAACCGAAGGCGGCCAGGTAATTTCGAATGTTCCGCCATCGGAACGACCAAACACCTCCGGTTCATACATCAATTCGCCCCTCGCCGGCTTGAGCACGAAGGTACCGGGGGTCGTCGCCCGGGCGACGAAAGAGGCTACGTGAACCCCCGGCGGAAGATGATCTGCGAAGAGAATCACCCTAGAGTCCCTCTGCTCCACGTGATTGAACGGGCTCCAGAATCCATGGAGCCAAGGCTCCCGAACAATCGCTTCTGCATCATAGGCCGAAGCCGCCTCCTGGTCGCCTTGACCCTCGGCGGCGTAGCTGAGCTCGCGCTTGTCATCTTCGGGCGTCTGCCCGAGCCGGGTGGTGGTGGCGAGAGAGGTGTCGACCGGTTCGATCCCCGCTGGCAGAGGAACCTCGAAAGCGGCCCAGTGGCGCTCCTGATTTGTTCCCACTCGCAATCGCACGCGAATGAGGTCCCCAGCGTAGAATCGCGTCGCCTGCCCTCCGCCCGAGTAAGGCTCGAACCACCGCTGAACGAAGAGCCCCTGATCCAAGGCCTTCGTCGGAAGCTCCTTGGGCGCGTAGCGGAGCAGCGCGGAGTAGTACAGAGCTCCGGCCCCTTCTTTCTTGAAGACCAACTTGGAAGGGCCAGCGGCGGCTGGCGCCAACTGGTCCATCGGCAGCGAGGCCTTGATCACCTCCATCGAGCGACCCCGGAAACCGTGCTCGAACAGCGAACGCTGGCCGAGCAATACCGTTGCCTCGAAATTGGGCGTCTCTTTCTCCTTCACTCTGAGAAGCTCGACCAAGCCCATCAGGCTGAACGCCGCCTCTTGGGTTGAGCGCCATTTGCCGTCGGCCTGGCGCACGCTTTGGAGGTAGTGGGCGATCTTCGATACGTAGGGATGGTCGGGGGCGATGTCCGCCAGGGTCTGCAACACCAAACCCGTCGTCCGAACGTCCGAATGCCACAGCGTGGCATAGGTTTGATGGTGAGCTTCCTCGAAATGGACGCCACGCGCCGATTCCTTGGCATGGTTGAGGATCTCCTGGAGCAAGTTGTTGGCGCGGGATCGATCGCCTCCGCCGATGAACATTGCGTCGGCCAGAAGGGCTTGGGTGAAAAGGGGCAGCTGCTTTCGCTTGGCGTAGAATTCACCGTAGTAGCTTGGCTTGGCGGCGCCCATTCTCGCCAGGACGTAAGTCGCGAAGACGCGCGTTTCGTCCGGGCACCAGTGCTCACACGGATGGCAGCTCCCCCCCGCCACGCGCGCGAGGAAGCCTGCCGCTCGGGAGAGTTTTTCAGCCTGGACCGCATAGCCCACCTGATGGACGCGAGCGAGGGCGAGCGTCGCATAGGCGGACGCCCAGGAATCCGCGCACCAAGAGTCCGACCAGTACTTGAAAGATCCATCCGGCTCTTGCAACTTCTCAATCGAGCTCACCGTGGCCGAAATGACTTCGTCCGGATCCCGCGCATGGCTGAGGTCCAGTGGATCGGCCAGGGCCCTCTGCAATATCGCGTTGATCTCCTGGTGCGCCTGCGTGTTTTGTTTTGTCGGGCCGCCCAGGGCGATCGCGAACTTGCCGGCGATCTCGCGCAGCGCCACGAATGGGACGAGCCGAGAGGACTGCTGCTCCAGGCAGCCATACGGGTAATCGATCAGCTGCTGAATTCCCTGGTCGAAGTTCGCCAGCGCCGTCGACGCGAGCGTCACTTCCAGGCCGCCCATTCCCGGCCAAACGCCGGCGGGAGCGGAAATGCCCTCCACGCGCTGGCTGGAGGTGTCGCCGTACGTTGCCACCACGTCCAGCTCGACCGGAAGCTCGATCGGAATCGTCGCCTCGACCCCGTCGTGCTCCGCTTCCTTCCGGACCTGAAAGCGGAACGTCGCCTGACCCGGCTTTTCGACAGTAAAAGCAAACCGGACCTCTTGCGCAGCGGAGGGATCCAATTGGACGGTCTTGAGGGCCGGGCCGACGAGCCGCGCATTGCGCGCGCTTGCTTCGACCGTGGCTTCGCCTTCGCCGGCGCCGTAACTGTGAATCACCACGCCCGCCTCGAACCGATCGCCCACCCTTGCAAACCTCGGCAGCGCGGGGAGCGCGAGCAGCGGCTTGTTGACTTTGATCGTCCCGTGACCCGAGCCAAAGCGATCGCCGGATGTGACTGCCACCGCCATTACCCGAAACGCAGTGAGATTGTCGGGGAGGCGGAATTTGAGATGCGCTCTTCCGGATGCGCTCGCTTCGAGGGTTGGGTTAAAGAGAATCGTCGTCTTGAAGTTGCTGCGATAACCGGAGCTCTCGGCGCTTAGGCCGCCCCCGCCCCCCTGTGCCTCACCCTTCTCGGCAAAGCCCCGGCGGCGGACGAGGTGGATCAGTGGCTCGCCCACTCGGACAGAGATCGGCTGAACGGGAAAGATTGCTGCAATCGGATCCGGCGTGCGATACCCAGTCAACCGGAGCACGGACTCATCCACCGCGTAGACCGTCAGCTCGCAGGGGGTTCCCTTCCCCGCATGGTCTCGAACCTCGACGTTGACTGCAACCTCCTCGCCGGGCCGGTACTCCGGTTTGTCGGTGGCCACGGTCACCGTCAGGCGCTTCGTTTTCTTTTCGACGGGAAGGTTGACCCAACCCACGCGCGCGTTGGGGCGACCGGGGTCGTCGCCGGTCTCGATACCTCCTTGCGCCACGCGAGGTCGCATCAGGACGACACCTGCGTAGACGTTCGGCACCATCTCCTCGCGAATGGGAATGTCGACGGTCACCACCGAGCCTTTCAGGGCTATGGCGCGCCTTTCGAGCACGCCCTCCCGCTCCACGGTGAGCAGCGCATTTGCTTCCGGGTACGGTGATTTGATCAGCAGATGAGCGATGTCCCCGACGTCGTAGCTTGCTTTGTCGGGGATCAGATCGATTCGATCCGTATCGCTGCGCTGCCACGCCACGAAGCCGGGACCGGTGACGTAGACGCCAATGCTCGAAGTGTGACGTCGATGACGTTCGTCCTGCACGGTGCCATGCGCGATGTAAAAACCCGCTTGCGAGGGCTTGAACCGGCAGGCCACTGGCTGTTCCGCGCTCTCGAGCTCGCAGGTGTGCACCGGCTCTTCCACCGGCTCGCTGACGGTCAGAAAACCGCTGGCGTCCTTTTTGCGGACCGATTTCCACGTCCGACGAACGATGCTCAGGCGAACGTCCTGACCTTCGACGCGCTTGCCGCTCGCATTGACGACCACCGCCTCGAGGGAAAGCTCGCGACCGGCCTGCGCAAATCCGGTCGGAGCTCGAAGCCCCGCGTAATAACTGGCCGGATGGACAACCAATTCAGTCCGGCCTGCCGCGGTCTGGCGGTTCACATCCTGCGCTTCGACCTCGACAGTGTAGATCCAGGGCCGCTCGCCCGGCGTCTCGAGCACACCCGCTTCGATGTCCAACGAGCCCTTCGGATCGAATACGCCGGCTCCCGAAGCAAAGAAACCCGAGCTCGGCTCCGGTCGCTGATCGTCCCACCACCAGGTTTCCTGACCAAAGACGAATCCATTTGAAGGGTCAGGCGCGAAGGAAGTGGACTGTCGATGAACCGACCAACGCGCTCGCGCGTTGCTCATCGCGCCCCCGAAGAGGTACCGAGCGAAGGCATGAGCGATCAGCTTCTCGCCTTGCAGCAGCTCGCCGCTGTCTGCTTCTACGTCGACTTTGAATTGGGGTGCCCGGTACTCCTCTACCCGGAAGCCGCCGCCGAATGAAAGACTTCCCTCGGCGATCTCTCCACTGGCGGTTATCCAGTATTGGCCGGTGGCAGCTCCCTTCGGGACTTCGATCTCGGCGTTGAACGTTCCGTACCGCGTGACGCTCAGCCGCTGCTCACTCACCCTTTGCTGCCGGGAGTCGACCACCTTGAGGACCAGGCTGGTTCCATCGACGGGCGTCTTCAGCTTGCCGACCTGCCGGAACCGCGCCACTCCCTTGATAAAGACCTTGTCCCCAGGCCGGTAGATGCCGCGGTCGGTGAACACCAGGCCCTCCGGTGCTGGTTGGGCGCCTTCCCAGCCCTGCAACAGGCCGAACTCATACGGCTCAATCCCCAGAGCCCAGGTATCGGCGGTGACGCCGACGTCGCCCTCCTTCTCCGCCGCGATGAGTAGAAAAGGAGTTTCCCAGGAGTAAACGCGCGGGCCGCCCTTGAAACCGAGCGCGACCGTACCGGGGACATCTGCGAAACCATCGGGGTCGCTCTTTCCGGTCCACAGAAGCTTTCCCGCCGAGTCGTAAGCTGAAACCGTCGCGCCCTCGACCGACTCTCCGCTGGAAAGCCGCGTTACCCAGGCGAGCGACTGAGCGGGAGCGACCTTGACGTGGACCGCCAGGTCCGTCACCTGGGCCAGAGTGCGGGGCCGGCGCTGACGATCCAGCTCCGGCGAGCTCAGCGCAACGAGCGCGATGCCCGTGCGCTTGCCTCCGAAAGCCTTGCTCAGGTCGATCGGATGCACGCGCTTCTCGTTGAGAGCGTATCCGAGCGCGCTCCGCTCGCGGACATCCGCCGCGCGCGGGAGCGGGCGCTCTTTGCGGTACAGAGCAGAATCGATCAGCCTCGCGACCTCCGGAATGGTGACCTTCCAGATCTCGACATCCAGGGACTTTAGATTGACCAGCTCGACAGGGAGCCTGGGGCCGGAGGCCGCCTCGATCAGCGCGTGGTCGCCTCCCGTGTACAGCGCGGGGTGCAGATCATCGGTCCGCACCAAGTCCTGAAAGGGTCGATTGGTCTTCTGGCCGAATTCATCCATCGCGCCGGCGCTGAGCGCGACGCTGTACTGAGCTCCAGGTCGGTAAGCCCCTGGAAGGTTGACGTGCGGTAACTCAGTCGATTGGTAGTACTCGTGCGGAGACACGGCTTGCGCGCGTTCCCAGTCCACCTCCGCGTGCGGCGAAATCGTCAACCTCTGCCTGAGGCTTTCGATGTCCACCGGATTGCTGGTGAAGATGACCAGGGGACCGTACGGACAATCCCGCCCAAGAAGGCACATCCGCGCGCCGCTGATCTCGAGCGGGCCATACACCTTCCACTCCAGTGACTCATCGCGATCCATGGCGAGCGGCCCCTGCTCCCCATGCACAGAGCGCGAGATCTTCAGCTTCACCGACTTGTTGAGCGGAAATGGACGATCGGCAGCCAGCTCGTACCGAGTTTGCTGATTGACAGCGCGCTCTTCCGAGTCGGGCCGCTCGAGCCTTCCGTCCTTGCGAGCCTCTTCCTCCGATTTTCGGCGCTCCTCCGCAATCGACGTCCGCGCCAGAACCCGTGCACGCCAAGGAGCCCTCTCGCCTTCAACTTCGAAGGCGGCGGACGCAGCCAAGTCCGACTCCTTCACCGGCTGATTGAACAGCAGCTTGAAAGTCTGCTGCGGCTTGATCCACCGGTAGCCTCGCACCGGCGAGACGTCCTGCAGCTCCAGGCGCGGGGTGGTGAACTCGAACGCGTAGTCCTCTTTGAGCTCGCTGCCGTCCAGGGCCTTCAGTCCCTTCAGAACTTTCACCCTAAAGCGGGTGGAGTAGGGAACCGGCCCCCTCGGCACCAGCTCCACCGATGCGGAGCCGAGCCATTTCCAATCGCCTTCCAGGTTGGGCTCGATCTCGGCGGGTCGATCGCCCTTCGAATCGTTCGCCGAGCGCTCCAATGACTCCAGGCTCTTCACCGGACGGGAGAAGGTGATCGTCGGGCGAACTTCGCCGCGCACCTCGCCGCGCGGCCGCACGGTGACCACCGAGAGGGCATCTGCACCCGGCAAGGTCTGCCGCGCGATGCGAAGCTCCGGCGGGTCCGGCAACGGTTTCAACTCCCGTGGAAGATTCTCGTTCGGCATTGCCGAGTGCCCGCGGGTGGAGGCCTTGCGACCGCACGGACCGCCGCAGCCGAGCGCAATCGCAAGCACAAACGCCATCCAGGAACATCCCCGGCGCGCCCTACTCACAGCAGCTCTCTTCGTTCATGGTGCAAGCCGCCACTTCAAAGCCCATGCCGCTCCAAATCACGTGCAAGAGCGGCTGCGAAAGCGAACATTGAGGCAACGTGCTGCGGCTCGCAAGCGACGGTCTGGAGGTCGAGTCCACTCGCCTCGCGGCCCGCCAACCTCAGGCCTCACAACCTCTTCACCGGGGGAAGCCGTTCAATCTCTTGCTTGAGCTGGTCGGCGAACCTCACCAGCTCGGCGGTGTTGGTGATGAAGCGGAACATCGCCAGCTCGCGCCCAGGCTCCCCCTGGGTTCCGGTCGTTTCGAACAAATAAGTGGCGAGGTCGATCCCGACCTCCACGACGAATCCGCCAGCGTCTTGTCGGCCTACCTGCACTGCCAAGTCATGAGCCGTGCCGGTGCGGAATGCAAACCCCGGAACTTTGAGACTGCACAGCTCTCGAATTGAGCTGACCAGCTCTGCTGGGTCGGTACCCGCGTAGTAAAGCACTGGAAGGCGTATAAACGGCCAGTAGCTTGCATCCCTGCGGTCGTAGAACTCCACGCCCGCGCTGCCGAGCACGCGGACCGCGTCGGCGGGGACCGGTGGCTGGCCCGGAATCAGCGGCGGCACCTCTCGATCGACGAGCTCAAGCGAGAGCCGAAGAGTTTTCGCGTCGTTGTGAAGGACCGCCATTGGCACCACGCTAGGGCAACCGAGCACGCAAAGCAGCCGGCAAAGGAGCGAGCCGGTTACCTGGAAAGGAAGCAGTAAAACTGCGGATGGGTTATAGCTGACTTTCCTTTCAGTATTGCGGGGTCCGCTCTCGAGTCATGTCCGAGCCCGAATTCATTTCCATCCGAGGCGCCAAAGAGCACAACCTAAAGAACGTTTCGCTGGACATCCCGAAGAAGAAACTGGTCATCTTCTCCGGCGTTTCCGGCTCGGGCAAGACGTCCCTCGCCTTCGACACGCTCTACGCCGAAGGCCAGCGGCGCTATGTCGAATCGCTCTCCGCCTACGCGCGCCAGTTCCTCGGCCAGATGGAAAAGCCGAAGTACGACACCCTGCGCGGGCTTTCGCCCACCATCTCCATTGAACAGAAGGCGGCCTCGAACAACCCCCGGTCGACGGTAGGCACTGTCACCGAGGTCCACGACTATCTCCGGGTGCTCTACGCTTCGATCGGTGTGCAGCATTGCTGGAATTGCGGCCGAAGGGTCGGCAAGCAGAGCGCTCAACAGATCATCGACGAGATCCTCAAGCTCCCCGCCGGCACCAAGCTGATGCTCCTCGCCCCGCTGGTGCAGAATCGCAAGGGCGAGCACAAGGACCTGCTCGCAGATGCGCAGAAGCGCGGATTCTCCCGCGCCAGGATCGACGGAAAGGTCAAGGCGCTCGAGGAGCGCATCGAGCTGGACAAGAAATCGAAGCACGACATCGAGCTGATCATCGACCGGCTGGTGCTCAAGCCCGACGTCCGCAGCCGACTCACCGACTCCGTAGAGACGGCGCTCAAGGAAGGCAAGGGAGTTCTCGTCGTCACCGACGAGTCCGGATCGAAAGGCGCCGACCGCGTCCTGAGCGAGCTGAACTCGTGCCACTTCTGCGGCCTCTCCTTCCCTGAGCTCAGCCCGGCGTCTTTCTCGTTCAATAACCCGTTGGGAATGTGCCAGGACTGCAATGGCCTCGGCACCCGGCCAGAGATGGATCCCGACTTGATCGTCCCCGACCGGAGCCGAACCATCCGGGAAGGGGCGATCGAGCCCTGGGCCAGCGGCATGCATCGAGGCGAGGGCTGGACCGCGGACTTCGTCGATCAGCTTTCACGCGCGTTCAAGATCGACCTTGATGTCCCCTACGAGAAGCTCTCCAAGCGCGAGCAGGACGTGATCATGCACGGCTCCAACGGCCGCGAGTTTACGCTCCGCTGGGGCAACGGCGGAACCTGGCGGATGGAATGGGAGGGACTGCTCAACAAGCTGATGCGCAGCTTCAAGACGACCCAGTCGGAGAGCATGCGCCGCTACTACATGAAGTTCTTCTCCAACAAGCCCTGCCCCGCCTGCGAAGGAGAGCGGCTCAAACGCGAATCGCGCGCCGTCAGGGTCCACGGCAAAACTCTGGTCGAGCTGTCGCAGCTGACCATCGGCGAAGCATCGGCATTCCTCCAAGGGCTTCCCCTGACTGCGACGGAGGCCAAGATCGCGACCGAGCTGCTCAAGGAGATTCGCAGCCGACTGGGTTTTCTGGTGGACGTCGGGCTTTCGTATCTCACCCTGGACCGCAACGCCGCGACTCTGTCGGGAGGTGAGAGCCAGCGCATCCGACTCGCGTCGCAAATGGGCTCCGAGCTGACCGGGGTGATCTACATCCTCGATGAGCCGTCGATTGGTCTGCACCAGCGCGACAACTGGAAGCTGCTCTCCACTCTGAAAAGGCTGCGCGACCTGGGGAACTCGGTCCTGGTGGTCGAGCACGACCAGGAGACGATGGAGCAGGCGGACTGGATCATCGATTTCGGGCCGGGAGCTGGGGAGCTGGGAGGCGAGATCGTCGCGCAGGGAACGCCGGCGCAGATCAAGAAAGATCCGAAGAGCTTGACCGGCGCCTACCTCTCCGGCCGAGAGCGGATCGAAGTGCCGGAGCGGCGCAGGCCCGTCGGCAAGGACAAGCTGGTGATCGTCGGGGCCAAGGCCAACAATCTGAAGAACATCACGGTCGAGATTCCGGTAGGCATCTTCGCCGCGGTGACCGGCGTCTCGGGAGCCGGCAAGTCAACTCTGGTGAACGAGATCCTCTATCCCGCGCTGGCGCGAGAGCTGTACGGGAGCCGGGAGGTGCCCGGCGCTCACCACGGCATCCGGGGGCTCGATCTGCTCGACAAGGTCGTGGATATCGACCAGCGGCCGATCGGGCGAACGCCGCGGTCGAATCCGGCCACGTACACCAAGGTGTTCGATTGCATCCGCGATGTCTTTGCGATGACTCCGGAAGCGCGCGCCTTTGGGTTCACACCGGGGAGATTTTCATTCAACGTGAAAGGCGGACGGTGCGAGGCGTGCGAGGGAGACGGGGTGAAGCTGGTGGAAATGCACTTTCTCGCCGACGTCTACGTTCCGTGCGAAGTGTGCCAGGGCAAGCGATTCAACGATGCGACCCTGCGCGTACGGTACAAGGGGAAAAACATCGCCGAGGTTCTGGAGATGAGCGTCCGCGAAGCCAAGCAGCACTTCGCGGTTCACAAGGACATCGTTCGGATCCTGCAGACGCTGGAGGACGTCGGGCTCGGCTACATCCGGCTGGGGCAGAGCTCGCCGACCCTCTCGGGCGGCGAGGCGCAGCGAATCAAGCTTTCCAGGGAGTTGTGCAAGGTTGCCACTGGGCGGACGCTCTACATCCTCGACGAGCCGACGACTGGACTGCACTTCGATGACATCCGCAAGCTGCTTTCGGTGCTCAATCGCCTGGTCGACGCCGGGAACACGGTGGTGGTGATCGAGCACAACCTCGATGTGATCAAGAACGCGGATTGGGTGCTCGACCTCGGCCCCGAGGGCGGGGCGGCCGGAGGGCAATTGATCGCTGCCGGCACGCCGGAGCAGGTCGCCGAGGTCGAGGCGAGCTACACCGGATCTTTCCTGCGGCGGGTGCTGCGTGCCGATTCTCGCCGCGCGTTGGCGGCGAGCCCGCGCGGCGCTGCGGCGTCGGCCTAGCGGCGTCGCGGTCGCCCTTTTACGAAGCGACCGGAGGCATCTGCTCGTTGGCAGCGATGAACGCCACCGGCTTGTAGAGCGCAGCGACGATCGCGAACACGACCGCGGCGGCGAACATGAATGCCGCCCAAAAGAGGAAGTAGCCCGTGCGGCTCGCGAAGCTCACGTTGCGCGCGACCAGGCTGGTGACAAACGAGCCCGCGCCGAGGGTCAGGAACCATAAACTCATAATCGTGCCTTTCATTGACCGGGGCGCCTGCGAGTAGGCGAACTCCAACGCCGTCACGCTGACCAGCGTCTCGGCAATCGCAATGAGCACATACTGAATCACCTGCCAGCCGATGTGCGGGCGCGCGCCGGTTTCGATCCAGCGCTGGATCATTGCCGCTGAGAGGAAGGCGGGCACGGCGAGGAACATCCCTACCCCCATTCGGAGCAACAGGCTCACTTTGATTCCGGCCCGTTCCAGCGCGGGGTACACGCCGTAGGCGAACGAGGGCACTATGATGAGGATCAGGATGGCGTTCAGCGACTCCATCTGCGCCGACTCCATGTGCCAGCCGAAGACGTTTCGATCCATTTGCTCGGCTTGATTGAACCACGAGGAGCCGTACTGAAAGTAGAGAGCCCAAAAGGCGACGATCGGCAGGAAGACGAGCGCGATGCCGAAAACCGAGCGCATGCCCTCGACCGCAGTCTCGCCGTGCCGCGTGCGCGCTTCGCGATCGCCGGAGAAGAGGCGAGTCGCCAGCACCGAGGCGAACGAGTCTGGATCGCGCCCGGCGGGCGGCACCTTCACGTAGAGGCGCCGCCCGGCAAGGTAGATGACCAGCGCCACCGCCATCAGCAGGCCGGGGACGCCGAAGCCCCAGGCGACGGCAGTCTTTTCGCACAGCTTCAATCCGCCCAGCGCGCACCCGGCGAGCAGCCAGGGGGTGACCATCTGCGAAGCCGCAGACCCGACGTTGATCGCGACGTACCAGAGCGAGTAAACGCGGTCCAGCAGGCCCTGCTGGTCTTGCCGGAATTGATCGCCGACGAAAGCCGAGAGGTTGGGTTTGATGCCCGCCTGGCCAAAGGCGACCAGGGTGAGCCCGAGGAAAAGGAGAGTCACGCGCAGATCTGGCGCGATATCCATCGAGGCCAGCACCGCGTGGCCCAGCACGTAGCCATAGGAAAGCCACAAAATCGTCTTGTACCGGCCGAAGAAGCGGTCAGAGAGCCACCCGCCGATCACCGCCGCGGCGAACGCGCCAGCCACGAAGTCGTGATAGACGCCTTCGGCGCGGCTGCGTTGCCATCCAAGAAATTGCTGCATGTACGGCACCAGGATGGTGCTCATGCCGTAGAAGCTGAAGCGCTCGCACGCCTCGTTGCCGACGATGTACTTCACCGCCGCGGGAAGGCGGCGCTTCGCATCCTCAGCCACAGTTGCGGACCATGATTCGCATTTTCTGAATCCGAAGCTTTAGCAGAAGCTGGCCGCGGCCGCCGATTCAATGCGGCCCCCGGGCGGCCACCCGTCGACCACCAAAAGCTCGCGCGCTGGCTTCTCGAGCGGCTGCAAGTTAAACAAATACTCTGGGTGGTTGCCATGAGCTTCCAGCACATCGACTACGAGCAGGAGATTCTCAGGCTCAAGTCGTCGCTCAATGCGGTCATCCTCGCTCACTACTACCAGGAGAGCGAGATCCAGGATGTCGCCGACTTCGTGGGGGACAGCCTCGCGCTCGCGCAGCAGGCGGCCGCAACGAAGGCCGACACGATCGTCTTCTGCGGCGTTCACTTCATGGCGGAGACAGCGAAGATACTCAACCCGGGAAAGCTGGTGCTCCTCCCAGATCTGAACGCGGGCTGCTCCCTCGCCGACCGCTGCCCGCCCGAAGCCTTCAAAGCGTTCACCCGCGAGCATCCCGGCGCGTTCGTGGTCAGCTACGTCAACTGCTCGGCGGCAGTAAAGGCGATGAGCGATGTCATTTGCACCTCCTCCAACGCGGAGAGAATCGTGAACAAGGTGCCGAAGGATCGGCAGATTATCTTCGCGCCGGATCAGCACCTCGGACGATACGTCATGAAAAAGACTGGGCGCGAAATGGTGCTTTGGCCCGGCAGTTGTATCGTCCACGAAATCTTCAGCGAGAAGAAGCTGGTGCAGCTGATGGTCCAGCACCCCGATGCGGAAGTGGTAGCGCATCCCGAGTGCGAACAGAGCGTTCTTCGCCACGCGCACTACATCGGATCTACCAAGGGGATACTCGACCGCGTGGTGAACAGCCCAAAGGAGAAGTTCATCGTCGTGACCGAGGCGGGCATCTTGCACCAGATGCAAAAGCGTGCACCCGGCAAAACGTTCATTCCTGCCCCTCCGGACAACGGGTGCGCGTGCAATGAGTGTCCCCACATGAAGCTGAACACGATGGAAAAGCTGTATTTGTGCATGCGCGACCGGCGGCCCGAGCTCGTTCTTTCCAAGGAAGTTCAGCAGGCGGCGTTGGTGCCATTGCAACGGATGCTGGAGTGGAGCTGAGCGGCTATCATCCAGACTCAGTGGCTATTCGATTCTTCGCAGCTCCGTTCTATCGACTCGAGGAACCTCGCCGCCCGATTCCGGCCGAGGACTTGATCGAGCCCAACCTCCCGGTTGGGGTTGACGTGTTGGACCGGGCGTTGGCCGGCGCCGAGTTCCGCGATGCTCGCGTCCGGGATCGCCTTTGCGAGCTGGTCTCCTCCCGCCACCCCCCTTTCCCGTTCGAAGCCGTTCGCGAGGGGTGCGGCACGCCGGCGATCTTCGCCCGACCGCCGCACGACCTGCCCGCCCTGCTACGGCTGGCTGATCAGCTCGAGTCGCAGGCGGCGGAACATCAGGGGGAGCGAGCCATGGTGTGGAAATGCGAGTGCGGTACCCGGTATGCGGTCCCGGTCGCTCTCTTTCGCGCGGTCACCATCCGCTGCGATCAGTGCGGCCGACCGGTCGAGCTGAGCTTCGGCCGCAGCACCGGCGAGGATTCGCTGCTGGATCCGGGTGAAGATGTGGCGAACCGCTGCCGGAAGGAGCTCGCCAGGTTCTTCCGGGACGCGATGGCGCGGGGATGGCCCGTCGTGGTCAGCTCGAGCGACTAGTCCAGCTCGAGCAACGCCGACCGCAGAATGTCGCGGCGGCGCTCGCCATCGTAGATTCATTCGGGCGTGAACCGACCGAACCGGCTGCTCTACCTGGTTGGACTGGCACTCGGCGTACTGCCCTTGTGGGCGAGCAGCCAGCTGCCGATGGTTGACCTTCCGCAGCACCTGCACCTGATCTCAGTGCTCCACCGCATCGATGATCCAACCACTCTCTACCCGAAGCTGTTCGCGATCCGAGGCGAGCTGACGCCGTACCTTGGCTACTATTACGCCGTCAGCTTTCTCAATTGGTTCCTGCCTCTCGGGATCGCCAACAAGCTGTTCCTCTCCGCGTATGTGATCGGCATGCCGCTTGGGCTTGCCTTCCTGCTGCGAAGCCTTGGACGGCCATCCTGGCCGTCATTGCTATCACTGCCGTTTGCCTACGGCGACAGCTTCGCTTGGGGATTCGTGAATTACTGCTCGGCGTTGCCGATTGCATTTTTCGCTTGCGCGGCGTTTGTGCGCTCGATTTCCGATCCGCATCGGCGCAAAGCGTGGGCCGCCGCGCTCGCCGTTTCTCTGGTGCTCACGCTTCTGTTCCACGTTCAGGTCTTTGCCTTTCTCGGCCTGGCCCTACCGCTGCTGCTCTTGGCCACGCGCGCGGCGGAGGATGATGCCGCCCTACGCTCACGGCCGGTCCGCATCCGCGCTCTCCTTGGCCCGCGCGCCGCTGCGCTGGCAGCCACCCTCCCCGCGCTCGCGCTTTTCGGGGTCTGGGTGGTGGCTCGCATCGGCCAGCCTACCGAGATTCGGTACGGCGCGCCCTGGATGGCGTGGGGACCGCTGCTTTCGCAGAGCAATCTTTCATTCAAGAGCTTTGCGCAGAATCGCGACGAGCTCTTCGGCGTCCTGGCAAATCAATTGCGGGACGGCTCGGACAGATACGCTCTGTACGCGACAGCGCTCGTCGCGGCCGCCGCGGTGGTTCTCGGCTGCCTTCCGAGCACCAGGAAATCCGAGGCCGTCGAGGGGCGGCTCGGGCGGTGGCGGATCCTGGCTCTCGGTCTGCTCGCGCTGCTGCTTTACTTCGCGCTGCCGTTCGATATCCGCGGCTACATCTATTATCTCAACACGCGCTATGCCCACCTGGCCGCTGCGCTGTTGATTTGCGCCGTCCCTCCCGTGCGCCCGGCAGTCGGAAGACTGCTCACCGCCGGCGCGGTGGCGTGCGCGGCGCTCTTGGGCATTGTTCTGGCTCAGGGCTTCGTTGCGTTTGGTCGCGAGGCTTCCGCGGTGGATCGACTGGCTCCGCAGTGTCCGCCCACGCCGATGGTCATGGGATTGATCTTCAACCCGTTCTCGCGGGTGGTCACCCACCCGGTTTACCTGCACAGCGCCGCGACCTTGGCGCTCGAGCGAGGCGGCGCTACCAACTTCAGCTTCGCGCGAACGCCGCACTCGCCCGTCCGCTATCGCAGCGCGCCGCCTCCAACTTTTCCCTCCGAATGGCGGCCCGACCAATTCGACTACGCAAGTCAGGGCCGCGCTTACAACGCATTTCTAGTTCGCGGCGCCACGCCGGCCGAGGTCTTCGGTCCGCTCTTGGGATCTGAGCTGGAGCTGGCAGGCCGTGAGGACGGCTTCTATCTGGTTCGACGGCGCTGAACACCGCCGGTCTTTAGGTTAGATGTTGCGCATGAAAAAAAGCGATGACCCGGATCGCAAGTCTCTGCTCGACTTGCTGCTTGCCGATGTTCCGGCTCCGGCGGGTTTCGATGCGCACCAGTTCACTCGGGCGCGAGCACTTGCTCGGTCAGTCCAGAGCGCAGCGGCCCAGGAGGTGGAGGCGCTTCCCGAGCCTCTGGCTCTGGCCGTCTTGGAGGCCTCGGTTCGCGCGCGGGATCCGAAGCTTGCGGATGAGTTGTCGTCCTCGGCTCGGAAGGCAGTGGCGAAGGCGGCGAAGAAGTCGCTCTACCAGCTCCGCTCCCTAGGGCTCTCCCTGCCGGAGCGAGCGGGGGCGCCCCCTGCACCGCAGCCGGTGGTACCGGCTGAAGAATTGCCGTCTCTCCTCTCCTCGGTGAGCGGCGCGGGCGAGCAAGGTCTCGTCGTCCCCAGGACTCTTCGGGGCGGTGGTCTCGAGCTTTTGCAGATGATCGTCTCGGACGAAAAGGGAATCGCGCAGTTGGTCGCTTATGAGGTCGGGCGCAGTGCATACCGAAAACAGCTTCGCGAAATCAAGGCCGGGCGCGCGGCGCCGGCGGTGGAAATCCAGCGCGACGAGGCGAGGCAGATTCTCTCCGGGGCCGCAGCGCTCAACCTGGCATCGGGCAGCCCCTATCCGGATGGAGCCGACGAGGCGCTTCGACACCTCGCGGTGACGCCCCATGCGCAATCGGTGGTGATACCGGCTCCCGAAGCAGAAGACGATCGCCTGGCCAACCAGTCGGGTCAGCTTCACTCGGAGCCAGAGCTGCAGCCTTGGCTTCCACCGGAGCCGGAGATTCGGTTGCTCGCGGAAAAAATGGAGCAGGTGACTCATAGCCCGCTCGAATTGACCGAAGCCCAGCGTTCCGAGCAGGTGATCAACCTCTTCCGAAGCGCAGCGCGCGACTTCTTCACGCCGGCGATGCGCAAGCTGTATGCCGGCCGGCTCTGGCGAATGGCGTCTTTTTTCGAGCGCACCGGCAGGCAGCGGCAGGCGGAGATTGCTCGCGCGGAGGCCAGGCGCCTGCTCCACGGGTCGGGCGAGCCGTTCTCGCGTTTTGCCGAGCTCCTCTTCGAAAAAGTCTTGTGGTTGTCGCAGCGAGATCGCCCGCGACAAACCTCCGGAGTCGGCGCACCTCCGGTCAAGGAGGCAGCTGAAACTCCAGGCGAACGCCGGAGCCCGGGCGGTTTGATCCTCCCGTGACCTCGGATCAGTATTTGTAGAATCCCTCTCCCGTCTTTCGCCCCAGCTTGCCCGCGCGGACCAGGTCCTTCAAAAGCTTTGGAGGCTTGAAGACGTCGCTGCCGAGCTCCTGGAAGAGGTACTCGGAAATGGCCAGTCGTACGTCGAGGCCAACCAAATCTCCCAGTTTGAGGGGGCCCATCGGGTAGCCGTAGCCCAGCTCCATCGCGCGGTCGATGTCCTGCGGGCTGGCCACGCCTTCCTCAACCATGCGCACCGCCTCCAACCCGAGCGCCACTCCCAGCCGCGAGGACGCGAATCCGGGGCGGTCCCGCACGACGATCGTCTCTTTGCCCAAGCGGGCCGCCACCTGCCGGACCGCTTCGACCGTTGCATCGGACGTTCGATCCGCCCGCACGATCTCGAGCAGCCGCATGATGTGAACGGGGTTGAAGAAGTGCATCCCGACCACGCGCTCGGGCTGTGAAGCTGCGGCGGCGATCTGGGTCAGCGACAGCGAGCTGGTGTTCGAAGCAAGGATGGTGTGGGCGGAACAGATTTCCGAGAGCTTCTCAAACGTCGCCCGCTTCAGCCCGAGGTCCTCGGGAATCGCCTCGATCAGCATCCCGCATTGAGCGAGCTCGCGCAGGTCGGCCACCGCCTTCAGACGCCCGAGGGTTGCATCGCGCGTCTCGAGCTTGACCTTTCCCTTGTCGATTCCGCGCTGCAGGTTTTCCGCGATCCGCCGCAGGCCGCCCTGCGCGAGCTCGGGAGTCACGTCGTAAAGCAGCGTCTGGTAGCCCGCCTGCGCGGCGACTTGAGCGATTCCGTGACCCATGGTTCCAGCGCCCACCACGCCCACCGATTGGATCTCCATCATTCGCAACCTCCTTGCGAGCAGACGAGACTATTTCTTGCCGCGCTTCTCCAAAAAAGCCGTCATCCGTTCCCGCTTCTCCGGAGAGTCGAAGAGGAGCGCTTGTCCGAGGCGCTCGACGGCCGCCGGGTCGCCGCCGCGCCCGACCGAGTTGAGCGCCATCTTGGCTACTTGAAGCGCGAGCGGAGCGTTGGCTGCAATCGAGCTGGCCAACTCTCTCGCCGTGGGGAGCGCGTGCCCCGGCTCGCAGAGCCGCTCAAAAATGCCGAGCGCGAAGGCTTCTTCCGCATCCAGGATGCGGCCGGTAAACACCAGATCCTTCGCCCGACCGAGCCCCACCAATCGCGGCAGGCGAGAGGCGCCCCCCGCGGCGGGATAGATGCCCAACGTCGCCTCCGGAAGCCCGACCCGCGCCGAGCGCGATGCGACCCGCAAATCGCACGCCAGCGCGAGCTCGAGGCCTCCCCCGAGGGCAAAGCCTTCGATTGCCGCGATCGTCGGCCGCGGAAAATCATCCAGTCTTTGGAACAGCGAGGCGTTGATGGCAAGGAAGGCTTCTCGGTGAGTGCGTTCCCGAAGCTCGGCAATGTCCGCTCCGCTGGCAAAGGCCTTCCCGCCCGACCCGTGGACGATGACCGCGCGCAGCTCGTCGCGCTCCAAAAGCGCGTCCAACGCTGCGTTCATCTCGCGCACCATCTGCAGATTGATCGCGTTGCGCGCCTCGGGCCGATTCAGCTCGATGTCGGCGACGCCATCCTCGACTCGAACGTTGACGGTGGACATGGGAACTCCCGCCTTTTACAAGAGGTGCTGACCTAAGAGGAGGCGCTCATGAAGGCGGTCGCGTTTTACACCCACGGCGGACCGGATGTCCTGAAGCCCGCGGACCTGCCGGACCCGACGCCCTCGGCCAGCGGCGTTCGCGTGCGGGTGAAAGCGGTAGGCCTGAACCACCTCGACATCTTCGTCCGAGAGGGATGGCCGGGCTTGAAGCTCTCGCTTCCCCACGTGCTGGGAGCCGATATCGCCGGGGTGGTGGACAGCGTCGGCAACGAGGTCAAAGACCTCAAGCCCGGTGAAGAGGTGGTCGTCAATCCCGGTCTGTCTTGCGGACACTGCGAACGGTGCCTCCTCGGGGAAGACAACCTGTGCCGCCAGTATCAAATCATCGGCGAGCACAGCTGGGGCGGCTACGCGGAGTTCGTCGTAGTGCCGCGCCAGAACATCTTGCCCAAACCGAAGAATCTCTCTTTCGACCAGGCAGCCTGCGTTCCCCTGACCTTTCTGACCGCGTGGACAATGTTGATGCGCAAGGCGCAGCTTAAGCCGGGTGAGACGGTCTTAGTGCACGCGGCGGGCTCCGGCGTGGGCAGCGCCGCGGTTCAGGTTGCCAAGCTTGCGGGGGCGAAAGTGATCGCCACCGCCTCGTCCGATGAAAAACTGAGCAAGGCGAAGGAGCTCGGAGCGGATCATCTCGTCAACTATTCGAGTCGCGATTTTCTTGAAGAAGTGAAGCGGATTACTCAGCGGCGGATGGTCGACGTGGTATTCGAGCACGTCGGGGTCGCAACGTTTGAAAAGAGCATCGCCTGCTTGCCGTACGGAGGTAGGCTGGTCACCTGCGGCGCAACCACCGGCTACGACGCGAAGCTCGACCTGCGCGTGCTTTTCTACAAGCGGCTCTCGCTGCTGGGCAGCACCATGGGGTCGAAGGGAGATTTGTTCCGAATCCTGCAGCTCGTCGAAGAGGGCCGGCTCAAACCCGTGCTCGACCGCGTGCTCCCGCTGGAGAAGGCGGCCGAGGCCCATCGACTGCTCGAGAGTCGGGGGCAGTTTGGAAAAGTGGTGATCAATCCCTGAGGAGGTCGAAATGCCCGATGTCCTAATCATCGATGCCGTCCGCACCCCGATCGGCAAGCACCGCGGCGCCCTCAAGGAGATCCGGCCGGATGACCTCGCCGCGCTGCCGCTGCAGGCGATCGTTCGCCGAGGCCGTATTGCGCCGGAGCGCATCGACGAGGTGTTTCTCGGCTGCGCGAACCAAGCCGGCGAGGACAATCGCAACGTGGCGCGAATGGCGGTCTTGCTGGCGGGATTTCCCGATTCAATTCCAGCCGCGACCGTGAACCGGCTTTGCGGAAGTGGAATGGAAGCGGTGATTCAGGGCTCCCGGATGATTCGCCTCGGCGAGGCGGAGATCGTCATCGCCGGGGGGGTGGAATCGATGACGCGCGCTCCCTGGTCAATGCCCAAACCGCCGGATGGATTCCCCACCGGCAAATGGGAGGCTTACGACACTTCGTTGGGGTGGCGCTATCCGAACCCGCGGCTCGCTACTTTGTTTCCGCTGGAGCAGATGGGCGAGACTGCGGAAAACGTAGCCGAGCGATGGCGAATCTCCAGGTCCGAGCAGGACGAGTTCGCGCTCGGCTCGCATCAGAAAGCGATCGCTGCCCAGCACGAGCATCGGTTCGACCCTGAATTGATCGAGGTGGAGGTTCCGCAGAAAAAGGGTTCGACGGTTCGCGTTCGAGTGGACGAAGGTCCTCGCTCGGACACCAATTTGGAGAAGCTGAGCGCGCTCCGGCCGGTATTTCGCGATGGCGGTTCGGTGACCGCCGGCAATTCGTCCTCCCTCAACGACGGCGCCTCGGCGGTTCTACTGATGAGCGAGCCGGCAGCGCGCGCGCTCGGGCTCAAGCCGCTGGCCAGGTTGATCAGCTCCGGCGACGCGGGGGTCGATCCGCGCTTCATGGGGATCGGTCCGGTGCCCGCGTCGCGAAAGGCGCTCAAGCTCGCCGGCTGGACCACGAGCCAGCTGGATCTCGTCGAGCTGAATGAAGCGTTTGCTTCCCAATCGCTCGCCTGCATCCGCGATCTGGATCTCGATCCTGCGAAAGTGAACGTCAATGGCGGGGCGATCGCCCTCGGACATCCACTGGGGTCGAGCGGCTCGCGGCTGGTCGCCACGCTGGCCCACGAAATGAACCGCCGCGGAGCAAAGCGCGGCTTGGCGACGATGTGCATCGGCGTCGGACAAGGGATTGCGGTGACGCTGGAGCGGTGATCCGGCGGGGAGTGCGAAATGGCAGAGCTTCGGGACTGGACGCAGCCCTCTCAAAAAGCGCTCGTGGAATACGAATCCAAGGGCGGTATCGCTTGGATTCGCCTCAACGATCCGCCGGCGAATACGTACAGCTACGCGATGATGCGGCAGCTCGACGACGCGGTGTTGCGAGCGCGATTCGACGACGCGGTACACGTGATGGTGATCACCGGGGCGGGAGAAAAATTCTTTTGCGCCGGGGCCAACATTCAAATGCTTCAGGAGGTGAGTCCTACCTTCAAGTACTACTTCTGCCTGCACGCGAATGAGACGCTCAATCGGTTGGAGCAGACCCCAAAGTTGGTAATCGCGGCGATCAACGGGCACTGCGTCGGCGGCGGCCTGGAGATCGCGCTCTCGGCGGATCTCCGCTTCGCCCGGAAGGGCGACGCGAAAATCGGGCTTCCGGAGGTCAATCTCGGAGTGCTGCCCGGCACCGGAGGGACGCAGCGCCTGGCGCGGACGGTCGGCCGGGCCAAAGCGATCGAGTTGATGGTGGAGGGGAAGAAGCTCAACGTCGACCAAGCGCATGCGCTCGGACTGGTAAACCGGATCTCCACCGGGGCCGAGTTTATGCGCGAGGCGGAAGAATACGCGCTCGGGTTCGTCCCTCCGAGACGGGCTTCGCAGGCGGTGGGTCACATCAAGCGCGCGGTCGTCTCCGGTCTGGAGTCTGGTCTCGCCGAAGGCCTCGCGTTGGAGAGAGAGCTTCAACAACGCTTGTTCATCGGAGAAGATGCGGCGGAGGGAATCCGGGCCTACAACGAGAAGCGCTCGCCGGCATTCAAAGGCCGATAGGAGGCACGTGTTGCATCCGTTTTTGAAGGGACTTGCCCCGACTGTCCACGTCTCGCATCGCGGCGGCGCGGCGCTCGCGCCTGAAAACACGGTCCCCGCATTCGCGCTGGCGGTGCGCGAGCACGCCACTCAGATGCTGGAGATCGATCTTCAGGTGACCAGCGACGGCGTTCTTGTCGTCTCGCATGACCCGACAGTCGAGCGCTGCACGAACGGCACGGGCGAGATCGCGTCGATGACTCTCGCCGAGCTGCAGGAGCTCGACGCCGGCTACCGCTTTAGCCGCGACGGCGGCCGGACGTTCCCATTTCGCGGCCGCGGCGTGCGCATCCCATCGCTGACCGAAGCCTTGCGCGCCTTTCCGGGGATGCGCTGGAACATCGAGCTGAAGGCTTCGGACCCGGGACTCGAGAACGTCTTCGCGGATGCCGTTCGTCGCGAGAATGCCTTGGAGCGGGTGTGCTGCGGCAGCGAGCTCGACGAAATGGCGGAGCGGATTTGGACGGCCTTTCCGCAGGCTTGCCACTTCTACCCGGGCAACGCGCTGACCGCCTTCGTGTTGGCCGTCCGAGGTGAAACAACGCCTCCGCTGGATGAGCGCTTCACCGTGCTGGACATGCCGCTCGAGTACCTCGGCGTCCGCCTGATCGATGCCGCGCTCATCGAGGCTGCGCGCGCGACGGGCCGATGGTTAAACGTATGGACCGTCGACGATGAGGCGGAAATGCGAACGCTGGTCGCGGACGGCGTTGGCGGCATCATGACCGACCGGCCGGATCTTCTCCGGCGAGTGCTCGATCAAGCGGCGTCTCGGCGGAAGGGCCGAAAATAGAGCCTTCTTGCATCTCCAAATCTCCCATGCTCCGGCCGGTGTGGGAGTAGTGAGTGAGCGAAATTGCCGAACGCACGGTCCTAAGCGTGTAAGCGCGCGGCCAGATCTCCGACCACGCTCGACACACTGCGGCCCGAGGTGGAACAAGTGAGGTTCGCCTTCGCATAAAGCGGCTCGCGCTCTTTGAGGCGCCGGCGAAGCTCGGTCATGGCGTGGGGTCTGTTCTGCATCGGACGGAAGTCCCCCTGACCGACGACGCGCTCCCAATGCTCTTCCGGAGTCGCCTTGAGCCACACCGTCTGCGTGTGCTCGGAGAGCAGACGATAGGCGTCGGGGGATGTCACCACGCTGCCGCCGGTGGCGAGCACCGCCTGCTCGTGCTCGGCGAGAAACCGCTTCAGAACCGAAATCTCGAGGCGGCGGTAATAGTCCTCGCCGTGGATGGCGAAGATCTCGGCCAGCCCGACGCCCGCCTCTGATTCGATCAACCGGTCGAGCTCGAAGAACGGCAGCCGCAGCTTTTCCGCAAGCAGCTTCCCCACCGTGGTCTTCCCCGCGCCGCGCAGCCCCAGCAGCGAGATCACCCCCGGGCTGCCGTTGCTAGTCTGCGCCCCTTCGAGCAGGCGCGCGGGCGACTCGCCGAGCGCATCGCCAACGGCGGCGAGGCTGACCACCGACAAGTTCGCCCGGCCGGCCTCAAGGTCGGAGAGAAAGCGCGCCGACAGGCCACTTCGCTGGGCCAGTCTTTTCAAAGTCAGGCTTCGATGGAGCCGAAGCTTTCGCACGGTCTTGCCCAGCTGCACCAAGAGCGGGCGATGGGCGCGTGCGCGGTTGCCCGCCAGTTGCGCGTTGCTTCGAGCTCCGTTCTTCTTCGGCACCGTCTGCAGCTTACTTCCTATTCATTTTATGGCAACTGCATTATGTTGCTTGAACGCAGCAGGTGACTTGGTTAGGGTTGGGCGCATGGCAAGCCACAGGGCGGAGGAGGCAATTTCGTCGTTTGAGACGTCTCCGGAAAAGTACGTCCACTGGAAGCTGACGTTCGACGGTCCCGTGGCACGGCTGTCGATGGACGTGCAAGAGGATCGCGCGCTGCGCCAAGACTATTCCCTCAAGCTCAACAGCTACGACCTGGGGGTAGACCTGGAGCTTGCCGACGCGGTGCAGCGCATCCGCTTTGAGCACCCCGAGATTGGGGCAGTAGTGCTCGGATCGCTCAAGGACAGAATCTTTTGCGCGGGCGCAAACATCTTCATGCTCGGGACCTCGTCGCACCCGTTCAAGGTCAACTTCTGCAAATTCACCAACGAGACCCGGCTGGCGATCGAGGACGCCTCGGCGAACAGCGGAATCAAGTTCATCGCTGCGCTGAATGGGACCGCGTCCGGTGGCGGCTACGAGTTGGCGCTCGCTTGCGACGAGATTCTGCTGATCGACGATGGCAATTCCGCCGTTTCACTTCCCGAGGTTCCACTGCTCGGCGTTCTGCCTGGAACGGGCGGGCTCACCCGGGTGGTCGACAAGCGAAAAGTTCGGCGCGACCTGGCGGATTTTTTCTCCACGCTCGCGGAAGGGGTTAAGGGTCGGCGCGCCGTCGAGTGGCGGCTCGTCGATCACGTGGTGCCGAAGAGCAAGTTCGCCCAGGTCGTCGATGATCGCGCGAAGGCACTCGCCGCGAAGTCGGCGCGCCCTCAAGGAGCTCAGGGGATTCAACTCACGCCGCTCAAGCCGAAGGTGACTCCAGCAGGCACCGAGTACAAGTACGTCTCATTGAAGCTGGATGCAGCGCGGCGAGTCGCCGAGATCCTGGTGCGCGCGCCGGTGGAGACTGCACCTGAGAACGCGACTTCGCTCGCCGAGCGCGGAGCGGACACCTGGGGCATCCGGATGTTCCGAGAGCTGGACGACGCGCTTCTGCGGCTGCGGATGAATCATCTGGAAATTGGGGCGGTCGTTTTGAAGACGAGCGGAGATCCCAAAGCAGTCCTCGCCTACGACGATTTTCTGGCGCGGAACCGATCCGATTGGCTCGCGCGCGAGGTGCTGCTGCTGCAAAAGCGCGTCCTCAAGCGGCTCGATTTGACGGCGAAGACGATTTTCGCATTTCTCGAGCCAGGCTCGTGCTTCGCCGGCGTGCTCGCCGAGCTGGCGCTGGCCGCCGATCGAAGCTACATGCTCGATGATTCCAAGCGCCCGGTCTGGCTGCAGCTGGGCGCGCTCAACGCCGGCGCGTTGCCGATGTCCAACGGGCTGTCGCGACTGGAAACGCGCACCCTGGCCGAGCCCCAGCGCGTCAAGGAGATCCTCTCGCACGACGGCCCCTTCGATCCCGAGTCGGCGTTGGCCGCAGGGCTGGTGACCTTCGCTCCCGACGATCTCGATTGGGACGACGAGATCCGCGTGGCGCTCGAGGAGCGCGCATCCCTGTCCCCGGACGCCCTCACCGGCATGGAAGCGAACCTGCGCTTCGCCGGACCGGAGACGATGGAGACGAAGATCTTTGGTCGACTCACGGCTTGGCAGAACTGGATCTTCCA
The DNA here is from genome assembly GCA_035262305.1 of Myxococcaceae bacterium. Classification (GTDB taxonomy): domain Bacteria; phylum Myxococcota; class Myxococcia; order Myxococcales; family Myxococcaceae; genus DATFTC01. The sequence goes on along the minus strand of DATFTC010000400.1, from coordinate 9,325 downwards.
GCGGCCGAATGCCGTCGGGGAGCGCGGCGCGTTGACCGTCTATGGGCAAGCGGGGCTGCGGCCGCAATTCGATCCGCGCAGGACATAGTCGGAAGGAGCATCGAGGTGAGCCAGATCAGCGACGAAAAGATCCCCAACAACGTCAATCTGTCGGAGGACAAGAAGCTCCAGCGCGCGCTTGAACAATGGCAGCCGAATTTTCTGCAGTGGTGGATCGACATGGGCCCGTCGGGATTTCAGGCGCACCAGGTGTACCTGCGCACCGCGGTGGGCGTCGATGCGAGTGACTGGGCGCATTACGACTTCGTGAAGATGCCCGACTATCGCTGGGGCATTTTTCTCGCCGAGCCCGTCCAGGATCGCAAAATCGGCTTCGGGGACTCGCTCGGCCAGCCGGCTTGGCAGGACATCCCCGGCGAGCACCGAAACACCCTTCGTCGACTCATCGTCACCCAAGGGGACACCGAGCCCGCATCGGTCGAGCAGCAGCGGATGCTGGGCCACAGCTGCCCCTCGATCTACGACTTGAGAAATTTGTTCCAGGTCAACGTCGAAGAGGGCCGCCATCTCTGGGCGATGGTTTACCTGCTCCACCGATACTTCGGCCGCGATGGCCGCGAGGAAGCCGAAGAGCTGCTCTCCCGACGAAGCGGCAACGAAGATCGACCGCGCATCCTGGGGGCGTTTAACGAGCCGATCGACGATTGGCTCTCGTTCTTCATGTTCACCATGTTCACCGACCGAGACGGCAAGTACCAGCTGCTCGCGCTCGCCGAGTCGGGATTCGACCCGCTTTCGCGCACCACGCGATTCATGCTCACCGAGGAAGCCCACCACATGTTCGTGGGAGAGGCTGGAGTTGGCCGCGTCGTTCAGCGGACAGCCGAGCTGATGCGGGAAGCGAAGAAAGACGACGTGCGGAGCCTGGGGGGCCTCGATCTCCGGACGATTCAGAAATATTTGAACCTCTGGTACTCGCTGTCGTTGGATCTGTTCGGCTCAGAGATCTCGACCAATGCAGCATCCTTCTTCGCCGCCGGGCTGAAAGGGCGCTCTAAGGAAGAGCGGTTCCAGGACCACCTGGCCATGGAGGGCACCTACGCGATGGACGTCCCGGACGCCAGCGGCCAGCTCAAGCGCGAAGAGGTCGCGCTTCGCTCGGCGATGAACGAGGTGCTCCGCGACAGCTACGTCGAGGACTGCCAGCGAGGAGTCGACCGTTGGAACAAGACCCTCAGCGAGGCGGGACTGTCCGATCGACTGTCTCTTCCCTCCCGCCGGTTCCACCGGCATCAGGGGATCTTCGCTGGGTTGTTCTTCGATCCGGAAGGCAAGGTTATCAGCGCCACGGACTGGGAACGCCGCAAGGACGAATGGCTTCCTTCGCCGGCGGACCGCGCCTTTGTGAAGAGCCTGCAGGCGAAGGCGATCATCGAGCCGAGCAAGATGGCGAATTGGATCGCGCCTCCACCGCGCGGCATCGACGGCAAGCCTACGGACTTCCAATACGTTCGCGCTGAGGCTTGACGCCTCGCTCGCACCGCCCGCAATTCGTCTACAGTCCCTGCATGAACGAGCTTGCCCCCAAGTCGCCCCGCGAGTCGGAAGTGGTGATGACTCAGATGATCCTCCCGCCGGACGCAAATCCGCTGAATGCCGCGTTCGGCGGACGGGTGATGGAGTGGATCGACGTCTGTGGCGGCATCTCCGCCCAGCGACACTGCCGTCAGGTCGTGGTCACCGCCTCGATGGATGAGCTGCACTTTCATGCGCCGGTGCGAGTCGGATGGGTTGTCACTCTGCGCGCCCGGGTGCTCGCCGCCTTCCACACCTCGATGGAAGTGGGCGTGGTTGTCACCTCCGAGAACCCCTTCAGCGGCGAAACCCGCGTCACCACCAGCGCGCTGCTCACCTTCGTGGCGTTCGGCGCGGATGGCGGCAAGGTTCGCGTTCCACCCCTGCTGCTTGAATCCGAGGAAGAGCGTCAGGCGTTCCAGGAAGCACAAGCGCGGCGCGAGAAGCGTCTGGCGCGCAAGAACCAGACCGAAGGCTGGCGCCGATTGTTTGTGGAAGGCGGCTCAGGGCCGGTCGTTCGCCAGTGAGCGGCCGCCGTCCACCGCGAGGATCTGCCCGGTGATGAACCGCGGCCCGGCCAGCAGAAACGCGACCGTCTCGGCAATCTCCTCGGGCGTCCCGAACCGCTGCTGGGGAATCCGCGCCCGGAGCTGCTCAACGGTCTCCTTCGGCGTGCCCTCCGGCGGAAGGATAGCGCCGGGAGCAACGGCGTTAACCCGAATGTCGGGCGCCAGCTCGAGGGCGAGGCACTTGGTCAAGGCAGCCAGCGCGGCTTTGCTCATGCAGTAGGCCGAATAATTCTTCCAGGGAACGAAGACGCCGCCGATGTCCAAGACGTTGACGATGTCGCCTTTGTGCCGCCGCATCATCCGCTTTGCCACTGCCTGGCTCAGCAGAAATGGCGCGCGGGCATTGAGCTCCCAGTGAGCCTGCAGCAGCTCCGGGGTAGTTTCGAGAAAGGGCGAGCGCTGGAACATCGCCGCGCTGTTCACCAGGGCGGCGATCGGCCCCATCTCCTCTTCGACCTGCTCCACGAGCCGTTCGATGTCCTGGTATCGAGTGAGGTCGGCGCTGAACTTTCGGGCCTGTTTTCCGAGGCTCCAGATCAACTCGAGACTCGAATCGGCCCCAGAAGCGGATCGGTTAAAATGGACCGCGATGTCGGCGCCGGTCCTACCCAGTCCCTCGGCGATCGCCTTGCCCACTCGGATGCCGGCCCCGGTGACCAGGGCGATTTTGCCTTCGAGCGGCCGCGCTGATTCCATCCCGTCTGACATTGGGCCCTCAACTCGTTATACAAGCAAGCTGATCTTCATTCAGTCGGAGCTTTCATGGCGTCTACATTTCGAGAGCTGTTGTCCAGCGTAAAGAAGGAGATCCGCGAGGTCTCCGTCGCGGAGGTGAAGCGAAACCTGGACGAGCGTTCGCCAGTCAGGTTGATCGACGTGCGCGAGAGCGAGGAATTCGCCGCCGGCAAAATCCCGGGCGCAGTTTCCATCCCGCGCGGATTCCTCGAGCTGCGAATCGAGGAGAAGGCCAAGCGCGACGAGCTGCTCATCCTCTATTGCGCCGGCGGAACGCGTTCGGCGCTGGCCGCCAAAACGCTTCGTGAGATGGGGTACGAGAACGTCGCGTCGATGGCCGGAGGCTACAATCGCTGGAGCGACTCGGGCTTTCCGGTGGAAAAGCCATTCGTGCTGACCGCCGAGCAGAAAGAGCGTTATCGCCGCCACCTGGTCATCCCCGAAGTCGGCGAAGAGGGCCAGGCGAAGCTCCTCAAGAGCAAGGTTCTGCTGATGGGTGCCGGAGGGCTCGGTTCTCCCGCGGCGCTGTACCTCGCGGCGGCGGGCGTCGGCACGCTGGGCGTGGTGGACATGGATGTCGTCGACTTGAGCAACCTTCAGCGGCAGGTGATCCACACTCAAGATCGCTCGGGCAAGCCGAAGACCGAGAGCGCGCGGATGTCGATTCAGGCGCTCAATCCGGACGTCAAGGTGATTCCATTTCAGGAGCGGCTGACTTCGCAGAACGTGATTCGAGTGCTGGAGGGCTTCGATATGGTGCTCGATGGCGGAGACAATTTCCCCACGCGCTACCTGCTCAACGACGCCTGCGTCGTCCTCAACAAGCCGAACATCCACGGCTCCATCTACCGCTTCGAAGGACAGGTAACGACCTTCATCCCACGCAAGGGCCCCTGCTACCGGTGCCTCTACCCCACTCCTCCTCCCGCGGACATGGCGCCGTCCTGCGCCGAGGCGGGCGTGCTCGGCGTTCTGCCCGGGCTCGTCGGCTTGATTCAGGCGAATGAGGCGCTGAAGCTGATTCTCGGCATCGGCGAACCGCTGGTCGGCCGCCTGCTCACCTTGGACGCTTTGGAGACCCGGTTCTCGGAGCTGAAGCTGCGCCGGGACCCCAACTGCCCCGTCTGCGCGGACGGAGCCAAGGTCGAGTTCATCGATTACGAGCAGTTCTGCTCAACCGCGGCGTAGGTCACTTTCCCAGCGTCTTGTCGCCGCGCTTCCACTCCACGGGGCAGCGCTCGCCGGTGCTAAGCGCCTCGAGAACGCGCAGCGTTTCGCTGACCGAACGGCCGATGTCGGTGTTGTGATAGACGGCGTACTGCACCACTCCTTCCGGGTTGATGATGAACGTGGCCCGGGTGGCAAAGCCCTTTTCCTCGATGAAGCAGCCGTATTGCCTGGAAACCTCGCGCTTGATGTCCGAGAGCAACGGGTAGCTCAGCGGTCCGAGGTTCGCAGTAATCCAGGCCTTGTGCGAGTGGACCGAATCGACGGAGCAGCCGAGCAGCTGCGCGTGGAGCCGCTTGAAATCGCCCTCGCGCTTGGAGAACTCCATGATCTCCGTGGGGCAGACGGTGGTGAAATCCAAGGGATAGAAGAAGAGAACGACCCATTTCCCTCGGTACTCTGAAAGCGAGATCTTTTTGAAATCCCCCCGTCCCACTACGCCCTCGAGTGCAAAGTCAGGAGCTTTCTGTCCAACCAACATTCCTACCTCCCAACAGAAAAATTTTCGAGTCGGTTGCTCAATAGTAGTCAGCGTGATTCCTGTCAAGGCGACCTCCGGAGCCTGCGACAAGAGGAGAACATCGGCTCGATGAGCAGCGCCCGCCCACTTCGCGAAGATCTGATGACGCAGACGTGCCTGCAGGCGTACGCGCTAGTACGCCGCGACCATTGGTTGGCGGATCGGGCGCTCGATCGCGCCCTGCGGCAACATCGGACGCTTTATTCGAGCGAGCGCCGAACCGTCGCCGAGCGAGTCTACGCGCTCGTGCGCCGTCAGTTGACGATCGATTTTCTTCTCCAGCGAGCGCGCCCGGGATTCGACGCACTCTCTTCCGGCTCGCAGGATTTGCTGCGGCTGTGCTCTGCGCGCGTGCTCTCCGGAGAATCGGTCGAGTCGGTGATCGCCTCGTCGCGGGCGAGCACTGAGGATGCCCGAGCGCTGCGCGCCCTCTTCAAAGAACGCCAGGAAATTGACTCCTTCGATCCCCCGCGGCGTCTGTCGCTCTCCGCATCGATTCCCCAAGACCTCGCCGAGCGGTGGATCGCCGAGTTCGGGCCCGAAGCAGAGCGAGCGGCGGCGGCGATGAACGAGCGCGCGCCGTTGACGGCTCGGGTCAACACACTGAAGTCGTCTCGGGATGAGTTGCTGGCGTCGCTGCGCAGCGCGGGCATCGAGTGTCGGCCCACCGCGTTCTCACCGCTGGGCGTTCTGCTCGAAACGCGGATCAATGCCTTCTCCCTGGAGCCCTTCAAGGAAGGGAGATTCGAGCTCCAAGATGAGGGAAGCCAACTGATCGGGATGCTGGTGGACGCGCCGCCAAAGCTCGTGGTGGATGCCTGCGCCGGAGCGGGCGGTAAGACGCTGCAGCTGGCCGCCCAAATGAAGAATCGAGGCGAGCTGTTTGCGCTCGACATTCACGAGGAACGAATGCTCGACCTCAAAAAGCGGGCCCGCCGGGCCGGCGCTTTCAATATCCGCGCCCGAATCATCCCGCTGGCACCGGCTGAGGCGCGCCGCTCGATTGAAGATCTGGTCGGACGAGCCGACCGCGTGCTCCTCGACGTGCCCTGCAGCGGTACGGGATCTCTGCGAAGAAATCCCGATGCTCGATACCGCATCAGCTCCGCGGATCTGGAGATGCAAACGCGCAGGCAGAGAGACTTGCTCTCGCTGTTTGCGGACCTGGTCCGTCCGGCGGGCCGACTGATCTACGGCACCTGCAGCGTCCTTCGCGAGGAGAATGAGCAGATGGTGGAGGCATTTCTGAGCTCGCGAAGCGACTTTGAGCTGCGGCCGGCGAGCGTGGCGCTGGACGGCGATCTGGCCGGCAAAGTATCGCGGGAGGGATACCTGCGCGTCGCACCTCACACGCACGGAACGGACGGCTTTTTTGGAGCGGTGCTCGAGCGCGTCGCCCAATGAGGGAGCTCAGGGCTCCGGAGCGACCGAGCCGAGATCGCGCAGGCGGATGGCCGGGTGGCGCGGAGACGGTACCGTCGACACCCGGGGAAACATCAAGCTGATCAAGAATGACGCCGCTCCGAGGCCGAAGATCAGCCAGAAGATCGTCCGAAGGCTGTCCTTCAAAACACCGCTCAATCGCGCTAGGACGGCTGGCCCGAGCGACAGCCCGTGATCGGGACCGAGAAGCTGATTCGCGGCGAAAGCGGGGATTGCGGGATCGTGGGCAAATCCAGCGGCGAGCACGGCGCCAAGCCCGCCGATCGCCAAGGCGCCGCCTACGGTTCTAAAGAACATCGTGCTTGCGGTGGCGACGCCCCTCTGCTCCCAGGCGACGCTGGTCTGGACGGCAATCAGCAGCGCGGTGTTGGCAAGCCCCAACCCTACGCCGAAGCACGCCGTTCCGATGGAGGGCACCAGCAAGTTGCAACCCGGCCGCAGCATCAGCGCCAGCGCAAGCGCGGAGAGGGCGGAGATCGCAAGGCCGGTCCTGATTGGAATTCGAAAGCCGACTTTCGGAATCAGTCGACCGCTGATCGCGCTCGCGATCGGCCATCCGACCACCATCGGCGTGATCGCGCTGCCCGCTTCCACTGGCGTTCGCCCGAGCACGCCCTGCACGAAGAGAGGTACGAAGGTAACGGTGGACAGCATCGCTGCGCCGATCAGTCCTCCCGCCGCGCTGGAAACCGCAATCACCGGCCGTCGAAAGAGCTCGAGTGGAAGGAGAGGCTCAGCCGCTCGCCGCTCCACCGAGAAAAAGAGCGATAGCAGCGCAGCGGCGAGGGGTACGCAGACAAGAGCGAAATCCCGCCCCTGGTACGCGGCGAGCAGCGAGATGATCCCCGAAGCGAGAAGGAGCGCGCCGAGGACGTCGATCGAATGTCGTTTGTGCTCCACTCGCTCGTGCAGACCAACGGCGAGCAGCGCCGCCGACGCGATGCCGAACGGCAGGTTGATGTAGAAGACCCAGCGCCACGACAGGTAGTGAACGACCAGTCCGCCCAGCATTGGCCCAATCAGCCCGGCGACGCCCCAGACGGCCCCGAACACGCCCTGCATCTTGGCGCGCTCTTTGAGCTCGAAGATGTCCCCGACGATGGTGATCGCAATCGGCTGCATCGATCCGGCGCCGAGGCCCTGCAGCGTGCGGAAAAGAATCAGCTGAGTCATCGACTGCGACAATCCACTGGTCGCCGAACCGAGAAGAAAAAGCGCGATTCCGATGAGCATGATCGGCTTGCGTCCGTAAAGGTCGGCGAGCTTGCCGTACAGCGGAACGGTGACGGTGGACGCGAGAAGGTAGGCGGTGAAGACCCAGGAGTAATGTCGGATGCCACCGAGATCGCCAATCACCGTCGGCATTGCGGTGGAAACCACGGTCATCTCAAGCGCGGCCATTGCCAGGCCGGTGAGAAGCGCAGCAACAGTGATGGGGCGATGGGTGACGCGCGCGGTCTTCACCGAGAAATCGGCAGCTCCCTCTGCTCTTGCCCGAATATCAGAGTAGTGTTTATGGGGACGATGCGCACGATTCGCCAACGAAAGAACACGTTAATCGAGCAGACAGTAGATCTTCATCGGAGTACGGCGCGCAGCGTGTGGGCGAACCGCTTCACGGCATTCCCTTGGAGACACTGATGTCCGAGGCAGTCCGGTATCGAGTTTCCATGAGCCACCCGCACTCGCACCTGTTCGAGGTCGAGGCTCTCTACCCACCTTCGAAAGAAGCGCTCACGGTGGCGATGCCGGTGTGGACGCCGGGAAGCTACCTGGTTCGCGAGTTTGCGCGTCACGTGCAGGATGTGTCGTCGTCCACCGAGGGCGGCGATCCGCTGCCAGTCACCCGTTTGGACAAAAGGCGCTTTCGCGTCGACGCCAAAGGCAAGCGCATCCGGCTCCGCTATCGCGTTTACGCCAATGAGCTCAGCGTTCGAACCAGCCATCTCGACGCGACCCACGGCTATTTCAATGGCGCTTCAATGTTCTTTTACTCGGACGATTTTCGGAATCTCGAGCATCGCGTGGCGATCGACGCGCCTCGCGGATGGAATGTGTTCTGCGCGCTCGATCGCGATGAATCGGACCTTGTCGCAGCCAACTACGACGAGCTGGTCGACAGCCCCATCGAAGTGGGACCTCAAACGCCCCTCGAGTTCCGCGCCGCCGACGTCCCGCACCAAATCGTCGTCTGGGGAGAAGCACAGCTGGACAAAGCGAAGCTGACCGCCGACCTGCAGAAAATTTGCGAAGTCGAAGCGCAGATGTTCGGCGGCCTGCCGATGAAACGATACCTCTTCCTCATCTACCTCACGGACAAGGGGCGCGGCGGCCTGGAGCACAAGAGCTCCACTTCGCTTCTGTTTCCTCGATTCCAGCTCATCACCAGCAAAGGATGGGAAGACTTCCTCACTTTGGCGGCCCACGAGTATTTCCATCTCTGGAACGTCAAGCGAATCAAGCCTAAGAGCCTGGTGCCATTCAATTACGCGGAAGAGAACTACACCGGGCTGCTCTGGGCGTTCGAGGGAATAACCTCGTACTACGACAATCTACTTGTCCGCCGGGCCGGGTTGATGCCCGCGGCGCGGTACTTGGCGCGGTTGGGAGAGGCGCTGACGACTTTGCACGGAACGCCCGGCCGTGGAGTGCAAACGCTGTTGGATGCGTCGGTGTCCTCCTGGATCAAGCACTACCGCCCGGACGAGAACAGTGCCAACAGCGCCATCTCCTACTACCTAAAGGGCGAGATTGTCGCGGTCCTGCTCGACCTCGAGATCCGGCGCGCGACCTTGAATCAGCGCAGTTTGGACGACCTGATGCGGCTGTTATGGAAGCGGTACCCGGAGCAGCGCGGTGTCCCTGAAGACGGCGTGGAGAAGGCGGCATCGGAGGTCGCTGGTACCGATCTCTCCGTCTTCTTCGATCGGTCGATTCGCTCCACCGAGGAGTTGGACTACTCACCATTTCAGCACGTTGGGCTGGAGTTGAAGTTTCGGGTGAAGGAGTCGCCCACCGATCGGGGTGGAAGCGCGCCTCGCCTGAAGCCGGGCGAGCTGAAGGCCCGGGGCTGGTTGGGCACAACATTCAAGAGCGGGTCGACGATCGCTTGTGTTGTGGAGGGCTCGCCGGCGATGAACGCAGGCGTGTACGCCGACGATGAGGTGATCGCCCTCGATGGGTATCGCCTCGACGGCGCGACCTTGGTTTCTCGATGCGAGGAAAAAGCACCCGGCGACGTCGTGAGCATTACCGT
>DATFTC010000399.1:0-3597 GCA_035262305.1 Myxococcaceae bacterium | reverse complement strand
GATGTCGAGTCAGGGCGAGCCAACGGCGGGGAGATACCAGAGGTTGCTAAAGAACCCCTGGGTCTTGTTGTGCGCAACCCGCTGAAAGGCAGGCGGATTAACCGTGGCGTCGTATAAATAAGAGCGGTGCGATGGAAAGTGGGTTGCGGAGAGGCGGAAGTTCATCGTGGAGGTTGGACCCCAGCTGCATTAGAGCGCTGCTCGATCTCAGCTAGCGTGAGACTTTCGGAAAAACGAGCGGCGCGCGTATGCGACGTGCTGCAGGCAGATCCTGACAGGGCAGCACCGGCGGGACCCGATGACTGCGAGCTGGGCGGCAGCGAGCAAAGCGGAGCTGCGAACCAGCCCCTCACAGCATCAGGCTCTACCGCAGTGCCCGTCTAGGCAGCGTGAGACTTTCCGACTGATAGGGTGCGGCGTTGGTTAAGGCGTGTTTCGATGTCTCTCTATTCGGTGGCGCGAAGCTCCGAGTTCCTGTCAAGAATAAATCTTCCGCTTGTTTGTCCGCCGACCGATCCTGTTCGTAGCCACTGGCTTGCAGCCTCGATCAGGATGTCGTGGTTGTGCTCCCAGACGAGGAAATGCGAGCCGCAGGGCACAGTGATGTGCATCCGGTAGCGGGCACCGATGTCCTGATACAGCTGCAACGTACTGGGGACCAGCGAATCAAATTCGCCGACGATGATCGCGGTCGGCGCTGAGACTCCTGCAGCGCTCGCCGAGTTCCACCCCCAGCTCGCGCCAGTTCGGATTCGCTGAACTCCTTCCGGAGGTCCCCAAGCTTGTCCGAGCACGTCGTAGCTCATCGCCTCGGGCCAAATGTATTCGCGGATTCGCGGATCGAATTGACCTGCGCACCCGACCTGCGGATCCCACCGATCGTTGTACAAAGTCGAGCGCGTCTGAAGCGACATCGGGAACCCGGGCTGCGGAATCAACGGAGGAGGCTCGGTTGGCGAGTCCGCCGAGTAACCCGGAGCGTAGAGAAAGAGCTTGTCGACCTTCTCCGGGTGGAGATACGCGTATCCGCCGCCTCTGGGGCCGCCGCCGGACCATCCAACCAGGCTGACCTTATCTACCCCTCGCAGATTGCGAATGTAATCGACCGCGGTGTCGATCTCGTCCCAGTCGCTCTGACTGGTGGTCAGCTGAAAGCCATAGCTCGCGCTGCACGGCGCGGGGAGCGGGTTGGGAATCAGAATACCCTGCTGTGAGGGATCGGTGTTGCACGGGTCGTCCATCATCGGCCGCGGGGAAAGGCCATAACCGGTGTGGTCTACCGAGAAAGTGTCAAATCCCTGCGCGGCGAACCTCTTCATCCAGCTGTAGTTCTGATAGGGGAGGTCAAAGTCAACTGCCGACGGGATGGTTCCGCCGTGGATGAAGAGCACGACTCCCATGGTGCGACAGGCCGGCTCGGTAGCGACACGCTCGTGCAGGAATAGCCTCACCTGCTGGCCTTGAGTCGCCGGGACGGTAGAGACGTGCGGAATGAAGCGATTGATCAAATCGATGGCGTCTGGGTCACAACCCGCCCTTCCATTGGCCGTCGGGTCGCCTGAGTTCGGACCTAATCGCTGCCCTTGATTCCGATCTTCCGGCCCCGCGCAGCTCATGCAGAGGGCGAATCCGATTGCGCTAACTGCTACCCTCCTCAAACCAAACATAGGAACCCCCTTGTGATGCCCTTGCCGGGCGACTGAGCCAAGCTCTCAACGACTGGGAGCTGTCAAGCCGTGGGCGGAGAAGGCTGTAGACCTCTCGACATCTCCAAGCCCGCCCGCTAAGAGACCTGTCGAGCGCGGCGACTTTTCCATCGCCGTCTCAAACCAGACACCCGGTCCGCGGTTCGCTGAAGACAATCAAGTCGAGCCGACGCGTGCGATCAGACAGACATCGGTCGTTACACGCGGCACTGTCCACGGCTGCGAGTTTAGCGCTTAATCGGGGCGTCGCTCGGCAGCGTCTGCGGCGCGAGCCCTTCGGGAACCATTGTACCGGTGATTCCCTTCAGCTCCTCCGCCTTGACCAGCGTCTTCTTTGTACCGTCAAAGTAAAGCTCGAGAGAGCCGCTGGACGACAAGCCGTAGTGCACTTGCCAGACGTTGGGGGTTATCCGCTCGGCTCCTTGAAACTCGGTGTCGGAGTACCCGTAATCCATCACGTACTGCGACCCGAGATCGACGGCCTCGTCATATTCCATGGCTGCGGGCGTAGGCGGGCGCAGCGGCCTCACGGGGCGGCTGCTTTCGGACGTCGTGCTGCACGGCGCAAGGAACGCGGAGGCGAGCGCGAGAGTCAGGTATGAGATCCTCATGGGACCTCGGTGGCAATATTCCGCTCGATTGCCAAGCGCAACCAAAATTCCCGAGGTCAGGGAGCGATGATCACCCCCGCGCTGAGCTCCGGCTGGACCAGCGGGATTCCGGCAGAAACGCCGAGACCGGCACCGCCCGTTCCCCCGTAAAAGCCCACCGAGCCGAAATACAGCGGCATCATCAGACGCGCTTGCAGGCGGATTCCAACTTGGCGGGCAAGCCAAATCTTCACTCCGGCCTCGAAATTGATTGCGAATCGCCAGGAGTCGCTGAGGGACAGCGTCGTTCCATCGGTGAACGTCAGATTCGATGGACTGAAAACCGAGAGCCCAAGGGTACCGCCGAAGAAAGGTTCAACTTGGCGGAGTGGGATGTTCTTTATGGCGCCGATCTGAATGTAGTGGATCTTCACATCGAACGGCAGGCTGCTGGAATAACTGTACGATAGCGAGTTAAAGCGCGAGTGCGTCGGTGAATACAAATAAAACAGCTCGGCTTGAAGTCCCGGCTGGACGGTGAAATCAATTATTCCTCCGTAGGTCGGTGCGCTGTCCGTCGCGATATTGCCGTAGTAGGTGCTGACGTCCGTGACCCACTGGTAGCCGATGAAGGGGGCCAGTTCGATTCGCCTCAGCTCGCCCGGCGGCGGACGCTGCTGCGCCAGCGCGGTGCAACTGAGCACCATTGCTGCGGTGAGACCGAATCCCAGAGTTGACTTGTGCATGTCGAGCTCTCCCTCGGGCGGCCACTGTGAGCGCCGCTCTCGCTTAAGCCAATTAAACCTTGGCTTAGGAATGACGGAAAACGCTGTTGCATGAGCATGATTCGTTGCCGGCGCTTAAGCCAACGTTTAGGTGGCCCTTTCCGCAACGGCGCGATACGCGGATGAGGAAAATGGTCAACGACCCCCGAGCAGGTCGCCCACAGATTCCGCGCCGGTCTTCGAGCTTGCGCCCTCGAATGAGCACGGTCCTTCTCGTCGTGGCCCTCGCGTGCTCGTGGCTCACAGCGGTCGCCAAGGCGGCCGATCAGACGGAATCAGCGACGAACAAACGCCCGCCAGTGCTGTGTTCGAATGACCGAGAATGTGCCGACCGGGAGGGTTACGGCTCGGTTTGCGTCGAGGCGCAGTGCCGCAGCTATCAGGATCGGATCGATCTCTTTGAGATGGCCGGCCTGAAACAAAAGACCGAGGCGCCCCCGGAGCCGTTCAAGCTTCTCCCCGCCGTCCTGCCCGCCATCGGCTACAATCCGACGACGGGCTTTCTCGTTGGCGTCG
>DATFTC010000398.1:0-21847 GCA_035262305.1 Myxococcaceae bacterium | reverse complement strand
GCGCGCGTTTCACATCTGAACCTCCTCAAGCCAGGAGGCGAAGATGAAGGTCAACTCGACTCGGAATTGTTCGTCGCCTACCGATTTGGTCCAGTGGGAATCCGAGCCGGGGTCACGCGTTTCGCCGTCGAGCTGCTGACGAAGCAACCCCTGGATTCTGGCAAAGACCGCTTCCGGCAAACTTTCACTGGCGGGTTCGCCGCGCTTTCGTACTGTTATTGATGAAAGGAGAAAGGGACGTGAAAAAATATTTGGTTTTGTACAAATCTTCAGTTTCGGCGGTAGAGCAAATGGCGAAGGCACCGCCGGAACAGGCGAAGGCTGGGATGGACCTTTGGATGAGTTGGAGCAAAAAGGCGGGAAGCGCAATCGTCGACCTCGGCGCGCCGCTTGGGAATCCCATGAAAGTGGCCGGTGGCTCTAGCAACAAGAGCGACAGCAACGTGACCGGGTTTTCAATTCTGCAGGCGAATTCCAGCAAAGCAATCGTCGACCTGATGAAGGATCACCCGCATTTCAAAGCGCCAGGCGCCTCTATTGAGGTGCTCGAATTCTTGCCGATGCCCGGGATGCCTCAGAAATAGGGGCATGCAGTCTCGACAGGTCGGTGCGAGCGATCCGGCTTCGCCGATATCCGATTGATTAACCAACCGCGCATCGACTGACCAACCGCTCGTCGATGAGGTTGACGCGCGGCCCGCCGAGGGCGCACGCGCGCCCGCGGTCGAGGGGCAAGTTGCAGCAAAGCATGCTCGGGCGCTAGTGTCGGACGCGGAGGGATCCAATGCACAAACGAGCCTTGCCGGCGCTGGCCAACGCAATTTCAATTCTACTCCTCTCAAGTTTGGCACGAGCACAAGATGTCGACGTGCCCGACAACCTGAACATGGTCGATTCCACTTCGACCCAGGGGAACATTCTCAAGGGCGGGGTCCCCTTCCTTCACAATTTCGGTGTCAACAATACATTCGTCGGCAGCGGTGCCGGCAATCTGGTGATGATCGGAGGCTACAACACCGCTACCGGAACGCTTGCGCTTGCGAGCAATGCTGACGGCAGCTACAACACAGCTACTGGATACGTTGCCCTCTTCAATAACACCAGCGGCGAGGTCAACACCGCCATGGGCTGCAATGCGCTTTATAACAACACCGCCGGCACCGATAACACTGCAACTGGATTCAATGCGCTGTATAGCAATACCGTCGGCGTGTTCAATACTGCGAGCGGCGTTGGCTCACTCCGGAATAGCATCGACGGCAGTAGCAATACCGCGATCGGGTACAGAGGGCTTTTTAGCAACGTCAGCGGAAGCAGCAACACCGCGGTTGGGTACCAGGCAGACGTCGCTTCGGAGGATTTAACAAATGCTACCGCCATCGGAGCCGATGCGGTCGTTGATGCGAGCAATAAAATCCGTTTGGGCAACGCGAACGTCGAGGTCATCGAGGGTCAGGTCGGGTTCACGGCCAGCTCCGACCGCAACCAAAAAGAGAACTTCAGGCACGTCGACGCAGAGGAGATACTCAGCAAAATCCGCGGGCTGAGCGTCACCAGCTGGAACCTCATTGGCCAAGACCCGAACCGATTCCGGCATTATGGTCCGGTGGCCCAGGATTTCTTTGCTGCCTTTGGCCACGACGGGTTCGGCACGATCGGAACACCGACCACCATCACGTCCACGGACATGGACGGAATCCTTCTCGCCGCGGCGCAGGCACTGGAAAAGCGGACGATGGAACAGAAAAGTCGCGGCGTGAAACAAACGAAAGAAATGAACGTGCTAAGGAAAGAAATGGACAGCTTGAGAGCCGAAAACGCCGAGCTCAGGGTGCGGCTCACGGCTCTGGAGCGCCGCGCCACCAGTTCCAAGGGCGAGTAGTTGTACGCGCCGAATAGGCGCGAGATCGAGCGCGGCGGGCGGACCTCAAAGCTTTTCACGGCCTCGACGAAGGCGTTTGGCATTCGTGCAGCCAGCACCACAGAGCTACGCGCAAGTTTTGCGGCGCCGTGCCCCCGGCGGTTCGAAGGTAGAATAGAGCTTTCATTCTACCCCTGCGCCCGTCGGCAGGGGCTCCCTGGTAAACCATCTTCGCTGGATAGCGAAGCGGTCAGAAACCTCGGTCTGAATTTTCAAGCCGAAGTAGCAAATCAGCGCCGCAGATTTTGCAGCGCGAGAAACGACGGGGAAGCAGCGCAAATCGAAAAACGCTGGTCCCATGCCCGCGAATCGGGCATAAGGCTCGCAGCTCGGAAAGCCTTTTGATCCGACGCTCAGATTACCTAAAGGTATCCAGTCGAAGGTCTCCCCTAAGCATGTCCAGCTCAGCAAAGGAGGAAGCTTCATGATCGTTGGTGTCCCGCGCGAGAGCTTTCCCGGAGAGCGCCGCGTGGCGCTGGTGCCCGGAGTGGTCCCGAATCTGACCAAAGCCGGTTTGCAGCTGATGGTCGAGGCGGGGGCGGGAGCGCACGCGGGTTATCCGGATGCGGAGTACATCGCCAAGGGCGCGAAGATCGTTCCCGACCGGGCGGACGTCTTTCGCGCCGCGGATGTCGTGGTCCAGGTGCTCTGCTACGGCTCGAATGATCAGACCGGCAAGGCGGATCTCCCGCTCTTTCGGCGCGACCAGGTTCTGATTGGATTCTTGCGACCGTTGGGCTCGATCGAAACGATCCGGGAGATAGCAGCTACCGGCGTGATTTCGTTTTCGGTGGAGTTGATGCCTCGAACGACGCGCGCGCAGAGCATGGACGCGCTCTCTTCGATGGCGACGATTTGCGGCTATAAGTCGGTGATTCTGGCGGCGGACAAATTGCCGCGGATTTTTCCGATGCTCACCACCGCCGCCGGAACAATCACTCCCGGCCGCGTATTGATCATCGGCGCAGGCGTGGCGGGTTTGCAGGCAGTTGCCACCGCGCGAAGGCTCGGCGCGGTTACTTCAGCCTACGACTTGCGACCCGCAGCAAAGGAGCAAGTGCAGAGCCTGGGTGGCCGTTTCGTTGAGCTTCCGATCAGCGCCAAAGATGCGGAGGATGCTCGCGGTTACGCCCGAGCGCAAGACGAAACATTCTATAAGAACCAGCGCGAGTTGCTGGGAAAAGTAGTCGCTGAGAGCGACGTGGTGGTCACCGCGGCCGTCGTTCCGGGAAAGAAATCTCCGGTGCTGGTGACAAAAGAAATGGTAGCCAGGATGGCACCCGGCTCGGTGATCGTCGATCTCGCCAGCGAGCGCGGCGGCAATTGCGAGCTCACTCGTCCCGGGGAAGTGGTGGTTGACCACGACGTCACCATCATCGGAACGTTTAATCTGGCGAGCACGGTCCCTTATCACGCGAGCCAGATGTACGCGAGAAACCTGAGCGCATTCCTGCTGCACCTAATCAAAGACGGAAAGCTGCAGCTGAATTTGGACGATGAAATCATACGCGAGACGTTGGTCACCCGAGGCGCGGAAGTGGCGAATGCCCGGGTGCGGGAATTTTTCGCGCTTCCCCCCTTGCCCGTCAAATCGAAGGAGGTATCGAAGTCATGAAGCTGGATTTGCTGACGAGCCTCTATGTTTTCATGCTGGCGGCATTCATCGGGTTTGAAGTGATACGACGCGTCTCGCCGCTTCTGCACACGCCACTGATGTCCTTAACCAACGCACTCGATGCGATCGCGGTGGTGGGAGCGATCATTCTGGTCGGCCGCTACCACGAACATGGAGCGCAGCTGGCCAAGGTCCTGGGGACGATCGCGATCGTCGCGGCGACGAGCAACATCGTGGGTGGGTTTCTGATCACCGATCGAATGCTGAGAATGTTCAAACCGAGCGGGCAAATCAAAAAATCATGAGCGACGCAGGGTCTGGATACCTGATCGAAATCACCTACCTGATCGCCACCGCGCTCTTCATTCTCTCGCTCAAGTGGCTGAGCTCGCCGACCACGGCGCGGCGAGGCGTCTTGGCCGGCGAGGTGGGAATGGCGCTGGCTGTCATCGGCACATTGCTCCAGCAAGGGATCGTTAATTACCAATGGATCGCCATCGCCCTGGTGCTGGGCACGATCATCGGGGTGCCGCTGGGCAGAGTGGCGATGACCGCGGTGCCGCAGCGGACGGCGCTCAGCCACGCCTTTGGCGCGCTCTGCGTCACCCTGGTTGGCACGGCGGAGTTCTACTTGAAGGCTCCGGACGTGCCGCCCTTCACGATGAGCGTGCTGTCGATGGAAGTGATCCTCGGCTCGCTGACCTTTACCGGAAGCTTGATGGCGGCTGGAAAGCTCCAGGAAATTCTGCCCCAGCGACCGATCACCTACAAGGGACAAAACGTCGTCAATCTAGGGCTGCTGGGCGTGGCGATCGCAGTGGCGGCGGTCCTGGCAGCGCATCCAGAAAAGACTGAGCTCTTCCCGCTGATCGTCCTCATTCCTCTTGTGTTTGGGGTGATGATGATCATCCCGATCGGCGGCGCAGACATGCCGACGGTCATTTCGCTTTTGAACTCCTACGCCGGTCTTTCCGCGGCAGCGATGGGCTTCGTTCTCGACAGCAAGTTGCTGATCATCGCCGGCGCCTTGGATGGAGCTTCCGGTTTCATTCTATCTGTAAACATGTCGAAGGCGATGAACCGGTCGTTTTCGAACGTGCTCTTTGGCGCTTTTGGCCAAGAGCAGACGGCTGTCGCGGGCGCGTTGCCGGCGCGGACCGCGCGCAGCGCCACCCCAGAAGAAGCGGCCGGTATTCTCGCAGCCGCGAACAAGGTCGTGATCGTCCCTGGATATGGAATGGCGGTAGCACAGGCTCAGCATAAAGTCCGCGAGCTGTACGATACTCTGACCAAGCGCGGGGTGGATGTGAAATTCGGAATTCATCCCGTCGCTGGCCGCATGCCGGGCCATATGAATGTATTGCTCGCCGAGGCGGACATTCCCTACGACAGGCTGTTGGACATGGACGAAATCAACGGCGACTTTCCGCAGACCGACGTGGCGCTGGTGATCGGCGCCAACGATGTCACCAATCCTGCGGCGCGGAACGATTCGAAGAGCCCGATCTACGGCATGCCGATTCTGGACGTGGATAAAGCGCGCATCGCGATGGTGATCAAGCGCAGCATGGCGGCGGGATTCGCCGGAATCGACAATCCGCTCTATTACCTAGACAAGACACTGATGCTATTCGGCGATGCCAAATCATTTGTAGGATCGCTGGTCCGCGAGCTGGGCGGCGCGCAAGCCTAAAACATCCAGACCGCGTTTCATCGGTCAGCGCTTCGCTGGCTGTCGAACGACTTGTGGGAATTCTGAGATAAGTCAAACAATGTCTGTTTTAGATATTTGCATTTGATTTAAGATTCGCACCGCCGGCTCGCCGGCGTGCCAGCCAAGTGAGGCAGAGAGCGCAATGGCAAACGCGATCGACCTCTCGCTGTTTCAGTGAGCAGTATCGCCTGGCGCGGCGGACATTGTTTCAGCTCGATCCGGCGGCGATCAGGGAGAGGACAAGGCAAGCGCCGTCCTCGGTCGCTTCTAGCGTCAGATCCCCTCGCATCGCCCGCGCCAGCCGTCGACTCAGCGCGAGCCCCAGTCCCACCCCGGGCGCCGACGACGCGGCTTCTTCAGACGACTTGCTAAACGGTTCGAACAGCCGTCGGGCGCGATCCGGCCGAATGCCGGGGCCGTGATCTCTGACCCGCAGCTCGATTCGTTTCGTCGCTCGGCGAATGCACACGTGGATTCGCCGATCCGCCGAGCCGCCGGCGTATTTGCAGGCATTGTCCACGAGATTGAACAGTATTTGCTCGATGGCCGTCGGGTCCCCCAGGGCGGTGACACTCCCGAGCTCAACCTCGGGGACGATCTTCATGCCGGCATTCGCTGCTCGTTCGCCGAGCCTTCGCTCTTCGCGAACAAGCAGCGCACCCAAATCCACGCATTCGAGCTGCCGCCACTTCCGGCCGCGCTGAAGGCGGGCGTAGGCGAGCACGTTCTCCACCAGGTGCCCCAGGCGATTCGCTTCTCGGTGAAGCGTGTCTAGGTACTCCGGTTGTTTTTCGCTCGAGACCATTCCCTTGGCGAGCATCTCCGTGTACATCCGAAAGGTCGTCAACGGCGTGCGAAGCTCGTGGGTCACCGCGGAGACGAACGCCGCTCGTCGCTCGCTCAGCGTCAGCGTGCCAACGAAAAGCGCCACCATCGCCGAGATCGCCAGCAGGATGCCGCCCCACGCCGCAGCCAACCCTGGCAGAAATTGCGCCGAACGCTCCGGAGGATTTGCCAAAGCGCCGGGGATCAAGCGCAGCGGCATCGAAGCGAGAAGATACTCTTCGCCCCGAGCCGGCGCTGTTCTCGGCTCCAGCTGGGCACTGGGAAGGAGATCCTTGACCTCCCCCAGCAGCCACTGGCGAATGCGAGGCCAATCCAGAATGCAACCCTGGACGGCCTCGGTGCCGTTGAGCCGGACGCGGCGGATGAGCGCAAGGCCACTCGCACCGGGGCCCAGCCAGACAGACGTCATCGGCCCCACCGAAGCGCGCGCGCCTGTTCCACCTCCGCGGGAGGCGACGCTGCTCGAAGGACCGGGCACCGCTGCCTGGCTTGGGAGCTGTTGGACATAGCGGTTGCGCGCATTGAACTCGGTCGCGTTCCGCAGCTGCTGGATTCCACCGGGAGAGGAGACTTTGTCTTCGGCGCGAGCGATGAGAGCAGGCTGCTGAGCAAAGTGCTCCAGACGGTCCCAGCTCAGCTGCGGGGCAATCTCGGCCAGCTCTCGTTCGCCGCCAGTGGGGTCAGCGATCTCGAGCGTCCCGCTTCGGCTTAGCTGGAAACGAAAAACAACCCGTTCCGATTCTGAGGCCGCCTCCGCCGATTCACGGCGGCTGGGCGCAGCGTAGTCCGAGGCCGGTCGCGCTGCTTCGCGCTCGACGATGCCGGTCAGCGCCAGGTCCATTCTCCACAGCGCGAGGCGGGCATTCTCCTGAAGCGCGGCGTCGGCCCGCGCCCGCTCCTCGGCACGATGAAGGCGCTGCGCGGTCACGCTGAGCCACCCAACACTGGCGATCGCGACCGCCAAGCAGGCGCCGAGAATCAACCAGGAATGACGCGATCGCCCGATCACTGCGCCGAAGCCGCCAGCATATAGCCCTTGCCGCGGACGGTTAGAATGACGCGCGGCACCTCTGGAGAATCGCGCAGCTTTTCACGAAGGCGCGCTACGTGCATATCAATGGTTCGAGTGCGAACCGCATTAGAGGGAAGCCTCCAAATGCGCTCCAGCAGCTCGTCTCGTGAAACGGCGCGGCCTGGATTCTGGGCGAGGTATCGAAGAAGCTCCGACTCGCGTTCAGAGAGCTCCTCGCGCTGACCATCATCGAAGCGAAGCTCCAGCCGACGAAAATCCGCGGTTCCGCCGGGAAAGCAGACCGTCTCAAGCTCCAGCGGCCGCTCGGCGGAACGGCGAAGCACCGCCTCAATTCGGGCGAGCAACTCTGTCACACTGTATGGTTTAACAACGTAGTCATCGGCACCAAGTTTCAGACCTGCGACGCGTTCCGCTTCTTGGCCGCGCGAGGTGACGATGATCACCGGCAACGTGGGGCGCGCCATCCGCGCCTCCGCCAGCACGTTGAGGCCATCCCCGCCGGGGAGGACGAGGTCGAGCAACATGAGATCGCAAGGGCTGCGCACAGCGCTTTGCATTGCCTCCGCGAAAGTACATGCCTCCAACGGCTGGTACCCCGCGAAGCGCAAAGCGTCGACAACTCCCCTGCGAATTGCAGAGTCATCTTCTACGACCAAAATCTTTCGAGCAGCCATTGAGCTTATTCGAGCCGAAACAGGTAACACCGATTGTAACTCGTTGGTAACGCGGGGAGCCAAATTAAGTCAGAGCGTTGCAGACCCGCGAAGACGTTGTTGTTACGACCGCGTTACCCACCGTGGCTCCTTGCGCCGCTACCGTTGTGCGCATCGACTCCACTCATGGAGCGATCAAGGAGTGACAGATGATGCTTCCAAGAATGATGTACGCCGCGCTGATGCTTGCGGCGCAAAGCACATGCGCGGCCGACAAAGTCGATTCGACAGACAAAGAAGTCGAATCGCGCCGAGCAGAAGGCCCCATCGGCTTGCAAAAGTTTCTGCAAACACACGGGGAAGCGCTCGCGCGTGGAGATAAGGACGCGCGAGCGGCGCTCGACAAAATCTGCGCCCAGTACGACTGCAACACATCGAGGTTGTACTGGTATACGGACTTGGAAGCGGCCAAGGCGAAGGCTCGCGCCGAGCACAAAACGATTCTTTCGCTTCGTTTGCTCGGGCGCCTGGACGAGGAGCTCTCATGCGCCAACAGTCGCTTCTTCCGCAAGCTGTTGTACGCGGACGCACGGATTTCCGCGTTTCTGCGCGAGCACTACGTACTGCACTGGAAGATGGTGAGACCGGTTCCCAAGGTGACCATCGATTTTGGCGACGGGCGCGTGCTCAAGCGAACCGTCACGGGCAACAGCATTCACTATGTGTTGGACGCCGAAGGTCGCCCGATTGACGCGATTCCCGGTTTAGTCGCTCCAAAGACGTTCCTCGCATCATTATCGGCTGCCGAAGATCTCGCGCAGAAGCTCGCGCGGTTGTCTCCCGCGGCCCGCGAAATCCTCCTTCGGCAGTGGCACCAGGGGCGCGTTGAGCAAACTCTCGCCGCTTGGGAGAGCGACATTCGCCGCCTCGACCCGCAAGCCTCCTTGAAAGAGGATTCTTTTCACAGTCGCGTGAGTCAGCTCGAGAGAGCGTCTGAAGATCGGTGGCCCTTCATCGCCATGCTTCATCGCTTCGACGCCGCTTTCGCGCCAGAGGTCGAGAAGCAGCTGATACCATCGTCCCCTACCGCTTTCGAAGCCGGCCGACTGGCCAGAACCAAAGCGATGCCGGAGACCCCGTTGCTGCGTCAGCTTCGGTCCCTGCGTGAGTCAGTCGCCGAGGATTCGACGCGAAACGAGTACCAATTGCATCGGCGAATCCACGAGTGGCTTAGCAACCAGCAATATACGGATGTCGAGAAACTAAATGCTCAGGTGTACCCGCAGTTGTTTCTGATGCCGCTCGACGATCCGTGGTACGGACTGAGGCCGTCGTACGCCTACTCAGCGATCGACGACGCGTAACCGTAACTAAAGGAATCAGCGGACGACGGATTTGATCCGCTCTGGAACCAACGACTTCGCCCGGTAGGCGAGCCGCGCCGAGGAGACCCTCTGAGGCCTGTAGCTCAGAGCCCAGCTGCAGATCGAGCAAGCGCTCGCTCTCTCCTCACTTGTCGCCCCAATGCGTCGTGGCAATTGCTAGGTAGTTTACAGGCATATTGGATTTTAGGATGAACACCGTTCGCTGGCTTGAGGAATTCGAGCACGTTGCGGCGCGGGCGCAAGCTGCCATCGAGCAGGTCAAGAAGCTTATCGAATCAAAGCCAACTCCATCGAACCAGTTCCTTCTCAACATCGTCGGTCGGGCGGAGCAGTATTTGAGAGGCCAGCGAGCCTTGGGCCGGCAAGCGGGGGCGCGGCTCGGCGAGGTCGATTGCACCGGCGAGGAGCGCCGACGAATCCACCAGGAGTTGGAAACGACGCTGCAACATGTTCGCCGAGTTGCGCTGTACGCTCAATCGCAAGTCTTTCGGCTGGACCCGGATCTGAACTCGAGCGCGAAGCCCGAGTGAAACCGCGAGATCAATCTAGAGATCGCTGGAATTCACCCGTACTCTCCTGCTCATCCGGGGACCGATCGAGAAACTAATGAGCAACGTCACCGCGGCAAAGACCGTCGCGCCACCGGCAGCCGCACCGACGCTGCCGACCAAGTCATTGCTGGGGCACCTACCGAGGTTTCGTACCGATCCGATCGGCCTTTTCCGCGAAGGCGCGGTCCTGGGCGACGTGGTGCGCTTTCCGGTGGGCCCGCGAAGCGTGTACCTGCTTCGGCGGCCAGAGCACGCTAAATACGTGCTGCAAGACGCTTGCAAGTATTTCACGAAACAGACGAAAGGCTATCACTCGCTTCGCTTCATCCTCGGCAATGGCCTAGTCACCAGCGAAGGCGAGTTTTGGCTCAGGCAGCGCCGGATCGCGCAGCCGGCCTTTCATCGACAGCGAATCGCACAGTTCGGCGACTCGATGACCTCCATCACGGAGCAGATGCTCGATCGTTGGGCGCGGGAAATCCCGCCGGGCGGCACGATCGACGTAGCCAAAGAAATGATGGCGCTCACGCTTCGCATCATGGGGCACACGCTTTTGAGCACCGAGCTGAGCCAACAAGCGGGAACGGTTGCGTCGTCTTTGGTGGAGTTGCTGCAGCAAATCATCGAGCGCGCGACGCAGCTTGTCTCGCTTCCGGTTTGGCTGCCTACGCGGAAGAATCGGCGAGTGATGCGAGCGCGCCAACAGCTGAATCGGATCGTCTACGGACTCATCGCGGAACGGCGCCGGGCTCGAGACGCGGGAAGCGATTTGCTCGGTATGTTGATGGACGCCCGCGACGAAGAAACCGGCGAGGCGATGAATGATGAGCAATTGCGCGACGAGGTGATGACGATCTTCCTCGCCGGACACGAAACGACTTCCAATGCCTTGAGCTGGACGTTTTATCTGTTGTCTCAGCATCCTCAGATTGAAGATAAGCTCCGAGCAGAGACGCGCGCCGTGCTTGGCGGGCGCGCTCCCAAGATCGAGGATCTTGCCCGACTCCCCTACGCGCTGATGGTCATCCAGGAGGCGATGCGCCTCTACCCGCCGGTATGGCTGCTGATGCGCCGCTCGGAGCGACCCGAGTCCATCGATGGCTATCGCATCCCGGTGCACTCGTTCATTGCCATCTCGCCGTACATGATCCAGAGGGATGCTCGGAATTTCAAATCCCCGGAGGAATTCCTGCCGGAGAGATTCGCGCCGGAGAATGCGGCAGCTATTCATCGATTCGCCTATTTCCCTTTTGGCGCTGGGCCTCGCGTGTGCATCGGCAACAACTTCGCTTTAATCGAGGCGCAGCTGATCCTGGCGACGGTGGTTCAGCGATTCAGCTTCACGCTCAAGCCCGGCCATCCTGTCGAGCCGCATCCGACCGTCACCTTGCGATCGAGACACGGCATCGCGATGTCCGTGCACCCGCCCGACGCCCGAGGAAAGGTGCCAATGCCAAGCTGACGAACCGACGGGCCACAAGTGCGCCGGCACTGGGCTGGCAACCTATTTTCTGAAGATCTTCGCCATCGAGCTCTTGCGCGGCTGCTCGTGGAAGCTCACCCCGGGCCAGGATCTCTCCTACGACTGGAGGCGCTTGCCGCCGGAACCGCGCGATGGGCTACGCGCTACCGTCCAGCGTCTGTGATTGGAGTCAGATGCCCTTGGGCGGCCGGGTGTCTGAAGATCCGCGGGCTCGTGACCAGACCTTCGATCGCCGGACCGCCAGTAGCGCCAGTCCGAGAATTGCCAAGAGCGACCCAGGCGCGGCCTGGCAACCGGCCCCGAGCTCCTCCATGGCGGTGCTGATGCGCGAGTTGGTTCCTCCATCGCCGCCGGCGTCGGCGACGCCAGAATCGAGCGATCCGGCATCGGGCGAGCCCGCGTCGATGGATCCGCCGTCTGGAGATCCGGAATCCGGCACGCCTGCGTCGTCGTTTCTGCCGGCATCGAGCCCGGCATCCACGCCGCCGTCGGTAGCGACCATTGGCGAATAGACAATCTCTAACACCGGCCGAAACTCGGGGCCGTTGTTCTCCCGGGAGTCGAAGCGCTTGGCCGAGATAACACCGGCCCCTTCCGAGTCGGCGACGAGAACCCAGCCGAAATTGCTCGCCGGTGCGTCGAGCATACTTTTCACGTCTGCAACCAGATTTGGCGTGGAAGGCCAAGTGTAGAAGTCGATGCTTGAAACGGAAGTACTCGCGCTTGTGGCCGAAGCGAAGTCCCCTCCGGGAGTCGCCCAGGCGCTTGTATTGAAGGCGTTGTAGGTCCAGGTTGCATCGCCCGGTCCCGGAGGTCCGCCGCCGCCTTCTCCGAGCAGACCCACGGCGGAGCCTTCTCCCCACGGCGCCAAACAGCGATGAAGGCCGACGTTCGTCGCATGCGCCAGAGTATTGGTCATCGACATGTGAAGCTTGACCGTGACGCTTTGAATGGTGGAGCCCGCGGGCACATTCGAAGCAACATCAAACGAAATGAGAGATCGCCGATAGTAGTTGTGCTGCGTCGTCCCGACAAAAAAGTGCTGGCCGCCGCCATTTGTGTATTGCGACTCGGAGTAGATCGTATTGTCCTTCCTGGGCGCGAGAGAAATGTTGTCTGCTCTAGCAGCGCTGGTAAACGCGAGCGCGAGCGCGAAACTGATCAAAGCACAACACTTGCGGGAGCCTTCCATCTCCCTCCGTCCCTCGTGAGCAAATTCTGGGATTCCCCGGATAGACACCGCCGCAGGAAAACGTTGCAGGATCGACGCTGCCGTGGTCGAGGGCCAGACGAGCTGGCTCTGCCCGACGAGGAGTGCCACACGGGCGCAACGGAGCGCCAATGCGGTGGCGGATTTTCTCGCCCGGATCTAGTTACTCAGCGAACGTAGTAGGTCCTGCGAGTGACCGACCCGGAGCGCTCCAAGTCAACCTCAATGCGACGCGCCTCCTGGAGCTTGGTGAAGAGCTGCAATCCCTTCGTCATGCTGTCCAAGTTCTCGCCGTTGATACGGGTGAGAACGTCTCCGTTGCTGATTCCCAACCGCTCGTAGATGCTCCCGGGCCGAATGGCGAAGAGGCGCAACCCCTGAACGCGACCGTCTTTGATCACCGGAGCACTGCGCGCTTGAGTGGCGATGGTGTTGATGTCTGCAACAATGTTGTCGAGCTCCGCGCGAGGTACTTCATACTCCGTCGGCGAGAGGGCTCGAATGCTCGCACCCAGCCCTTGAGGCGAAGGGGATGGAACATCGGTCGAGGTACGCCCTGATTCCGGTGCTTGCCCGCGATCGATAAATTCCTGCCTCGATTGGTTCAAGACGATGACCCGGTCCCGTTCGATGTCGATGATTTTCGCGCCCTCCACCTCATCGCCGATTGAGAAGGACCGGGCGCGGCCGCCGACGTCGAGTGATGCAAGCACCCACTGCTTGGCGACTCCACTCAACGTGCCGATGAGCTTCACGCCGAGGCGGCTTCGAGTCGGACCCTGGTCCTCAGTCGGGGGGGGAATGGCCGGCAAATCGGAAGCCAAAGAGAGGCCGAGCAAGCTGGCAAAGCGTGCCGTATCGAGGCGCGTGGTCTCTGGCTTCGGATTCGGCGTTGGCACTTGTGACAATTGCGAGCTTGAGATTGGCGGATCGGACTCGAGCAGAAATCGAGCGATCTGAGAAGCAATTGCGCCCGCAGCGCAAAGCAATACGAGATAGACCGTCCAGAAGTATCGCCGCACAACGAGCTGCATGTGGCCGAGTAAAGCAAGCGCGGTGCCACACTGCCCAACCTGCGCGCGCGACCGGCAATCCCGCGAAGTGCTCGGATTAGCGACGTCTACTCTCGTCCTCGCATTGGAGCCGTTGACACGAAGCCTTTCACCCAGTCGCCCGCTTGCCATTTTGTCGCAGCGGCTGCAAGGCGCCGACCCTTCGGTAACGCTCGCGCACCCAATAAATTAGAGGGCCGAGGTAAGCGAGGCAGACGCCAATCGCCAGCGCCAGAGTGGATTCCACACCGGCATCTCCAGAGCTGAAAAGGGCAGCGATGAGCAAAGCCATGGGAAGAACGCCCACCGCGATCGCCCCCACAAGACCTCCCGGGACGCGAAATTTGCGCGGCAGCTGCGGCTCGCGAATTCTGAGCACAACGAGCGCAACAAACTCGAGCAACAAGCTCAATCCATAGACAAGCACGTCGAGAAGGACCAGGCGGCTAAAGCCAAGCCCGAGGCAGCAAGCGTACGCCGCGCTGCAAACGAGAATGGCAACCCACGGCGCACCAAGCCGCGCGGTGCGGCGGGCAAAGGCGCGGGGGAACAATCCGTCCTCCGCGAGCGCAACCGGGACCTGGGAGTACGACATCACGAGCGAATTGAATGTACCGATCGCGCTCACCATTCCGCCAATCACCACCGCGGTGCCGAGCCAGCCTCCCGAAATCACGTCCGCAGCGCTAACCCAGGAGCCGGTCGTCCAGCTCTTCGGGTCCAAGCCAGCTCGCTGCGCTGCCCAGACGGGCATGACGTACGTCGCCGTGACGAGCAGCACGGTGATGAGCATCGCGAGCGGGTAATTTCGCGCGGGCTTTTCGACGTCGCGCGCGACGGTTGAGGCGTTGTCCCAGCCCATCAAGTTCCACATTGCGACGCTGATGCCGGCGAACAATCCGGCCTCCGGAGCGCGGGCCGCGGTTGTCGTCAGCACCGGATGAGCTCCGGAGAGGATGACCATCAGCGCAAACGGGGAGAGCAGGATGATTCCCATCAGCAGAGACGATCCCCCGACGACGCGCGTGCCGGTGAGGTTCCATAGGGCGCAGAGCGCGATCATCCCCGCGCCGACCGCAGTCGCCGGGGCGCCCGTCCCCAACGACGGAAATAAACAGCCCAGATAGAGCACGAAGAGCGTCGGATAGAGCGCCATGTCGAAGATGCTGGCGATCAAAGAGAGCCACGCTTCCTGGAATCCCCAAAACGGTCCGAGCGCTCTGCGCACCCAGGCGTAATATCCACCCTGCTCGGGGAGCGCGCTGGACAGCTCGCCCACCATGAGCGCGGTGGGCAGGCTCCAGATCAGCGGCGTGAGAATCAGGATCCAGAGCCCCCTCTGGTATCCAGCTTTCGCGATCAGCTCCTCGAGCCCATACGGCCCTCCCGACACCATGAAGTACGTGGCAGCAACCAGGGGCGCGAGGGTAAGACCGCGAAGTTTTCGTCCGCTCATCTCGGTGGTTGCCGCATCCTAGTCCACTCGCGACGGCTGGGCGGAAAGCTTTTTCGTTCAGTCAATCTTGGCGCGCTTCAGCAGGCGGAACGTCCACGCAGCCAGCGCCGCGAGAAGAATCGCCAGGCCAACACTCGCGGGAATCTTGTATCGCTCGGTGAACGGGAGCGCTCCTTGGGCTCGAGGGGGTTGTCCAAAGCGAGGGTTCTCGGCCCAGGCGCCCAACTCGGCTGGCTGGATTGGCACCTCACTTGCCCGAGACAATATTGATGCCAGATCGTAGCTGGGCGCACTGAGCTCTGCGCCGAGGTAGACCGCATATGTGCCCGCGGTCTCCACCCGGAAGACCAGCTCCTGGACCCGGTACTCTGCCACTGCGCTTTTGATATCGAGCGGTGGATTACTTCCGTCGTGAACCGTCAGCCGCAGGTAGCGTTTGCGTGATCCGCCGATCTCGAGGCGCAAGTTTTGGGGCGCGGGCCGACTCGCTGCTCCGTCCGCTCGATAGATCACCCCTCCGCCCGCCGGGGCCCAGTACGTGCGATTGGTCGACGCACTGACGTGCGCGGGTCGCTCGAAAACCTGTGTTGCCACATCCAACACAAGACCGCGAATCGGCACGCCCGGTGAGCGCAGGTCGACGATGAACTCAGTCGCGTGCGCGTCGGGCTCGGGCGGAAGCCGTTCGATCGATGCCGCAATGGCTCCCATCAAAGCGCGGGAAGCCGTCTCCTCGAAGTGGACTGCAGCCGCCCTCGCGATTCGCAAGGGCTTGTCGTCCGAGCCGGAGAGAATGCTGACGCGGAGGTACCGAGAGTCTGAAACCGGATACGTGAGCGTGGTGCGCTCGATCAGGTTGTCCGGCCGGGTGATCCGATAAAGGCGCTGGCCTTCAGAGAGCACAGCGAAATGGGCCTCGTCGTCCGACACCTCGATGCGCGCCTGCCGGAGGAAGTCTTCGCCCTCGATGGTCAGGCGCATTTGATTGTGTTTCAAGCCGCTCCGTCCGAGGTCGATTACCGCCCGGGCGCTGCCGTCGGCCAACGTCACCGGATCCACGATTGTTCCCGGGAACACCGTCTCCGGCTTTTGAATTGGCACGTCGCGTATGATGTAGGGCACTTCGCTCTCAGCCGGTCCAACCACCCGAAGGTCTTCGAGCGGGCCCTGCGCCCTGGAATGGCGATAGATCTCAGGTTCGATTTCGATTCGGTAGTACCCCGGCGTGTTGACTTCCCCGATCAGCCGCATCTCAGCAAGCTTGCTGGTGTCAAACGCGCGCGCCGGCAGCGACCCGAGAGCGGCGGCGACAAAAATTAGAATTGTAACCGCTTTCTCGGTAGTGCCATCTCGAAGCAACGCTACCAGGCGCCGGCCAAATCGAGCGTACATGTACGAAGCTCCGAGCAAGAGAGCTCCGGTGCCAATCAAGACCATCGTCTTGTAAATGCGCGGGAGGCTCCATACGTCCCAGAGCACGAGCTTGAGGAGCGCGATGGAGAACAGACCGAGACCCAAATAGCGATGGAGGCGCTCCCGCGCACCGAAGCCAATTGCAATCAAAAGCGAAGCGTACGATGCGAAGACGATGGTGGTCGACATCACCAAGCGATCCTGCTGACTCGAGATTGTCGCCAGAAATGCGGCCCGGAAAGCGGCGAAGTCCGCGGCGAACTCTGGTGTGGAAACGGACGCAGGCGGCACCGGTGTTTGAAGTATTAGCCGGTGGACCTCGAAGAGGATGAGGGCGAGGAGCGCGACGTGGCCGAAGGTCGTGTATCCGACGGCGCAATTCCTGAACAGAGGATTTGACTTTCGAGAGGTCGAGCGGGCGGCGACGAAGAATGCCGCGGCGCTTCCCGCCAGAGCGTAGGACCGAGGATTGAGCAAAAACTTCGGGAGAAGCTCTCCTTGCGCGCCCAGCGTTGCGAAGAACTGTCGCTGGAGATGGTACGGCTGCTCAATGTCCCAGCCAATCAGCCGCACCAGCACCGCCGCGAATAAGCCGCAGGCGCCGGCCAGCCAGAATTGATCCTCGGATTGGCTGGCCAAGACGGCCACCACCGCGGCCATTGCCGCCCAGACGACGGTAATCGTCGCGCCGGAGAAGATGCATGCCACTGCAGCCGCGAAGAGAGCGAGTGCCTGTCCGAGCATCACCGACGCAGGTTTGTGTTCACCGCGCCTCATCAGTCGCCAACCGATGCCGGCATCGATCAGCCCAGGGACTCCCAAAATGACTGCTCTGAGCAGCCATTCACCAGGACCTGTTTGTGATTGAGCGAGCAGGACAAAGCCAAGCCCCGCGCCGGAAATCGTGATCAGGCGCTCTGCCGTCGCTGTCTGCCGGCGGCCAAACAGCTCATAGACACCAGCGGCGAGATACACAGCGGCCCAGGCCGCTGCGACGAGGATGAACCCATGGTCGCTGCCCGTCTGCCAGGGATTGGCTACCAGCAGCCCCAAGAAGGAGATGGCCGCAGCGATTGCTGCGATCGGGAAAACGCCCAGAGCGATCGACAAACCGCCGTATGCGATCGACAGCACCACCAGCACCAGGCCGAATTCGAGGTAATGGGCATCGAGCAAAAGTACCGCGGCGGCGATCGCGAACACCACGCCGACGCTTCCGGTGAGGATCAGACTCAGCCGACGCGGGGAGCCCGCTGTTGCGGCTTGTCCTCTGAGGAAGCCGACCGCGTAGATGAGCCCCCACAGCGCCATCACCGCCAGCATGGCAAGGGCGGCGTGTTGCTCCGCGCCGCGGACGGTCGCCATGAGCACGACAAACGAGGCGGCGAGCGGGATGCTCAAGAGCTCGCGGCGTCCTTCGCCGCCGAGCAAGGCCGTCGACGCGAGGGCGAGCGCGGTGAGAACGACTCCCAGCAACACGGCGTGGTCGTGAAGAAGAAGGGCGAAACCAACGTGGCCGAGCACCAGGGCGGAGACGAGGAACGCGAGTGGAAAAAAGACTTCGCGCTTCCTCTTTGCACCGGCGTAAACCAACAACCACTCGGCGAGGAACGCGAGGACGCTGGCCAGCGGCACGATTCTCTTCGCCAGCGGCAAGTATGCGCCCTCGAGCTTATCCAGCGGAACGTCTACCATCGGGTGCTTCGGAACAGGATGGATGTCGAAGAATCGCTCGTACCAACCGGCGAACAGGAAAACCACACCCGCGACGCCGAGCCACAGCGCGTACCGAAAACCCATCTGCAATGCGGTGGCGAAGCCGAGCGCGGTCAGGATGAACAAATACGTAAACAGTGCGCCGGGCCGATCCTCTCCGGTGGAGAGGAGAATCGGAGACAGAAAGCCTGCGACGAAAGAGAGGATCAGAATTGCCTCGGCTTTGTGATAGATGGCCAGCGCGCCGCCGAGAAGAGTGATGACCGCTACCGCGGCAAAAGCCGCGGGGATAGGGAACAGGTGATAGAAGCCATAGCTCGCGTAGGCCGAAACGTACATCAGTGCGAGGCCAACGCCGATCACGACCTGAACGTAGATAGCTTTGGTGCGAGTTTTTGTGTACTCGGCGAAGCCGAGCAGCGCGAGCCCAACGATGGTTCCGAGAACAATGCGCCCGAGCGGCCCGACCCACTGATTATCGACAGCGTACTTGTAGAAGTATGCCACGCCAAAGAGCAGAGCGATCGCCCCGATCCGGGTGAACCAAACGAGCGCAATTTTTTCTTCAAGCGTTGAGCTCGAACCTGAGGGGGCGCTGGGAAGGGCAAAGCCAGAGCCCCCCGGAACTGAAGGCGGACCCGAGCTGGCGCCTGAACCGCGCGACGTCTCCGGTGGAGCCGCGGCAGCCGCCACGTCACCAGCGCCGGACGGCACGGGTGTCGCGGCGGTAAGTAGTTCAGTGTGGCCGATGCGTACGTCACGCGGCGATATTTCGCTGGTGGCTTGAAAGGTTCCGGTCTTCTCCGCCGTAGGAGGAAGATCGATTTTGGAGGCTCGTCCGAGCGCCGCCGGTGAAGGAGGCGCGGTCTTCGCCGGCCTGATCTCCGAGGCCGACGCCGTTTCAGCAACGGCGCGCGCCGGAGCACTCACTAGAGTGGATGGCTCCGCGGCTCGATCGGCCGTCTGCGTTTGGCGCCACAAATGAGCCAACTCTCGTTGCAGCGTTTCGAGGCGCGTCGTCATCTCTTCCACGCGCTGCGAGGAGCGACGCGAGATCAGCAGCGCAACGATAGGCAAGACGAACGCGACCACTGCGAGCGCAATGGCGAAGAGAATTCCGAAAAGAGCGACGAAGTCTCCCAAGCCTGTCTTTCCCGCCGGC
Organism: Myxococcaceae bacterium; assembly: GCA_035262305.1. Classification (GTDB taxonomy): domain Bacteria; phylum Myxococcota; class Myxococcia; order Myxococcales; family Myxococcaceae; genus DATFTC01. The sequence goes on along the minus strand of DATFTC010000398.1, from coordinate 2,637 downwards.
CGGCGAAAGCGAGGTGAACGGAAAGTGTAACACCGATGCCCGGCTATCGGACAAAAGGGGCACCGAGCGCCATTTTCTCCCTGAAGAATTCCCCGCATCAGCATACAAGTTGTGTCGAGTGAGAGGTGCATGTTGGTCTCGGCGAAAAAGAGCAGGCCGAAGGTCGTCATCATCGGCGCGGGATTTGGTGGGCTGAACGCGGCGAAGGATCTGAAACGGGTCGACGTGGATGTCACCATCCTCGACCGGCGCAACCACCACCTGTTCCAACCTTTGCTCTACCAGGTCGCTGGAGCCGCGCTGAATCCGGCCGACATCGCGATGCCGATCCGGCACATTCTCAGACGACAGAAGAATTCAGAGGTCTTTCTCGCCGAAGCGATCGGGATCGACACCGCTCGCAAGGTGGTCCAGCTCGCCGACGGCGAGGTCCCCTACGATTACCTGATCGTCGCCACCGGAGCCACGCATTCGTATTTTGGGCACGACGAGTGGGAGGAGGTCGCGCCCGGACTGAAGACCATCGAGGACGCGCTGTTGATTCGCCGCCGCGTGCTGCTGGCCTTCGAAAACGCAGAGCGCGAGCAGGACGCGGAGCTGCAGCGCCCCTGGCTCAATTTTGTGATCGTCGGCGGAGGGCCGACCGGCGTCGAGCTCGCCGGGGCGCTGGCGGAGATTTCGCGCCAAACCCTCGCAATGGATTTTCGTCGGATCGATCCGGCCAGTGCGCGGATCATCTTGATGGAAGGAATGTCGAGGTTGTTGCCGTCGTATCCCGCGGATCTGTCCGAAGCGGCAAAGCGGCAGTTGCTCAAGCTCGGCGTCGAGGTCCGCACGAACGCAAAGGTCACGGCGATCGACTCAGATGGAGTGATGCTCGGGGCGGAGCGAATCGCGGCGCGCACCGTGATCTGGGCGGCCGGCGTTGCGGCGTCACCGCTGGCGCGGTCCCTCTGCGTTCCGCTCGATCGCGCGGGGCGGGTAATCGTCGAGCAGGATCTCAGTGTTCCAGGCCATCGCGAGGTTTTCGTGATCGGCGATCTTGCGGCGGTTCGCTCCGATGGAAAGCCAGTGCCCGGCATCGCGCCTGCCGCAATTCAAGAGGGCAAGCACACCGCGAAGAACATCGCGCGAGAGGTCCGGGGAGAGAGTCGCTTGCCCTTCCATTACCGCGACAAGGGGACGATGGCGACGATCGGACGCGCAGCGGCGGTGGCTGACCTCGGACGATTGAAGTTCACCGGGCTGATCGCCTGGCTCGCGTGGCTCGTCGTCCACATTTTCTACCTGATTGGTTTCCGCAACCGCGTGCTCGTTTTGCTCGAGTGGGCGTGGTCGTACCTCACGACCCAGCGCGGCGCTCGCCTGATCACCGGTTTCCCGTTCGCCGAGGAGCACCCTGAGGTGGTCTCCTCATTCCCGCCGGAGGAGCCGCCAACTTCGCAGCCGTCAACCTCGCGGACCGCAGCGCGGGTGACTGATCGCTGACGAGCACAAGGACAGCTAAACGCGGAAGGATGCTCGAGCCCGAGCATTCGCCGGAGCTGCGTCTGTTCCGCGCCGTTCAGGGAAATGCGATGGCGCGCGCTTCTTCCAGCGGGCTCACCGCAGCCAACGAATTGACGCCGGCGGCGGCAAGCCGTCGAGCCACCGCCACTCCTCGCCGGTTCTTGTGGCGCTCCAGCAGCCACTGAGCGTGCTCGATCACCAGCGCGAGCGAGAAGGCGCGGCCCAACGTCATCGCGAAAGCGCGGGCGGCCGACTCCTGCTCGCCGGGATCGCGCGTCGAGGCGCCGCGGAACCACTGTCCCGCTTGGTGAGCGGCATCGAGCGCTACGGATCGCGGCCCCTGCAGCGCCGGATCGCCGCCGCGGATGCGCGACTCGAGGTCCGCGATCAAGGCCTGCAAAGCCTCTCCCTTGCCGATCGCGCGAAGCACATCGAGCGACAGCACGTTGGTCGTCCCTTCCCAAATGGGCAGGACCTGAGCATCGCGCAGGAGCACCGGCAGCCCGGTGTCTTCGACATAACCGGCTCCGCCAAAGCTCTCCAACACTTCGCTGGCGTGCGCCACCGCTTGCTTCGCGGTCAGGAGTTTGACGATCGGCTGCAACAGGCGCGCGAGCATGCGCTCCGAGTCGGTGGCCATGGCCGCTTCCTCGCGCCCGAGCAACTCAATGGTTCGGAAGGTCAGCAAAAACGCCGCCTCGAATTGCGCTTCGAGCTCGGCAAGCGTCTCGATGTGAAGCGGCTTGCGGTCCAGCGACGCTCCGAACTGCACCCGACGCTTCGCGTAATCGCGAGCCAGCGCGACGCCTCGGCGCATCGAACCGATGGAGCAAATGGCATTCCAGGTCCGGGTAATCTGAAGCATCGGCGCAATCGATTTCACCCCGTCGCTGAGCCCGGCGACGGGGATCGCCCTCGCACCGTCCAGCTCCAGCTCCGCGGTCGGCAGCATCCGCGTGCCGAGCTTGTCCTTGAGCCGCTGGATTCGGATCCCGTTCAGCCGGCCGTCTACGTCTCGAAGCTCGAGGTAAAAAAGCGCCAACCCTTTGCCGCCAGGTCCGTTTCCCTCGGGGCGCGCCAGCGTGAGCGTCATCTCCGACGTGGCCGCGGAAGTAAACCACTTGTCGC
>DATFTC010000397.1:0-26261 GCA_035262305.1 Myxococcaceae bacterium | reverse complement strand
TTGGCGGCAGTGGCATGTACGGGCCCAGGAATGACCAACAGAGCTCCGCCCCTCGGCAGCGCGCGTTCGGCGTGGATGGGCGCGTCATCTTGGGTTGGCTGAGCCTCTCCGGCGAGTACATCAACTTGCGCGAGGACTCGGGCGCGGAACCGGGCAAGTACACCGGGACCGGGGTGTACCCCCTGGCTTCCGGATTCAAGGTGGATGGTTTCTATAACCAGGCGGCAGTGGCGATCCCCACCGGCGCAACCAGCTTGCAGACGGTCACCCTCTACGCGAGGTACGACCGGAGGCATGCGGAGTTCGAGGGCTTTGGTCCGATCCTCACCTCCAGGTGGACGACCGGAGCGCGCCTTGATTTCTGGTCGGCCCTTGCGGTCAAGGCCGAATACTTGTTCAACCGGGAAAACGCAGGCGCTCCGACAGTGCCAAACGACGTCTTCACATCTTCGGTTGTCTTCACCTGGTAGAAGGAGCGAGCGATGCGCAAACTGACAGTCATCACCGGGCTGATGGTGGCCCTGGTGTCCCTCACAGCGTCAGGGGCAACTGCGCGCGCCAAAGAGCAACCGCACGCGCCGGCGGCGGTGGATTCTTCGTGGCCCGGAGAGGAAATGCCCCTGCCCTTGACGGTTCGCACGCCGGACGACCTCGTCTTCAAAGAGACCGCCGAGCACCAGTATTTGATCTTCAATCTCCTGGCGAGTGGAAAACTTGCCTACGACCGCGGAGACATGGCCACCGCCGCGACCAAATGGGAAACGCTGCTGCGCGTTCCGAACTTGCCCGCCGACTTAGACCGGGTGATTCGCCCGCTGGCGATCGATGCTCGACAGCGCGCCGGCGGCGCGGCGGCGGAGCTTCCGCCCGAGCCTGCTGCGCCGAGCCCCGATCAGGCAGCTCTGGCGGCTGTTCCGGCGGCGGCGAAGAAGCGCGTGAGCGTTGTCCGCGGTTTCGTCACCGGCGGCGGAAGCCTGGGAGCTGGAGGCACGGTGGTGTGGCTGAAGCGGCGCGACGGAGCGACTCCGCAGCCGCGGCCAAGTCGCGGGAAAACGGTTTCCCAGAAGGGGAAGAAGTTCATTCCGCGGGTGCTGGCAGTTCCGGTCGGGACGACCGTGTACTTCCGCAACGACGACGAGGTGTATCACAACGTCTTCTCGCTGAGCCATCCCAACGAGTTCGACCTCGGGCTGTATCAAAAAGGGATCTCTCGTTACAAAACCTTCAACACCGCCGGTCCGGTGGATCTCCTCTGCAACATCCACTCTTCGATGTCCGCCTATGTCTACGTGGTGGATTCGCCCTACTACGCTCAAGCTGATCGCCGGGGCAATTTCACCATTCGCGGTGTCCCTCCCGGCAAATACACGCTGCGGGCGTGGCACGAAACATCGCTCGAGCCGACCGAGCAGCCAATCACCGTGAAGGATGACGTCGTCGAGGTGGCCGTCACGGTGACCAGCGATCGTCCGGCGCCGGCATTCGTGCCGGACAAAGCCGGCAAGCCGCGGCAGGCGCAGCTGGGATATTGAAACCCGAGCTTCGAGCGCTGCGCGACAGCGCTGCCTCACCGCTGAGCAGGCATCAATTGCTCGAGCAGCGCCTTTTGCACGTGGAGTCGGTTTTCCGCCTCGTCGAAGACAGCTGACCTCGGCCCGTCGATCACCTGATCGGTGATCTCTTCCCCCCGGTGCGCCGGAAGGCAATGCAGGATGATGCAATCGCGCTTGGCTTTCGCCACCAGCGCTTCATCGACGCGGAAGTCGCGAAGCTGGCGCCGCCGCTTCTGGGCTTCCGCTTCCTGACCCATGCTGGTCCAGGAATCGGTAGCGATGACGTCCGCTCCCGCCACCGCCTCCGCGGGATCGCCGGTCAGCGTCACCGGCCCACCGCGCACTTCTGCCTCGGGGAGTCGGTAGGAGGGCGGCGCGCCGATCCGCAGAGAAAAGCCGAAGATCGGCGCAGCTTCGGCCCAAGACCGGGCCATGTTGCTCGCGCCGTCCCCCACGAAGGCGATGCTTTTTCCCTCCAGCGTCTTGCCGCGTTCCTCGATGGTGAACAGGTCGGCGAGCAGCTGGACCGGGTGGCCGTCGTCCGACAGGCCGTTGATCACCGGAACGGTTGCCGCCGCGGCAAATTGGCGGAGGCGATCGCCGCCGAAGGTGCGCAGCATGATCACGTCTCCGTATCGAGAGACGACCCGGGCGGTGTCCTCGATCGTCTCCCCGCGGCCGAGCTGGCTGTCCGATGCGTTGAGGGTGAGCGCGCTGCCTCCCAATTGGAACATCGCCGCCTCGAAGGACAGCCGGGTCCTGGTGGAAGGCTTCTCGAAAATCAACACCAGCGTTCGGCCGGCGAGCGAGTTGTCGAGAAGGTGCTCGCGCCGGCGCTGTTTGAGCTCGCGCGCGCGCTTAAACAATGCCCGGTATTCCTCCAAAGAACGATCGGCGAGTCGAAGAAAGTCGCGCTTCAAGTAGAGCCTCCCGAGGTGATCAATCCTTACCAAACAACTGGCGCAGTTTTCGCGCCAGCTCGCGGGCCGCCGAATTCCGGCTGGGAGCTACGAAAATGGTGTCGTCTCCGGCGACGCTCCCCAGGCACTCGGGAAGGCGGGCGAGGTCGATGGCGCGGGCGACGGTGGACGCGGCACCCGGTTGGGTGAACAGCACCACCAGGTGCGCATTGTCCTCTGCCGAGATCACCATCGAGCCGAGGTCGCGGAGCGCTTCTCTCTGAAGCGAGTCCGCATCCGACTCGAGCTCGTAAGTCGTTCCCCCTTCCGGCAGCGACAGACGGCGAGCCCGAAGCGCCGCCAAGTCCCTGGAGAGCGTTGCTTGGGTTACTTCAATGCCCACTGCGGCGAGCAGCCGACCCAACTCCTCCTGGGTTGCCACTGAACGGCTGCGGATGATCCGGCGAATCGCCATTCGCCGCGCCGAGGTGTTTCGCACAGCCCTGAAGCGCGGGCGATTTTGGAGAGCCGCTCGCATCGCTATCCCGTGATCAACGTACCGACGCCGCGGTCGGTGAACAGCTCGCCGATCACGCTGTGCGGAACTCGCCCGTCGATGATGTGAACGCGCTCTACGCCACCGCCGAGCGCCTTGAGGATCGATTTCACCTTCGGCTTCATCCCGCCGGAGATATCGCTGCCCTCGAGCTCCTGGGAGAGCTGCTGCGCCGTGAGGTCGCTCACCAGCTCGCCGTGCCGCAAAATGCCGGCGACGTCGGTGAGGTAGATGAGCTTGCTGGCGCCGATCGCAGCGGCCACCTCCGCGGCGACCGCGTCCGCGTTGATATTGTAGCTGAGCCCGTCCTCTCCCAGGCCGACGGGGGAGATGACCGGAAGGTAGCTCTGACTGACCAGCATCTCGAGGAACTCGCGGTTCACCCGAGTCACCTCGCCGACTTGTCCGAGGTCGCGACCGCCTTCGGAGACGAGCTTGCGCGCGCGAAGCAGGCCACCGTCCTTGCCTGAGATTCCTACCGCGTGCCCGCCTTCCTGGTTGAGCAGGGTGACCAGCTCGGTGTTGATTCTGCCGGTGAGCACCATTTCCACCACCTTGAGGTCCGAGGCATTCGTCACTCGGATGCCATCCACAAACTCGGCTTTGCCCCCGAGCTTCTCAAGTGTGGCGGTAATCTCCGGGCCGCCCCCGTGGACGATGATCGGCCGCAGGCCCACCGACCAGAGCAGAATGATGTCCTCGCAGAAGGACTTCTTCAGCGAATCCTTCACCATCGCCGCGCCGCCGTATTTGATTACGCAGCGCTTGCCGCTGAACTTCGAAATGTACGAGAGCGCCTCGACCAGCAGCGACGCTTTGAAGGTGGGGCTGTAGTTCGAAAGCCGATCGTCCTTGGCCACGCTGCCCTCGGGCGTCGGGACGATCAGCGATGAGTAGTCGGCATTGATCTTCACGTAGTCGTAGGAAAGGTCGCAGCCCCAGGCGGTCGCTCGGCCCGGTCCGGCTCGGAAATCGATCTCCGCGTGGATCTCGGGCGAGCGCATTTTCGAGCGGAGAGATGCCGCATCCTCCACCAGGGGCTCGCGGTCGAAGACGGCGACGCCCTGGAGATGAACGCGGGCATGGAACGGATCGATCGCGTATCCCCGCGAGCCCGCGCGCGCTCCCGCCGCGGAAAGGATTCGACCCCAGTTCGGATCGGCGCCGAATATCGCCGCCTTCACCAGGTTGGATCCCGCCACCGCTTTGGCCAAGTCGCGAGCGATTTCGTCGCTCGGCGCTCCTGCGATGTGCACCTCGAAAAGCTTCGTCGCCCCTTCTCCGTCGGCGGCGATCTCGCGAGCGAGCTCACAGCACAGCTCGGTCAGCGCCGCGGCAAACCGGTCGAAGTCCGGGCCCGGATCGGCGACCGGAGGATTCTTGGCGCGCCCGTTCGCCATCGCGAAGACCACATCGTTGGTGCTCATGTCGTCGTCGACAGTGATGCTGTTGAAGCTCTTCACCATCGACTCTCGAAGCGCCGCCGCGAGCAGATTCGGCTGGATTGCACAATCAGTGACCACCACGGCGATCATCGTTGCCAGCTCGGGCGCGATCATCCCCGAGCCCTTGCAGATGGCGGAGAGGGTCACCTCCTGACCGCCGATCTGAAGCGAGCGCGTGGCGGTCTTGATCCGGGTATCGGTGGTCATGATCGCTTCGGCGCTGGCTTCCGGCTCGGGGCGAAGGTTTTGCACCAGCTTGGGCAACGCGGAAGTGATCTTCGCAACCGGCAGCCGATGGCCGATGATCCCGGTGGAGGCGCTCAACACCGCGCTCGGCGAAATCCCCAGCGCCGCTCCGGTCTGCTCGACGATGGTCCGCACATCTTCCAGTCCTGCCGGACCCGTCAAGGCATTGGCGTTTCCGCTGTTGATGATGATCGCTTGAGCCTTGGCGGATGGAAGGCGTCGCTCAGCGTCGAGCACCGGCGCTGCCTTGGCCTTGTTGGCGGTGAAACATCCAGCCGCGGCGCAGGGCGCATCGCTGAAAACCAATGCCAGGTCTCTTCGGTTCGGTTTGATCCCGGCGTGCACGCCGGAGAAGGTGAAGCCCACTGGAACTTTCACGGATAGAACCCCCTCAGCTGCGAAAGGCCCTCGGTCTCCTCCCAGCCCATGGCGATGTTCAAGTTCTGCACCGCTTGACCGGCAGCGCCTTTGACCAGATTGTCGATCGCGGAAATCACCACCAGTCGACCGGGGTCGAGCCCGGCGCGATCCCAGGCCATGGCGATTGCACAGCGATTCGTTCCGGCCACCGATTTGAGGGTAACCTCGTCGGGCGAGTCCAAAATGTCGACGAAGGGCTCGGTTCGGTAGAACTGTCTGAGGATCGCCGGACCCTCCTCCGGATCGCAGCCCGGCTTGAGCATGGCGTACGAAGTGGTCAGGATTCCGCGCTTCACCGGCAACAGATGGGCGGTGAACGTTACTCGGACCTCCCTCGACGCGCAGCGCGCGAGGCTCTGGGCGATTTCCGGCGCGTGTTGATGGCGAAGCACTCTGTAAGCGCGGAAGTCCTCGTCCACTTCGCCGAAGCTCATCTCTTCGCTGCTCTTGCGACCGGCCCCGGTCGTCCCCGAGGCGGCATCGATGACGATCGGCGATTCGTCGAGAAATCCCGCTCGAAGCAGGGGAGCGATCGCCAGCGCAGCGCCGGTGGGATAGCAGCCGGGGTTGGCGATCAGCCGCGCGCCGCGAATGTCCTCCCGAAAAAGCTCCGGAAGACCGTACGTCGCCGACTCCAGCAGCGCCGGATGGCGGTGGGTGAAGCCGTAGAAGCTTGGATAGGCCGCTGCATTTTTCAGCCTGAACGCGCCGGAGATATCTACGATGCGAGCGCGGGAACCGGCGAGCTTGGGTGCCAGATCCAAGGAGGCCTCGGCCGGCGTGGCGAGCAGGATCGCCTCGCATTCTGCAGCCGGCGATTCGCAGTCCTGAATCGGGGCGTACTTCAATGCCCCGGCCCGCCCCTGGATGCCCAGGCGCTTGGCGACCGTGTCACCGCGCCATCGATCGCTGGCGAGCAGGCGCAGCTCCACCCGGGGATGATTGGCCAATATGCGGGTGGCTTCGATTCCGGAGTAGCCGGAGGCGCCGATGATCGCGACGGACGCAGTATGCATGGTTTGCATACTTATGCGACGGCAAGGCTCGGTGCAAGGGCTTCGATCGATTCAGCTCACTCTCCCGCGGTGGCAACGAACCCCCCGTTCCTGCCCCATGCACCCGAGCGCTGCGAAGCGAAGTCGAGTGCGCGCCCCGACTTCGCTCTGCTTGTCCTAGGCTTTGGCGTGGATGGTGTCGACCCGCCTTTCCGCGGATCACCGGCTGTCTCAGGGGTTTTCTTTGCTGGCCGCGACCGCCGGTCCTTCGCTCCCGATCGGCGAGAGCTTGCCCGACAACGCGCCGGCCTGCTCGTGCGGCATGAGATCGCGAGGCGAGCGGTAGTACTGCATCGGAGAGTAGTGCAGAAAGTTGGAGACGCGGCTGGTGTAGAGGCACGCGTACTGCTCGACCTGCTCTCCAAAGCGGCTGTTCTCGTTTCCTTCCTTGAACAACAGGCCCCAGAAGGGATTGAATCCCTCCTCCACATCCCGCTCCAGCGTGTCGGCGATTTCCACCGCCTGTCTGAGGGCGCGGCGCAGCTTGTCCAGCTCCAGCTTCGCGCGGCGCCGCTCTTCCTCCAGTGAGGCTCGCGTCGGCGGCGTAAGGTCTTCCTTGTCCAACCTTCGCTCGAGCACGTTGAGCTGCGCCTTGCGATGGTTGATCTCGTCGTCCAATCGCGCCCGCAACAGCTCGATCTCCGAAAGGCGCGAGATCTCCTCTTGGCGCGAATCGGTGTAGTTGATCTCGTCTTCCAGCTCCTGCACCACCATGCAGGTGCGCCAGAGAGACGACTTCTTCGACCTCAAGATGTCGCCGTAGATGTGGTCCCCGATGTAGAGGACGCTGTCGCCGGCGAAGTTGGTCAGCTGCTCAAAGGCGACCAGGTTGCCGCCCTGATAGACCTTCCATCGCTCCAACGTCTTCGCTGGGCCGATGACGCGTTCCTCGGCGCTGGTGGTGTCGATCTCGAGAAAGGGTGCACTGCTGGAGAAAAACGTCGGCTTGGCCGCACCGGTGACGATGAAGTCGAAGTAATTGCGCCAGCTCGGGTACTCGGGCAGCACGCCGTCCAGCAGATGGCGCATCACTTGATCCGTGTAGCCCCACAGCGAGTTGGTGAGCATGAACAATTTCTTGCCGCCGGAGCGGAGCTTGTGAAGCGACGGCCCCAGCTCGGGATCTTTGAAGATGAAGTGGCCGATGTCTTTGCGAAGCTCGTCCTTTAGCGACCCGTCTCGGTGCACGGTGTCGATGGCTTCGCGGATGTGATCGTACAGCTTCGCGTAATCGAGCGGTCCGCGCGGCTCCAGCAGGTCGATAATGCCCGCGTACAGGCACGCCTCAGGCAGGGCGAAGAGCGTATCGATCCAGGCGTACTCCGGGCTTTTCAAATTGATGCGCAGCTCTCGATAGAGCCGGCGCCAGCGTTCGGCGCTGAGCGGGTGGCGACCGTGATAGGCGCGGCCGACGTGCCCATACCGGTCCATCTTGATCAGATTTCCGTTCGCTTTGTCGACCACCAGTCCGCGCATCACGAACTGGTGGTCGTAGAGCACCTGGGAGATGTCGGGCGAATACCCATAGTGCTCGATCAAACTCTTCAGGGTCATCTCGAACGACAGCTGCTCGATCCGCCGCATGTGGTAGATCGCCAGCGTGTAGTCCATGTCGAAGCCGACGGCCTCGATCTTGCTCATGCGCAGGTTGCGGTTGACGAAGATCTGTCGCGAGCGCTCGATTTCTCGGCCCTCCCTGGGCGTGGCCAACAAGCGCGACAGCTCGCGGTCGGCGAGCACGCGATGGGCGCGTTCCTCGGCGGCTAAGGCCGAGGGGCGCTCGACTCCGCGAGGATCGGTGTGGGGCGAGGTGGAAGAGCCGGAAGCAGCAGGTGTGGACCCGCCGGAGCGAGCAATCGAACGCACTGGAGCCTCTTTCATAACACCGCCTTTTGGCTTCTTACAAAAGGGCGGCGCATTGCTTGCCCTTGCGTTCCAAGGGTGCACATTCTTGCGGCTGCTTCCATTGGCATGGCAGTCTTAAAGGACTGATGCGACGGCAGACCCATCCGACGAAGCAGGATCCGTGCGAGGAGAGGCTCTCCGGTCGCATCGCTGACCTGGAGCTGCGAATTCGGCTTTTGGAGGCGAAGGTCCGCGCGTCCGCAGCAGAGGAGGCACGCCGCCGGGCACTTGAAGGTGAGAGCGGAAAGGCAGCGAGGCCAATCGTTCCTCCGCGGCCGCGCCCGAGGTGCCCCGGTTGTCTCCTCGAGCTGCCGCCCGGGCGACGCGGTGATACATGCGTTTGGTGCGGCTTCCGTTTCGAGGCAATCAAGGCCAGGGCCAACCGGTGACGCAGGCGCGCTACCGCCTTACGAGTCGAATCGGTGCCGGAGCCCTCGCCGAGAACTTCCGGGCGGTGCGCGACGACTCGGCTTCCGTGGCGATCAAGCTTTTCCTGCCCGACACGGCGGACGACCGATACGCGCGGCAGCTGGCGGAGGTGGCGCGCAGGTTGCTGCCCTTCGAAGCGCCGGGGATCGTTCAGGTCCTCGACATCGGCTTTGTATCGGGCCGCTTGGCAGTGGTCCGTCAATCCGACGACGGGTTCAACCTCGGCCAGGTACTCTCGCGCCTGACCGCGTGGGGAATCATCTTCCCCACGCCGCTCGCTTTGCTGGTTCTCTCCGAGTTGCTGGAGACGATGCAGCGAGCTCACGCTGCCGGTGCGATTCACGGTGGGATCACTCCCGGCAACATTTTTCTGCGCGCCGATGGGCAGTGTGCGCTCTGCGACTTCGGCGCGCTTCAGGCGCTGCTCGCCGTTCCAGAGCTGAAAGCCCGATTCGCACCGATGGGGCGCAGCTCCTATCGCTCCCAGGAAGTGGAGCGGGGCGAGCCTGCCACACAGCAGTCGGATGTCTTCTCGCTCGGCGCGGTCGCCTACCAGCTTCTCACCCTTCACGAAGTGTCGCTCGGCCGAGCCGATGCCGCGACCACTCGGGTTGCCAGCGCAATCAGCCCGCAGGTCGACCAGAGGCTCTATCCAATTTTGATGAAGTCGATGGAGGCGATCCCTCAGCTGAGGTATTCGTCCTGTTCTGAGTTCGCCGAGGCGCTGCAGCAATACCTTTCGGCAAATCGGATGTCGCCTTCCCGGACGGACCTCGAAAAATTCCTACGCGATCTGTTTCCAGAAGGCGTGGCGCTGCCGAAAAGCGAAGAGCCGCTGCCGCTCACCGACCTGTTCTCTCTGGAGCCGATTCAAGGTCTGGAGCCGATCGAAAAACCCCTTGCGCGAGTCAGCGCGCCTGAGCCGGGGCGCTCCACCGCCGAGCTCGAAGCGGGATGGTACGCCCCGCCGGACCTGGAGAGCGACGGCGCTCGAGAAGTGCCGGCGAGCTCCGGCGTGGTTCACCGCGCGCCGTCGCGCGGCGACACTGCTACGGCGATCGACGTGGAACATGCTGCGATTTCAAGTCACCTCGCCGCTCCGGCGCCCGGCCCAGCCGATCGACTCGGGGCCGCAGCGGAGGCGACGGGCGAGCGCGAGTTGCCAAGGAGACGCCTCGCGCCCCGCCAGCTGATAGGGATAGCCGGCACCCTGGTGATTGCAGGAGCCTTCTTAATTGCGCTCGCGGTGTTCCGGCCCAGTCGCTCTGGAAGCGCCCGCCCGCATGCGGTCGCAACGCCCGTTCAGAATCCTCCCACTGCCTCGACCCCTCCGCCCGGCTCGGCGGCGTCGGCGCAGCTGTCCGAACCCCTGACGGCTCCAGCGGCGGCGCAGACGGCCGCTTCGACGACACCCAGGCCCGAGCCGCAGACCGAGTGGCACTCGCCGCCTCGGCGAGGCGGGGGCCTCTTATCCGTCACATCCGATGTGCCCGCGATCGTTTATGTCGATGGACGCAGGGTTCGCCAACCCGCTCCCTTGAAGCGCTACCCAGTGCAGGCTGGAGTGCGCAAAATCTCGGTGGTGGCGGCGGATACCAGAGAGCGGCGCGATTTCGTCCTGCGTTTTGCCAAGGGGCAAGTTCGCAAGCTCGACGAAGTGTTCGACCATTCCTCGGCGCAGCGCTGATCATGCAGGCAATTTCTCGGTCAGCCGATGGTCGATTGAGGGGCCCGTCCCGAGCCGCGTCGAGGGATGCGGTGCGCGATGCGTTGCGAGGATTGATCGAGGATACGCTTCCCAATGGGCTCAAGGTCCGCCTGCTGCCGAACCGCGCCGCGCCGATTGTCAGCGTCTACACGTTCTTCAGAGTCGGATCGCGCAACGAACAACCAGGGATCACCGGCATCAGCCATCTGTTCGAGCACATGATGTTCAATGGCGCGAAGAAGTACGGGCCGAAGGAGTTCGACCGCGTGCTCGAATCGCACGGCGGGCGCTCCAATGCGTACACCACCCACGACCTGACCGTGTATCACGAGGAAGTCGCCGCGGAGGCGCTCGAAGTAGTTTTCGATCTGGAATCGGACCGCATGGCGCATCTGGTGATCAACGACACCTCGCTCCAGAGCGAGCGCGAAGTGGTGAAGGAGGAGCGGCGGCTGCGCGTGGACAATGAACCGGCGGGGTTATTAGACGAGGAGCTCGGGGCGTTGATTTGGAAGGCCCACCCCTATCGTTGGCCGGTGATCGGATGGATGGGCGATATCGAGAACATCCGACGCGAGGATTGCGAGCGATATTTTTGCACCTTCTACGCGCCCAACAACGCATCGCTGTACGTGGTCGGCGACTTCGACCCGAGCCGCACGCTGTCCCAGATTCGCCGCTACTACGGCGGCATCCGAAGGGGACCGCCACAGCCGCCGGTGGTCAACTCGGAGCCCGAGCAGCGCGGAGAGCGCCGCGCCGCGATCAAGCACGCGGTTCAAGCTCCCTCGCTGATGATCGGTTATCGCGCGCCCAGCGCCCAGGACGAGGATGTACTGGCGCTGGACGTTTTGCAGTATGCCCTCACGGTCGGGGACGGCAGCCGGCTCATTCGAAGCCTTGTCTTCGAACAGGCGCTGGCGGTCTCGGCGGTGATGGACTGGACCTGGCGGATGGATCCGGGGGCGATCGTCTTCTACCTCGAGCTGAAACCCGAATCGAAGCCGGAGCAAGTGGAGCAGGCGCTCGATGAGCAGCTGGAGAAGGTCTGCGCGCATGGGTTGACCGCGCGCGAATTGGCCAAGGCGAAGAACAATCTCACCTCCCATTTGCTGCAAGGGCTCGCCACCAACAGCGGCAAGGCTCACGCGTTGGGGTCTTACGAGCTGCTGCTGGGCAATTGGCGAGCCGGCCTCGACCTGGCGCGTCGATACGAGGCGATCACTGGGGAGCAGGTGCGAGCTGCCAGTGAGCGATATCTGGTGGCCGAGAAGCGCTCGGTGAGCACGCTGTTGCCCTCGCGAGATGGCCGATGAGCCGCGGCCGAGCATTGGCGGCTCGCTCCTCCAGGCGAGCGGCGCCGCGCGCTTCGGTGAAAGGAGTTCGCCTCCCCGAGTTCAAGGAGTTCGACACCTCGGGCGCATTGAGGGTCATCTTCGCAGAGCGTGGGCCGCTGCCGCTGATCACGCTTCAGCTGTCGCTCCCCGCAGGAAGCGCGGTCGACCCGAAGGGAAAGCAAGGCCTGGCCGACTTCACCGCTTCGCTGTTGCGCCGAGGGACGAAGAAGCGCACTGCCGACCAAATCAACGAAACTGTGGAATTCTGCGGCGCCAGTCTTTCCAGCGGTGCGGACGAGGATTTCCTCTCGCTGCGAATCACCTCGCCGTCCGAGCACCTCAAGCCGATGCTCGAGACAATTGCCGAGCTGGTGCGCTGGCCCACCTTTCCAAAGAAAGAAGTCGAGTTGGCGCGCGACCGCCTGCTGGCGCAACTCGCCAACGATCTGGACGACCCCGGTCTGGTCGCTGACCGCGCGTTGCTTCGCGCTCTGTGCGGTGAACATCCCTATGGCCACGACGTCGTTGGCACCGCGCGCCACGTTCGCGCTTTCACTCGCAAGGAAGTCGTCGCATTCCACCGCGCAACTTTTGGCCCCCGGGTGGCGTTGTTGGTGATTACAGGGCACGCGGACGCGGGTGAGGTGAGGGCGCTTGCCGAGCGATTTTTCGGGGCTTGGCCCGGCGGACCTGAACAGTCGCCGCCGCTGCCACCGCTTGAGCGCCCCGCGATGCCCGGCCGGACCGTGCTGGTCGACAAGCCAGAGCAAACACAGTCGCAGGTCCGGATCGGGGGAATCGGCTTCCGCAAAGCGAGCCCAGACGTTTTTGCCGCCAGCCTGATGAACACCGTTCTCGGAGGAAGTTTCACCTCGCGCCTGATGGAGGCCATCCGCGTCAATCGAGGGCTCTCCTACGGCGTCAGCAGCGGGTTCGAGCGACTGATGGCAGGCGGATGGTTCTCGGTGAGCACCTTCACCAAGACCGAGACCACGCGCGCGATCATCGACGTGGCCCTTTCGGAGCTCGAGAAGATGCGCAATCACGGACCTACGGCGCAAGAGCTGCAGGCGGCGAAGACGTACCTCGGTGGGCTGTTCCCCCTTCGGTTTGAGACCAACGATGCGGTCGCAGGCGCGATCGCCGAGATTCGGCTTTACCACCTCGGCGACGATTGGGTGGAGCGTTATCGCGACCGGCTGGCGCAGGTAAGCCTCGATGAGGTGAGGCAGGTGGCCAGGAAGTACCTCCTTTCGGAGCCACCGACGCTGGTGGTGGTCGGCAATGCTGGAGCGGTGAAGAAGCAACTGGTGGGGCTGGGGCCGATGAAATTGATGCATCCGTCGGAGCTGGAGTGACCGCCGTTCCGCTCTTGGCGCGGGCCCCGGGTTTCATCGCCATCGACAAACCGCCCGGGGCGGTCGTCATCCCAGCGAGGGTGGCCGGGAGCGAGATTTCGCTGCGAGAAAGACTGGAAGAGGAGCTCAAACAGAAGCTCTTCGTGGTTCATCGGTTGGACCGCGATACCTCGGGCGTTTTGCTCTTCGCTTTGAATGCCGCAACGCACCGGGCGCTCTGTTTGGCGTTTGAGAACGGCGAAGTGGAAAAGCATTACCTGGCGTTGGTCCGCGGTCGACTCGCCGCACCGATGGAGATCGAATTTCCACTTGCGGCTGGGCGCCGGGGACGAATGCGCCGAGCCAAGCAGGGCGAAAGCGGAAAGGCCGCCTTCACGCGCATCCGCCCGGTGGAAGTCTTCGAGCTTGCCACGCTGGTGCACGCGCAACCTCTGACCGGCCGAACGCACCAGATCCGGGTCCACTTGCTGGAGGCCGGGCACCCGCTGCTCGTCGATCCGCAGTATGGCCAGCCCAGCATCCTGCTGGGTTCGGATTTGGGAATCCCCTCCGCCGGCCCGCTGCTGGCGCGCACGCCGCTGCATGCTCACCGCCTGGTTATTCCCCGCCTGGCGGGAATCGAGCGGTGCGCGATCGAATCTCCATTGCCGCAGGATATGACGCGAGCGATCGATGCGCTCCGGAGCGCGTCAGGGATTCACGCGAAAGGGATTGGTTGAACCGGACCGGCCGAGATCGTCGCGTACGGTGATGATGACCGACGGGTTAGCCATATCGATCGTCACCGTCTCCGTTCGCACCCCGCGCTGAAATGCGCCGCTCACGGCCGGCGAGATCGAGCCGCGGTTCGACGACAGCGACACCGTGCAATTGTACGCGGACTCGTTCGGCCCGACGCTGCGAATGGTGATCGCAAATGGTATTCGCCGCGTCTGGTCCTGGACGAAATCAAGGCTGTAGCTGTCCGGATACGGATTGGGCCGGACGGTGAATGCGGACGGGAGGATTCCCTCCGGCCGACCGTCCGAGAGTCGCAGCCCAACGTCGTAAACGCCCGGGGCGAGCACCGGCGGGACCGAAGCAGTCAACACCCCGCCCGGTGAGTACTCGCCGGCTCCCACCGGCACCGGACCAATGCGCAGGAAGAGCTCGGGGTTCGCGCTCGCTTCCGATTGTCCATAGTCGAGGTGCGTCGGGAGGACTGCGTCGACCGATACCGAGACCGTTGAGCCCTCGCAGGCCACCATCTCTGCAGGGGAAATCGAAAGCACTTTCGGTGGCGGCAGCGCCGCCGGGCCGCAGGCGCAGAGCGAAACGAGCAACGCCAGTCCGCGCCCGCTCATCGGATCCGGTACCTCGCCCCAAGCGCAAGGAGAAATCCGCCCAGCTGCGCATCCAGGGTGGACGTCTTCGCGGGTGCGATGCCCCCTCGCAGCTCGGCGAAGAGCTCCAGCGTTCGAAGCCGATATCCGACCTGTGCAGATGCGAAGGCTTCCGGAGCAAATCCCGACTGGGTGAACGGCGGCTGAAAATCGCTCTGCGCGGACACCCTAAAGGGGAGCGCCCCGCCGCCCAACCGTCCGTGCACCACCCAAGCTCCGCGCTCGAAAGCCAGAGCGCGAAGCGCAAGCTCGATCGCCAAGGCGGTCACCGACGAGTGCACCGAGCCCAAGCCCTCCACCGCGCCGGAAAAGGATGCGGAACGAATTCCAACCTCCAGCTCGAGCGCAAGGCGCGAAGCGGCGACGGGAAGCTCATAGCTTCCATCGACGGCCACAGCAGCGCCGGAGTTGGAGCCTCCGGCATAGAACCCTCCGGCCATCGCCGAGGCAAAAAAATGATTGCGAGGCTGGGCCGAGATCGCGCTCTCGCCCGGAGACGTAATGCGCGCGGTGGCCTGGGCACGCTCCAGCGAGACACCTTGAAAAGAGGCTTTCGCCATCAGCTCCCTCGCGGTGTCCTCTGGGGAGATGCGAAAGACGGCGCTACCTGCGCCAGTGCGCTCAATCGCCAGATGCCCACCGATGAGCTGGACATCAAGCATTTGCGGATCCAGCGCGGGATGGGCGACGATCAGCCAAGCGGGCTCGCCGCGCACGATTGGATCGTGCGAGAACCCCATTGCCAGCATGCTGTTGTGTGGAATGTCCAGCGGCGTCTCGCGCATCGTCACGCGGCCGTGAGCTTCGGCGACGACCTGTGCACTGAGCGCGCCGGGCGGCACTTCGATCGGAATCTCGACGCGTCCCCTCCGGTCGGCTCGTCTGGGTCCGAAGCTCGCCTTCGCTACCTCGACGCGAACTTGCGCTCCAGGCTCGGTGCTCATCTCGAGCGTGGTGCGACCGGAAAGCGGGATGCGCACGAGCGACGGCTCGGGTTGCGCGGAACGCTCCTCAACAACCCAGAAGACCAGTAGAGCTGTCATCGGGAATCGGATGTCCGGCGGCGTCCAGGTGAAATGCCGCTCCAGCTCGGATGGATTATCGGTGCCAATCAGCGTACCGGTGTTGCACGCGCTTCGCAGCGGCAGGTTGGCTTTTGGGAGGCGAACCGTCACTGCAACGCTTGCTGTAGAGCCGAGCACCACAGAGGAGGGCTGAATCGAGACCTGCGGCGCTTCGGCGAAGGCAATCCGCCAAGCGAACAAGAGAAAGATGGCGGGCCAGCTCCGCCGCATCAAGGAACCCTGATCACCGCGAAGCGAGAGTCAGACTTCTTCGTGCTCGGCTGGGGATCCCTCGTCGTCCTCGGTGGGCGCAGGATGCGCACTGGGCGTGGCTGCGTGATGAGGTGTGTCGGTTGGCTCATCGGCAGCCGGGCTCGGGGGATGAAAAGCAGGTCGAGGCGCCGCCGTTTCCCCGCGCCCATGCACGAGCGTCTTTTGCGCTGCTTTGAAAACAACGTCGACCTTGTCTTCTCTCACCGCAGCGATGATCCCCAGTCCGAACGTCGGGTGGTCGATGACCTGATCCACTCGGTAGGAGTCCTTCGGGCTGTACTTCGGAGCGTGGGCGATGTCCTTCCCGGCGAGCTGCTGCTCGAAAGAAATTACCACCCTTTCATGTGGCGCGCGCGGCGCGGACGGCGCTCGGGTGCGCGCGGGTGTGGAACGGAACGTGTGATCTCCGCCGCAGGTGTTGCAGCGTACTCTCGCGATCTTTGTGCCGACCATGGCCAGCACAGTGTGAGCGAGCAGCATCTTGCAGGTGGTGCAGAACGCGTCGACCTCTCCCCCGACTTTGTACGCCCCCATTTCAAATCCCCGCTCAGATTGGGCTGGCCCGGCTTGTGAATAGGCGAAGGATAGAGTCTCGCGGCGCCGGGAGGAAGCACAACTTGACGGATAGATCTGGGGAAAGTACTGGAAGATCACCTCCTGTGGCAGAAGGGACTCGTTCCAAAAACCCGCGTGTGGCCCGCCGGCAACGTGGCGATGCAGACGCTGACCCCGGCTCGGCCCGCCGGAAGGCGGCCGCTCTCGAGTCGGAGCAGAGCCCCCGCCGCGCGCTCGATCTGCTGATCCGGCCGACCCGCGCTGAAATCGACCTCGCCGCGCTTGGGCGCAACATCGCCGCGATTCGACAGCTCGCCCCGCGCGCGGAGATATTGGCGATCGTCAAGGCCAATGCGTACGGGCACGGAGCGGTGATCATCGCGCGCGCGCTCGAGCGCGAGCGAGTGAAGATGCTCGGGGTGGCGCTGATCGAGGAGGGAATTGAGCTGCGAAACGCGGGGGTTCGCTCCCCCATCCTCGTTCTGGGCGGCTCCTACGAAGGCGGCTACGACTTGATGGTGGCGCACAAGCTGACCCCGACCGTCTTTCGGCCCGAGCACCTGGAGTCCTTGGCGAGCGCTGCCAGGCGAGCAGGATCGACGGCGAGCGCGCACTTGAAGATCGACTCGGGCATGGGACGCATCGGCGTGCTTCCGCAGGATCTGGATGCGTTTCTCGACCGCGCCGCGCATTTTCCCCAGATTCGGATCGACGGGCTGCTTTCGCACTTTGCGAGCGCGGATCTGGAGAACCGCGACTTCACCCGACAGCAGGTGGAGTGCTTCCGGGATGCTCACGCGCGAATGCGCGCGCGAGGCCTTCGTCCGAGCTGGCGACACCTCTCCAACTCCGCCGGGGTGATCGACCTGCCGCAAGCTCGCGACGGGCTGGAGCTGAACATGGTGCGCCCGGGGATCATGCTCTACGGTCTGTACCCCGCGGCTTGGCTGCGCGGAACCGCTGCGCTCGAGCCGGTGCTGGCCTGGAGAACGGCGGTGATCCACGTCAAGCGGGTCGCCGCCGGCACGCCGATTTCGTACGGAAGCACTTGGCGGGCGCCTCGCGAGTCGGTGATTGCCACGCTTCCGATGGGATATGCGGACGGATACAGCCGCAGATATTCCAACCGAGCCCAGGTGTTGATCCGCGGACGACGGGCGAACGTGGTCGGGCGCGTGTGCATGGATATGAGTATGGCGGACGTCACGGACATCCCGGACGTGCGGGTCGGCGACGAGGTGGTTCTGCTCGGCGAGCAGGGCGAGGAGCGAATTTCTGCGGAGGAGCTTGCCGACCTGGCGCAGACCATCCACTATGAGGTCATCTGCGCAGTGGGGGCGCGCGTGCCGCGCGTTGTGCGCTCGTCAACGCGATGAGCCTGAATCTGGTCGTTCACCTTCTTGTGCCTCCGGCGCGGCGACGTACAGTGATGATCGGAAATGGCGGAAGAAGCCGAAAAGCCGGGGGCGCACCAGCCAACCGCGCTGTACATCGCCGTTGAGCAGATTGGAAAGCGCGTCACCGGTGTAGTCGAAGAGCTCGGCGGAATCGCCTCGCTGGGCTGGTCGGTGGCGCGCTGGGCGGTCCGGCCGCCGCTGCGCGTGGAGAACCTCTTCGCCCAATTGGATTTCGTCGGGGTGGGATCCACCTTCATCGTGATGCTGACGGGCGTCTTTTCGGGCATGGTCTTCGCGCACCAGAGCTCGCGGGCGTTCATGCTGTTCAACGCGGAGAGCCTGGTGGGCCCTACCGTTGCGCTGACTCTGACCCGAGAGCTGGCCCCTGTTTTCACCGCGCTGATGGTGACGATGCGCGCCGTCTCCGCGATGTGTACCGAGCTGGGCACGATGCGGGTGACCGAGCAGATCGACGCGCTGGAAACGATGGCCGTCAGTCCGATCCAATATCTGCTCGTTCCGCGCGTGCTCGCCGGCTTGGTGATGGTGCCGCTGCTGACGATGCTCTTCAACACGGCCGGAATGGCCGGCGCCTACGTGATCGCGGTGAACCTGAAGGGCATCTCACCGGGTACATTCATCTATCGCACCCAGCAATGGCTTGATCCCGAGGACATCAACGAGGGGTTGATCAAGGCGGCGGTGTTCGGCCTCGCGGTCACGCTGATCGGTTGCTACAAGGGATACAACGCCTCCGGGGGGGCCAAGGGCGTCGGCCAGGCGACGACTCAGGCAATGGTCTCGTCGGCGCTGGCCATCGTCGTGCTCGACTACGTGGTGGGCGTAGCATTGCACTGATGGCCGGCGCGCAACCAATGATTCAGGTGATCGACCTGCACAAGTCCTTCGGGTCGAACCACGTGCTGCGTGGGGTGAATCTCAGCATCGACGAGGGCAGCACCTGCGTCATCCTCGGCACCTCCGGCTCCGGCAAGACGGTTCTGATGAAGCACATCATCGGCCTGCTCAAGCCGGACTCTGGAAGGGTGATCGTCGATGGCGAGGACATCGTGCCGATGACGCCTGAGCAGCTGGCGGTGGTTCGTCGAAAGTTCGGGATGGTGTTTCAGGGGTCCGCCCTCTTCGACTCAATGACCGTCTTCGAGAACGTTTCTTTCGCTCTGCGCGAGCACACGCGAATGAGCGATGATGAAATGCGCGAGGTGGTGCGCCGCAAATTGGAAATCGTCGGGCTGGTCGGCATCGAGGATAAATATCCCTCGGACCTCTCCGGCGGCATGCGCAAGCGCGTGGGGTTGGCGCGGGCGATTGTGCTCGACCCGAAGATCGTGCTCTACGACGAGCCAACCACCGGGCTCGATCCGATTACCACCGATTACGTGGATCAGATGATAATCGACGCAAAGAAGGCCCTGGGCGTCACCTCAGTGGTGATCAGCCACGATGTGGCTTCCGCGTTCAAGGTTGGTGACACGATTGCGTTCCTCCACGGGGGCCGAATTGTCGAGCAAGTGCCTCCGAAACTGCTGCGCCAGTCCCAGAACCCCGCGGTGAAAGTGTTCTTATCCACGTGGTTCGAAAAGGGCGAGTATTGAAGCCCGGCCCTCAAATGCTGGCACCCTCCGCACAAAACGCTAGAGTGGGTCCGCAAAGTGGCCGCGGAGTCAGGTCCTCTTGAGAAAGTTTGTTACCCCCTTTCGGGTAGGCCTTCTGGTCCTCGCCGCAGCGGCCTTCACCGCCATATTTTTCACCTTTGCGAAAAAGGGCGGCTTGTCGCAGCGGGACTCGCTGGACGTCTACGCTTATTTCCGCGACGCATCGGGACTGAGCAAAAAGAGCCGCGTTCAGATCGCCGGCATCTCGGTTGGAGAGATCAAAGACATCGCGCTGGAAGGGGGGCGAGCCAAGGTCTCGTTGAGAGTGCGGCGCGACGTGAACTTGAAAGAGGACGCGGCGCTCAGCAAGCGTTCGGAGTCGCTCCTCGGCGACTACGTGCTCGACCTTTATCCCGGTTCGGACGCCGCCCCGCCGATGCCGGACGGCGGCGAAATCAAGCGGGTGATCGACACCCAGGGAGTGGAGGCGATCTTCGCCTCGCTCGGCCAAATAACCGCCGACATCCAGACGGTCACCAGCTCTCTGCGCGAGGTGTTCGGAAGCGAAAAAGGCGAGGGCTCCCTTCAGCGAATTGTAGACAACCTGGTCAAGCTCTCGGAGACCTTCGACACCTCGGCGCGATCCAGCTCTGAGAGGCTGGACGCCATCCTCAGGAACGCCGAAGCGGTCTCCGGTGATGTCCGGTCGCTGACCTCGGGCGAGGGGGGAACGGTCCGCGAGATTGTCGCCAACATCCAGGCAATCACGCGCGATGTCCGCGAGGTCGCCGGGACCCTGAGGGCAACAGTTGGACCTGCCCCGGACGCCGGCACCGAGGGTCAGGCGATGACAAACGTGCGCGCGGTGGCCGATCGCCTCGACCACTCTTTGAGCAACCTCGAGGAGATTACGCAGCGGATCAACGAAGGGAAGGGAGCGATCGGCGCGCTGGTCGCCGACGAGCGGCTGGGGCAGAAGCTGGGCGAAACGGTGGAGGACGTGTCTGACTTCACCTCGCGGCTCGCCCGCCTGCAGGTCGAGGTGGGGGTCAAGAGCGAGTACCTGTATTCGCAGGGCTCCTCGAAGTTCAGCTTGGGCCTCAAGTTCATACCCAAGCCGGACAAGTACTACTTGATCGAGTTGGTCGATGATCCCCGGGGCTACGTCACAAACGAGGTGATTCAGCGAAATCCGCCTGGCACCGAAGAGCCGGCGACGCAGAACGTCCGCACCACCAAGGAACAGCTAAAGATCTCCGCGGAATTCGCGAAGCGCTACTATTTTGCAACCTTCCGCTTTGGAATCATCGAGTCGAGCGGTGGATTCGGAGTGGATCTCCATTTCCTCAACGACGCGCTCTCGGTACGGACGGACGCGTTCGACTGGTCCCTCCAGGAGCTCCGCTTTCCGCGGCTCCGGACGGCGATCAGGCTCCAGGCGTTTCAACACCTGTTTGCGACGGTCGGGATGGACGACATCCTGAATCGGCAGGTCCGCGACTTCACAACCAACAAGCTGATCTCCGGGCGAGACGTGTTCTTCGGCGGTGGGATCTTCTTCACCGATGAGGATCTGAAGGCGGTGCTTACGGTGGCGCCGTCGGTGCGCCCTTGAGCCGAGCGTAGGCCTCCATTTCCGGCGAAGGGCCGAAGGAAGCGATGTAGCGGCTCGAGAACTCCGCCGGGGTGAAGTGATGCTCCTGGCAACCGCGTTGCTCGATCGCGTAGGCCGCGGCCAGGGAAGCGATGCGCCCGATCACCGGAATGGCGAAGCGGCGCGCGATGCCGAAAATCACCCCCGCCAGGTAGGCGTCTCCGGCGCCCGTCGGGTCGCGGTTCTCCGCCTCCGCAACCGGAATCTCGACCCTCTCGCGACCGTGGGCGGAATAGAACGTTGAACCTTGAGCGCCGCGGGTGATCACGCAGAGCGGCGGCGTTGCGATCAGCTCCTTTTCCGACTTTCCGGTCTTCTGCGCCATCATCGCCAGCTCATAATCGTTCGCGATCAAGATGAAGGCGTCTTGAAGGTAGTCGAGGATCTGGCTGGGCTGAAGGCGCGGCATCTGCTTGCCCGGATCGTAGAGGAACGGTACCCCGAGCTCGCGGCATTCAGTCGCGATGCGGCTCATTCCCTCGGGATCCGAGGGGGAGATGACCACCAGGTCATCCTTGCCCAGGCCTAGATGACGGATGGAAATGTCGCGCGCGTGCGCCATCGCGCCCGCGTAAAGCGCGACCAGCTGATTGTTGGCGAGGTCGGTATTGATGAAGCACGAGGCGGTGAACTCGCTGGGGATGGCGATGATCCCAGAGGTGTCGATGCCCTGCTCGTCCATCCACTGCCGGTAGTCGCCAAAGTCGT
The DNA here is from genome assembly GCA_035262305.1 of Myxococcaceae bacterium. Lineage (GTDB taxonomy): Bacteria > Myxococcota > Myxococcia > Myxococcales > Myxococcaceae > DATFTC01. The sequence goes on along the minus strand of DATFTC010000397.1, from coordinate 4,701 downwards.
GGCCCACCGTGCCGACGATCAGCGGACGCTCGCCGAGCAGCGCCAGGGTATAGGCGATGTTTCCCGCCACCCCGCCGCGCATTCGCTTCATCGAGTCTACGAGGAAGCTGACGCTCAGAGTGTGAACCCGGTCCATCAAGAGATGATCCTTGAAATACCCGGGGAAGCTCATGATGTAGTCGTAAGCCAACGAGCCGGTGACGACGATGCGCACGCGTTCAACTCCTCTAGGCGGGATCGACAATCAGGAAATACCTGGTGTCGAACGGACCCGGATGAAACGGCAGAGCATACTTCCGGAAAGGGATGAAGTCGCGAAGCATACTTCGCCGCGCATCGCCCCACGTCTTTCTTTTCCGCGGTCGCCTTGACGGACCGAATCAGGACTCCTTACGCTCCTTGAGGGTTTATCGGGGTTCAACACAAGCTGGGTGCTTCTGAGCGCGCCCATAGAGAAAGACACAGATTGGCTCTTGGCAGGGCAGGAGAACCGGTTTCACCGCTGCGTTGGCGAAGGGTCGATTGATGCGGGTAGCGATCATCTCCGACATCCACTCGAACCTCGAAGCGCTCACTGAGGTGCTGCGGGTCGCGGAGCAGCAGAAGGTCGATCGGGTCGTCTCCCTGGGCGACATCGTGGGTTACGGTGCTTCGCCGAACCCGTGCTGCGACCTGGTCCGGTCAGTGGCCGAGGTCACTCTTTTGGGCAATCACGACGCAGCGGTCGCGGGGCGGATGGACTATTCCTTCTACTACGACGCCGCCCGGAACGCGCTGGACTGGTCGGCGAGCGTGATCACCGACGAGAACTTAAGTTGGCTGCGCAGCCTGCCTTATACCTACCGGATCGGCGACATCGGCTTCTGCCACGGCTCGCCGGTCGAACCAAGGGCCTACGAGTACATCTTCGCGTTGGAACAAGCGCGCGAGCTCATCCCATTCGTGGAGAACCTCGCCGAGGTGACGTTCATCGGGCATAGCCATCTGTGCAAGGCATTCGCAATCGGCGGCGGAGAGGTGAACGACGTGGTGGCGCAGAAGTTCGGGATTCGCAGAGGTTACCGGTACATCATCTCCGTCGGCAGCGTGGGGCAGCCGCGCGACTATGACAACCGAGCCTGCTTCGTCATTTGCGACACCGGCGCGAGGACGGTGGAGTACCTTCGAGTGGAGTACGACATCGAAAAGTCCGCGCAAAAAATCTTCGACGCAGATCTCGCACTGAACTTCGGGAAACGTCTGTTCCTCGGAGTCTAGAGGTCGACAACCCCTACGGAGCATCGCCCACCCATGCGCCGCCGTCCCCTGGAGCTTTCACCGACCTTTGCGTTCGCGCTCGTTTTAACGAGCGCTCTACTCGCCGTCGGCTGCCGGAAAAAGCAGCTTCCCTCGGACAGCTACACTCAGGCGCACGAGCTGTTTACCAAGCTGTACGCGACGTCCCTGGACGACGCATTCGCCGATCCCCAAATGGCTCGAGTGGAGGCGCTGCTCCAGCAGGTGGCGGAGGACAGCTCGGACTATCCCGCCGCATCAGCGCTCTCCCGGCGGATCCGAGAGGGCCGAAAGCACCTCCAGGAGGCGGACGCGGCAAGGCGGGCCGCAGCGGCACAGGCGATCGCCAGCGGACCGTACGAGAGGATGGGGCCGATCAAGCGCGCGCCGGACCCCGTTGCCGAGGCGGCGGATGCGGGATCGAACCAGCCCTCGCCGCACATGGCGCTGGCCGAATTCACCACCCGCTTCTCGGGTTGCTTCCAACGGTCGGATCCCATCAACCTCGTCGGGAAAGGGATGGTCGACAGCTGGGAGCTCAAGGACATCGCGAATTGCCGCGATCGTCATCCCGGGTTCGACCAGCTTTTCGTGTTGACCGACAGCAAAGAAGTCGTGACAAACGTCGCCAAGAACTTGGTGGAGTACCGGTTCCCGGATGGCGGATTGCCGAGCCAAGGCACTAAACCCGCTTCGGCGAGCGCGCGATGACTCGGAGCGATTATCTTCATCCGCTCGATGCGCGACCAGACGTTCATGAAGCTGATGGCGCTGATGCCCAAATCGGCGCTGTCGAGCCTGGCAGGATGGGCGTCCCGAGCTGAAGCTCTGTCCCCTCTGCACCGCTGGGCGATGCGCGCCTTCGCCCGCAAGTACGGCGTCTCAGTTGAGGAGGCCGAGCACGGCTTCGAAGGATATCCGACCTTCGCGGAGTTTTTCTCGCGCCGCCTCAAGGAGGGGATGCGGCCGATCGACGCGCGCGAGAACATCGTCGTCTCACCCGTGGATGGAACGGTCTCCCAGGCCGGCTACGCCGCGGCGGGGGAATGCATTCAGGCGAAGGGCATTCGATACCCGCTGGGGGCGTTGCTGGGAAGTGAGGAGGCGGCATCGCCTTTCAAGGAGGGCGCGTTCGCGACGCTCTATCTTGCGCCGCGCGACTACCACCGGATCCATGCCCCGCTGAACGGCAAGATCGAGGGATACGCGTATATCCCGGGCGAATTCTGGCCGGTGAATCCGCGCTCCGTCCGCGCGCGGCACGCGCTGTTCTGCCGAAACGAGCGGCTGATTACGTTCTTATCGACCGGCGCCGGTCCGTGCGCGGTGGTCAAGGTCGGCGCTACCTGCGTGGCGCGGATACGAGCAAGTTATGGCGAAGTCGTCACTCACTCGGGTAAACCGGGCGAGGTGCATCGTTTTGCAGAGCCGATTCCGGTGAACAAGGGAGACGAGCTCGGGGCCTTCGAGATGGGGTCGACGGTGATCTTGCTGTTTCAGCAGGGACGGGTGCGCTGGGACGACGCGCTGGTCGAGGGAAGCAGGGTGCGGATGGGGCAGCGCATCGGAGTGCTGACATGACCCAGAAGATCAGCGGCGTGAAGGGGATGAACGACATCCTTCCGCCCGACAGCCGAATTTGGGTACGGGTGGAGCAAGCGGCTCGGGAGATCTTCGGCCGCTTCGGCTACGACGAGATTCGCACGCCGATCGCAGAGGACACCGCGCTGTTCGTGCGAGGGGTCGGCGAGGGGACGGACATCGTCGGCAAGGAGATGTACACCTTCGAGGACAAGAGCGGGCGCAGCCTCTCCTTGCGTCCGGAAGGAACGGCGCCCGCAGCCCGCGCCTACATCGAGCACGCGGTTTACAACATCGAGCCGGTCACTCACTGGTTCTACATGGGCCCGATGTTCCGCTACGAGCGGATGAAAACCGGCCGCTATCGTCAATTCTGGCAGATTGGCGCCGAAGCATTCGGGGCCAAGGAGCCGGCGCAAGATGTCGAATTGATGGACATGGTGGTTCAATTGCTTCAGTCGCTGGCCATCCCGAGCGTTTCGCTGTCGATCAACTCGCTCGGAGACGATGCCTGCCGTCCGAGGTACTTGAAGGCTCTGGTCGAGTATCTGAACGCGCATCGCGACTCGCTGTGCACGGACTGCCGTGAGCGGCTGCAGCGAAATCCGCTGCGGGTTCTCGATTGCAAGAACGAAGGTTGCCGAAAGGTCGTTCAAGCCGCGCCCAGCGTGCTGGAATTCTTGTGTGGTCCCTGCCGCGAGCACTTCGACGAAGTGAAGCGTCAGCTCGATCTTCTCGGGCACAAGTACGAGGTAGATCCGCGGATGGTGCGCGGGTTGGACTACTACACGCGGACGGCATTCGAATTCGTCGCCGAGCATCCGTCGCTGGGAACGGCGAGCACCGTCGGAGGCGGTGGCCGGTACGACAAGTTGGTGAGCTCGCTGGGCGGGCCGGAGATCCCCGCGGTCGGATTCGCGCTTGGAGTCGACCGACTCTGCCTGCTTCTTGCCGATCAAAAAGGGGCGGGCCGAACTCCGGATCTGTTCGTGGCCACGGTGGATGAAAAGGCCAAAGACGAGGCGATCAAGATCGTCAGCGGCCTGCGCCGGAGCGGTTTCTGGGTCGAGCTCGATCCGCGCGGCGGCAGCTTGAAGAGCCAGATGAAGCGCGCCGACAAGAGCATGGCCCGGTTCGCGCTGGTGCTCGGCGAAAATGAGCTGGCGACGCGGTCGGCGCAGCTTAAGCCGTTGCGCGGCGGCGAGCCGAGGACGGCTTCGCTCGATCAGCTGGACGCCGCGTTGAAAGCGCCGTGAACGGGTGCGTAGCCCTCTCCACCGCTCTTTCCTGTCTCCAATCTAGCCCCTCGGACGTGCTCATTTGGAGCGTGACGAACGAGCGGCTCGGCTAGAGTGCGCTTCGAGAAGTTCCTCTCCATGAGTTCGACCGCTGCCCAGTCCGACCTCATCGTCCTCGCCGGCCCGACTGCGTCCGGCAAGACAGTGCTGGCGCTGCGGCTGGCAAAAAGGCTCGACGCGGAGATCGTCGGCGCGGACTCGCAGCAGGTCTATCGATACTTCGACATCGGAACCGCAAAGCCGACCGCTTCCGAGCTGGCCGAGGTGAGCCATCACCTCATCTCGGTGGTGGATCCCGCGGAACGTTTCTCCGCTGCTCAATTCCAAGTTCTGGCGGACGCCGCGATCGAAGATATCCGCAGCCGGTCGAAGCGGGTGCTGGTGGTTGGCGGGACGGGGCTGTACTTGCGCACTCTGCTGCACGGCATTATCTCCGCGCCCGCCGCCAATCCGGAGTTGAGGCGACAGCTTGAAGCTGAGGCCGCCCAAAAGGGAAGGGAAGCGCTTCACCGGCGATTGGCGCAGCTGGACCCGCTTTCCGCGGAGG
>DATFTC010000396.1:0-9568 GCA_035262305.1 Myxococcaceae bacterium | reverse complement strand
GCGGTTCATCGAAGTCGCGCGTTGTTCAGTGACGACAGGCCGGGAAGCGTGCACGTCGTTGGAGGAAAGGGCGTCCTTCACCTTGTCGTTGATGATTCCCTCGGCAATCCCCGCGAGGAGCCCCGCGCCCGGAAGGCACGCCCACCATTCCTCGATCGTCACGTTCCAGTAGACCGGGACGGCTCGCGTCCGGACGATGCTGCCGGCAGAGTCGCACTGATTCGCCAGTTCCACGTCGAGCTCAGACCAAGGTCTGGAAAGACTCGTGAGTTGACGGAACATGCGCTATCAGCCCTACGTCTTCTCCCGACCTCACGGCATCTCAACGACATTTTGCACTCGCGGCGATGCCACATCGATAAAGCCTTTCACCTGCACGCCGACCAGCGTAAGGCTATCGGCAACGCGGGCCATAGCCGTCGTCCGCGTAGGAAGAGGCGAACTTCCTGAGCTTGATGAATCGATCCACGCGATTGTTACCTGCGGTGCGTGCCTCTTCGATTGCATCCTTGAAACGTGACAAATCGAATTTACAGGTGAGGTTCGAGGCCTCATCCGAGATTCGGGAGCTCGCGACTGCCTTATCATCCTCAAAGCCCGCGCGGAAGCACGGGTTCACCGCCGGCGGCTCGCAGCATCGGCAGGCGCCGGTGTTGTTCACGGTGTTAAAGCCTCTCACCGAGTTGCCGGAGAAACAGCTGCTATCGAACAGCAGCCAGGCGCAGACGTGTCGGCGCGCACCGCCGTAGATCGCCTGTATCGTGTCTCGCCGCGGAGCTGAGACCTCCCACCCCGCGCTGGTCACCGAGCCACACGCCGGGCAGTTGCCTTCGCTGCCATGGGCATTGAATACCTCGATGCCAATCTCTCTCTCGTCTCTGAGGTGGGCGATGTGCGTTGCAATCGCTCTGTCCAGCTTGGCCTGTTCGCCCCCGCGCCACGTTTGCCATATCGCCAACGCTGTCGCGAGCTCCCCCTCGGTCATGTTCCAAAAGCCGGCGGGCGGGCGGTTGGTCGCAATGAAGACGCGCCTCGGCTTCTCCTTGAAGTTCGCGTTGATGTCATAAAATTCAGTCGTGCACTGAATTCCTCTCAGCCTGGTCTCCATGTCGCCCACGCTGAACATGTACCACTCGTACATCAGGTCGACGATGAGCGCATCGCAACCCTTTCCGCGCTGAGGACAATCCGTTCCGCCATCGGGCCCACCATCCGGTCCTCCATCAGTGCCGGCATCGACTCCGCCGTCCCTTCCGCCATCGCTGCCGGCGTCCATTCCGACATCCGTCCCGGCGTCGATGCCCGCGTCGGTTCCCGCATCCATGCCGACCTCGTGTCCGGCGTCCATGCCCGGAGAACCTCCATCGGTTGCACCCTCGGGCGGTGCGCCGGCTCCCTGCAGCTGTTCCTCCCCGCCGAAGTCAATCACGCCCACCGGGCGGATGCTCGGATCGAGCACTTCAATCGTGAATCTGTAATGCTGCTGTCGGGTCGCGACCTCGAGATCGATGCGGTCTCCGATTGCCGCATCGGGGCGAATGTCCACCCAGTGCAGCTGCGGCTCCGCCTGTCGCAACGTTCCTGGACCCGATAACACGCTCAGCGTCGCTTCCCGGGAAGTAACCAGATTGCGAAGAAACAACACCGGGACATGATCGCCGGCAAAGCCGTCTCGCGTCGCAATGTCCGTCCCGCGGCGAGTGCACTGTCTGCGGGGCGGGACGAGCACGAGCGCGCTGACCCCTCCTTGATCGAGGGCCGCCTGCAGCAGCGCGGCGTCCTGCTCGTTGACCACGCCGTCGAAATTTACATCAGCGGCGTCGGCGCACGGAACCGTGGTTCGCCGTCCAGATGCCAGCTCGCGGATGAGCTGAACATCTCTCGCGTCGATCCTTCCATCCACGTTCACGTCCCCGAGCGCCTGGTAAAGCGAGACTTGGAGGGCCGCCATCCGGACTTTCTCCTCGGAGCTCACTTGCACCTGGACCTCTTCCTGGCTGGTGCCGAGCGAGTCCGTTTCAGGCCTTCCGCAGCTGCACCCACTTGCGATGGCAAGCGCGGCCGCGGCAAGCGTCAAACGAGTTGGCTTCATGGTGGGCTCCTTCAATTCGGCTGGCGCGGCCAAATGCAGATCCACAGATCATGAGTCAAAGGTCAAAAGTATTTCGCCTCGGCTGGAAATCGCAAAGCTCCGGGGTTGCGACGTCGCAGTGGGATGATTGGGCTGACCCTTCTCTTAGCCGACCTAATCTTTAAAGCTTGTCCTCGGTGTCGGCACCAGCGGTGTTATTCGAGTACTAAATGTTGAACGACAGCGCGGGGAGGAACATGAAAGTCACAGCCGAGCTGCGTTCTGGCATACCGGCTCGCGTGCAGGGCTCGCGCATCTGGCTCACCGCCGAGTTTCTTTTCCTGTTCGCGTTCTTTCCACCGCTCAGTGGCTGCGTTTCCTACTCGCTTCTCAAGGACGCTCGGGCGCTGGACCCTGGCGCGTTTCGCCTCGACGTTGCGGGTGGAGGAACGGTGATAGTCCCTCGCTCCGGGGCGACCCCCGACGCACCTCGGCCATCCTTCGACGTTGGTGACGCGAATGATCTCTTTGCGTTCGAGTTGCAGGCGCGATACGGAATTGCGAGGGGCTGGGATATCGGCCTGAAGACGGGTCTGACGAATCTGGAGCTCAACTCCACTGTTCAGCTCGTGCGCCGCGAGGCCTTCGACGTGGCGCTTGCTCCGGCGGTCCAGTACGCCTTTGGCTCTAATGGGGATGACAGAGGTTGGGGAACGTACCTGTTCAAGATGCCCATGCCGATCGACTTCCGTTTCGGTCAGGGAGGCGAGCATGCCCTGGTGTTCGCACCTACCATCGCCAAGGCACTTGGAAGTGGGAACGGCAAGAACTCGGGTTACAATGTCGATACGCTCTTCGCTGGCGGGACCGTTGGGGTTTCATTTAAATTGGGCCCGCTTCGACTCATTCCCGAGATCGCCATTTACACACCCCTCGCAGGCCATGGCGTGGCGCTGCAAGGCTATGCCGTCCGCATATCGCCTGACGTGGGACTGGGCATGCCAGTCATTGTTCAAGCTGGACTTGCGTTCTCCTTTGGGAAGTAGTCTGCGCCGATGTCTATTGTTTCAAATGTTTTTCGAGACAAGTTAGCATCGTGTCCGGGTTTCGTCGGTTTTTCTAGAGTTTCGAGCTCGGCGAGACCCGTGAACAGCAACGGTGCTGCGTTTGAAGAATGTATCGAGCACCTCGCGCAAGATCGGCCGAGTGAGCAGCGAAGCTCGTCACTAGCTAAGCGTAGGACCGCAAGCATGTCGATCAGTGCGGCATTGGGACAGGCCACCCAGTCAGCGCTGAGCTGGAAGCCGCGGCCCGTCGCGGCCGGCCCGCTGGCGAGGTCGGGCAACATTGTTTCCACTGGCGGAGCGACAGCTGCGGAACGCTCCCTACTCCACATTCTTTGTGCAAGAAACGGCCTGCTGATTCCGAATTGACGGCTACCTCAGCACATCACTGTTCTGGGCCTGGGTGACGAGCCGCCGCACGTCCTCCTGGAGCAGGAAGCGTTGCGACCAGAGCCCAATGGCCGCCCGCGTGACAGCTTGGACATACCCGGCGTGGTCGCCGTACAGCTCCTCCAGGGACGGTCGTGGGTCCCCTGCCCGTTCACGCTCGGCCTGTGTCGTGGCGAGAGGAATGTAAGAGCCGGTCAAGCCACACATCTCTCCTTCGCGGAATCCGGCCGCCCGCACGTTCCAACCACTGTAGGTGGCGATCGGCGCCTCGATGAACGTGGAGCGTACTCCAGGAGCATCATTGCCAATTGCATCCACTCGGGGCACGAGCAATGTGTAATCGGTATCGGGCACCGACAGCGGCGGCAGGAGCGTCATGCGCCCGCCCGCGGGACCGAACTCGAGTCCGTAATCCCATACGTGCAGCTCATTCAACAAACCAGTGTATGTAACCCCGGGAATGTTTGGGAATCCAGTGCTCTCTTGATCCGGTGCGACCAGGTCACGACCGCGTGGATACCGATTCTCCGGCGGGTTGACGCCGTGGGTGACCCAAGCGTCCAAATCGTCCAGCAGAGCCCGATAGATTGGGGAATTGGCGAGTGGATTCGACAATTGTTGACATGAGCCCCGCGCGGGAGGACCGCCCGGTCCCACGGAATGCTGCAGGCTCGACATTAGATACACCCTGGCATTCGATGGCACCGGAATCTCGTTTCCGAAGGCGTCGTGTGTCACGAGAGAGCCCTGGAATTCCCAAAACTCAGTCGAGGTATCGGTGACGATCAACAGGGGATCCGTCGCCGGTCGTTTCAATATCCCATCAGTTCGCCCCGTGATTGGATCCGTTGTCACACTGTAGCCAAACGGAAAAATTGAGTTAGAGATAAAGTCGTGCCAAATATCTTGTCGCGAATAATCATTCGGCTGGGCAAACTCGACATTCATCAGCAGCCGATGACCACCGCCGATATGCGACCAAGCGCCGTCAAAAACCTTGCGGCCCTGCTCGTCCTCATTGAATCCCAGGTAAAGCCAGTCGCGCATGTACATCCCGCTGGACGAAATGCCGAGCCCGTAAGCATTGGTAATGCTGCTGCCCACTGGATTCGCGTTTCCAGCGGCATCCGCGGGCTCGTAACGTAGGAACGAGATGACGTCTCGGGTGACGGCATAGCCAAGCCCCATCACGAGCGGGTTCTTGGCGGGATAGGTGAGCTCATACAAGCGATCCACGGCAAAGCCTTCAAACAGACAGACGTCAAATGGGCTCGGTTGAACACCAAGCGTGCCGTCCTTCTTTAAAGTGCAGGAGGCGAATTCCCACTTATCGGCCGGGACCAGTGCTCGAGGATCTGCAGTGCGTTCCCGCACTGTGAGGATTGCCTGCGAAGTATCCCTCGCGGCGGATTCATAGCTTGCAAACTGAGTGCTGCCGCTCAATGGCAGCGTGAATGTGCCTTCGGTCGGGATAAATCGATCCGAGTACTCCTGACGCACGCGCGCCACGATCGGGCTGCCATCCTTCTGAGTGGCAATGGGCACTCGGATGGTCATCCGATTGTTATCTGGTGTTACGTCGCCCTGCCAGCCTGTCCATAGGACCGTGTAGCCCTCGCGGAAGAGAAAGCCATTGCCAGCGTCGGTTGCAGTCGTGGGATCGTTCACGCCGCCAGGCGAGTCATTGAGGAAGTTCAGCGCCAGTTTATTGCCGCGGTTGTGAACTTCCAGGAAGAGCTTGTGGTTACCGCGTTCCAGGTCGATGGGCTTGAGGATGTAGATGTCTGCGTTGTACTCGACCATCCCGCGTTCGTTGCGAGGAGCCCGTTCGAGATTAACGATGCCGACGTTGTGAGGATCGAGCGGATCCACTTCCATAAATGCGACGCCGACCATCTTCTCGTACTGACCGACTTTGCCGAAGACCGTGCCTTCAAACGTGGGCGATTCCACTCGGTTGATTTCGATTCGAACTACGCGCGCTTGAACCATGGGCACAACCCCGAGCAGCGCGAGGGCAAGCGTGCAATTAAATAGGTTTCGTGTTTGCTTCTTCATAAACCCCCCAATAACAGCTCTAAGATTTTGCCCGGAAAGCCAAGCCGACGTCACACCAGGAGTCTTGAAGACAAAGTGTCGATGTTGGCTGTCGTGGCTGAAATTGATGTTTGGCGCGTTTGGAACGACCGCCGTTCCAAACCGAGCGTGTACGCCCTCTACTCAAGCGCGACAAGCTCTCTCTGCTGCACGATGTTCCAGACTTGACAGCCAAAAAGACAGACTATCCGTGCGTCGCCGCCCTTAGCCGCTAGACTGCTGCTCAAGGAACCTGCTCCGCCGCAGCTCTGGCACGACAGGCCCGGCAGTTTTGGATTAGTCAATATTTCAAAAGAGCAGCCAAGAATTCGAAATTCGCGTCCAGAGAACGAGCCGGTCGAGACGAAGCTCGCGAAGGAAACCCGCGGCGCGACGCTGATTCAGCTCTGTCTCTACGTGAGTTTTTGCGCCGAGCTGCGAGGCTCGCGTCCGGCGGAGCTTCAGGTGGTGGCCGCACGGTTTGGACGTGCTCGGCCGCTTCAATCAGCGTCTCGACGCACGTCGTGATGTCTCCGTCGTCAGCATCCTGCACCGTGACACCCACGATCGCGCGCGGCCGGGAGTGCCTCCCGAGTCAGCGGCCCGAGATAGTGCTCGTGCTTTCGCGTCCACTCCACTCTTCTTGTCGCCAGCGCGGCATTGTAGACACCGCGGACACAGACGACGTGCCGCAGTTGCTTGCAAAACGGCGCGAAGCCGTCGCCAATCCGATGTGGTGCCGGTGCGCGGCCGGATTGTCCAGGCGGGTCGGGCGTAAAGTCCCACTTGTCGTCTGGGACCGCGCGCACAAAATCGGCGGTCAAGCCATGCAGTACCTTGCTGTACCGTACGAAGTCATCGATCGACATGGCGTGATTCTAGCCGCCGTTTTCACCAGGGGCTGCTAGGCGGGCGATGTGACGGCGGAGTCGCGGGGCGCGCCGATTCGCAGCTCGGCAGAAGGAGCTAAGAGTCGGCGCGCTACCGGTTCGAGGAGTTCCGCGCTACTTCCGTCTTGTGGCGGAGCTTCGAGAAGGAGACCAGCTTCGTTATCCAGCATTGCCGGCCAGAGCATGAATGATAGCTGTCCGGTAGTCCGGATCCTTTTCGTCGAGATGAACGCGAGAACTCGGCCAATCGATGTTGAGATAGAGCTCTGCGTACAGTTCTTCCTTATCGCTTTCAAAAAACAGCTTGAGCTTCACCGGACCTTTCTCGGGCAGCCCGGGATTTCCTTCAAGCGAAATGGCAGTGAACCGGGCTGCCGGCTTCATCGAATTCGGATGCAGATTCGTCTGGTAGATCGAATCCATTGCTTTCACGAGCTCATCGCTCGGCATCCCAACGGAGCGAATCTCGACGTCCCCTTTGTAAATGTCCATACCTGGCCCAAGGCTGCCCTTCGTCCAGCCGGAGCCAAGGATCGCGTCGAACTCGACAGGATGACCGCGAGCTGTACCTGCGGCCCGAATACGGCGACTTCCATCACTCATCTTCTCGCTGCTGCGAATCGCGAACACGAAGTCGTGAAAACCGTCCTCTGCCTGCGAGGTTATCTCGGGTATTGTGATCAGCTGGGTCGTGTCCTTTCGGCATGCTATGCATACGCTTGCGACCAAGAGCAACACTGACAGATTCGTCACGACTTCCTCATCTCCAACTCCACGCGAGTGACCAGCTCACGCGTATACTCTGGCTGACGTCCGTCACCGCCACAGTGACCCTGGGATCGCGACCGCGGACCGGGCGTGGGCAACAAACAGCCTCTCCAGTTGAAAGAAGTTCGGTCGCATCATCACTTCTGTGTTCGTCGGCGGCGCCGCCGAACCAACGGTCGTGCTTGCGCTGCGCGTTTGGCACAGAGAGCGGCGAACTTGGACAAGAAGTCTGATAGCCCCGCGCCTTCAAAGAGCGTCCACGGATCGGCGTTCAGGCTCCTGTGGGCCGGTTCCGTCTCCCAAAGGAGGCGATCCCCGAATCGCAAAAGCAGCGGCTCGAGGTAGCGCAGCACGGCGAGCTGTAGAGCCTGCACCCTGTCCACACCGTAGATGGGCCGCACCTTCTCGTCACCGATCCCGACGAGCTGAACGGGGCAATAGGCGTTTCCTTTGTTGTCGCGGGGCGCGCCGATCCGCAGCTCGGCAGTGCGTCTAGCGTCTCCGCGTAAACGAAAACGACGAGTCGCGATCACTCGTCCCAGTGGAACTGCTCGGGGAAGGTCGCCTGGCATTTCCATTCAGACTCGCCGCTTCCATCGCAACGTGCAACGACGTTCGGAATCCTGTCGCGCTGAAACCCAACGCAACGCCGGCAGGGAACCACCCAGCCAGCGTCGCTGCATGGAATCTATTCAGGCTTTGGCGGGCGCGACTCGGGTGGTGATGCCGCGCAGGGTAGGGCGCGTCAAGCACAGCAAAGCTACGGCTGACAGGGTGAAACCGGCGCCGACAAACAGCGGGCCTAACCCTACGTACCTCAGCAACACGCCTGCGGCCGAGGCCACTACCGGCGAAAGGCCCATGAAGGTGAAGATCAACAGGCTCATGGTGCGGCCCATATAAGCTTGTGGCACTCGTCGCTGCACCCAGGTGAAGAGCGCGATCTGCACCATCCCGGCCAGTGCGCCCACCGCCGCCATGACGGCCGAACCCACCAGGGTTGAATGCACCAGAGTCAGAGCGGCGATGCCGAGCCCGACGACTGTGTCCACGCACAGCACCAGCAAGCCGACGCGCCCGCCGATGCGGCGCATCGCGAAGCTCGAGATCGCGCTGCCCGCCAGGATGCCGGCACCGTTGGCGCTGCGCAGCAACCCCAAGGATCTTGCGCCCAGGTCCATGCGCGTATTGGCCAATACCGGCAAGCCCACCAGCAACGGACCGGCCACGAAAACGGACACCGCGCCCATATAGAGGATGAAGGCGCGCAGCTGCAGGTCGGACCAAACGAAGCGGATGCCCTTGGCCACGTCACCGAGCACGCCGCCCTCTTTTTTCGGAGGGTGGTAATCGCTGTGAACGCGCACCATCATCAGGGACGCGACCGAGAACAGGAAACTGACCGCGTCTATGCTGAAGGCCAGGCCCATGCCTCGGGCGTCGGCCAGGTTTTGTGCCGAGCCTGCGGACCCCAAGCCGATGACGAACCCGGCAATGGCGGGACCTGCGAGCATGGCGAACTGGCGCACGCCCATTAACGTGGCGTTGGCCTTCGCCAGCTGCTCCGGCTCCAGGAGCTGCGGCAGAATTGCAGTGCTGGCCGGATAGGCGAAGGCGGTAGACAGTCCTATGGCCAGAGCCAGGACATAGACCTCCCACATCTGGATGGCGCCGGCCAACACCAGCATCGCCAGGATGGCGATGAGGACCGCGTTCACCGCGCGCGAGCTCAGCAGCACCTTGCGCGGCGACATGCGATCAACGACGGCACCTCCTATCAGCAGGAACACGGCCAGCGGCAGAGCCATCAGCGCCAGCACGAACCCCAATTGCCGCGGGTCGCCGGTGAGCTTCAGCACCAGCCAGGGCAGCGCCAAGAGCGTGAACTGGTCGCCCAGAACCGAGATCGAGCTGCCCGTGAACAGCAGGCGGAAGTCGCGGTTCGCGAACAGCGAAGTCTTGGCAGCGTTTTCCCTCATAGGGGACAACCACTTTCTCATGAGCCCACGGCTACTTGGCTCACCCACCGAGTGAATCCGATACGAAATTCACACGGCTCGATTTCAAAAAAGAAATTTTCCGTGAGCCAGTTTGCCGCGCTTTACGCCTCTATTAGGGACGAGGGCAATTTTGCCCAACTCGAGCAGTCCTGACCTCAAACGCAAGGGGGAAACGGAGATGTCACCCAAAGCCGTCAAGCACAAAGCCGACAAGCACCGTGCCGTCAAGCACGCTGAAGTGAAGCACGGTGCGAAACACGACGCCGCGAAACACGATGGTGCCGAGCACGATGCCGTCAAGCACGATGC
>DATFTC010000395.1:0-2908 GCA_035262305.1 Myxococcaceae bacterium | reverse complement strand
AAAATCGCGCTGCATCGTTTCATGGTTTCCTTTCAAAGGCGGTGGCGACCACCTTCGCACCGAGTGGAATTGTTGTTGCTGAGCCTCCTTGGCCGACTGCCGTTCGGATGCTGCCGCGAAGCAAGCCCTCTTCGAACGCAGCGATCGCAGTCGCGTTCAGCTCGCCGAGGGGGACGTCCTTGAGCGTGAAGAGCCCCCCTTGATCCGTTCGCGTGAGGTACGGGTGATCCAGGACGAGCAGCCAAGCTGATTCCGAGCCGTGGTTCGCGCAGCTGAGTCGGTAGAGTCCCGGTGCGGGCAGGACAAGTGCCCGGGGAGTGGGGGAAGCCGGAAGGGGTTGGCTCGAGTGTGCTCGGCCGCCGATCGCAAAGCGAACGGTATGAAGCGTGGCATCGCGGTTGATGATCACCAGTGAATCGGATCGCCTGACGACGTAGATGGCTTCCGGATACTTCGCTCCCTCAATGACCAATTCCACGGATCGCGGGTGCTCGACCGGCATCCCCGCCGGGGGCGCCTCGAGAAAAACGACGGCGTCGCGGACAGGCAACCCATCGCGCGTCACCGTTCCGGTGAGCGTTGTTTTTGGAAACGCATCCTGGGAGGGATGGTAGCGAGTCGCGAGCGTGGGCGTGGATGCCTCTTTGGCCTTGCGCGCCTCCAGCGGCGCGCCGGCGCCGGCGAAGGCCTCGTACAGAACAACGGTGATCACCAACTTGATTGCCCAGGCGCTGCCGCACGTGGTGAGAAAGTGCGTCCAGCTGAGCTGCCTTCGCCAGGCCAAAAGGCTCGCAGCGAGAGGCATGACAGCAAGGTAAGAGATGGCGATTCGACTGAAGTGGGAGGCGTCGCGACCTGCCGACCAGAGTGGCCCGCCCCAAAAGAGGAACAGACCAATGGAGACCGCCAGGAGAAGACCATAAACACGCGGCGTTAGCCCGATTCCGGACAGCTGCTTTCGAAACACGGCGCGACGCCGATGCAAGACAGGATCCGTGCGGCGGACGACGGCAGCGATTCGGCACGACGCAACCCTTGCGCAGTTCGCCAAGCACAGCGCACGATTTGCAGACCCAGCGGTTGATCGCGCTCAATTGGAGCGACGATTCGAAGTGCTCTAGCGGCGCGGCCGCGGAAGCCGAACCGTGAAGCGCGCGCCGCCCCCTGGCACATTTTCGGCCCCGATCGACCCGCCGTGTTGAGTGACGATCGCGTGGACAATGGGAAGCCCGAGCCCCGACCCCGACGCCTTGGTGGTGAAGAACGGCTCGAAAATGTGGTTCATTGCGTCCGCCGGAATGCCCGCGCCAGTGTCCTCGATTGTGAAGATGACCTCCGTGTCCGCCCGGCACTCCAACCTCACCCACCCCCCTCGAGAAGCCGCGTCGAGAGCATTGAGGGCGAGATTCATCACCAATTGACGCAACCGGTCTTCGTCCCCAGCGACGACGACACCCTCGGGGCAGCGGCATTCCAGTCGAATCCCACGGCGATCCGCATCGTCTGCGAGCAGCGCGCGAACCTTCTCAAGGACAACTCTGAACTGCACCGGCTTAGGAACGAACTGTGTGGGCCGCGCGAACTGCATGAAATCTTCCAACACATGGTCGAGCCGCCGAATCTCATCGCGGACCACCAGCAGCGGCTCGAGAAGGGGTGTTTGAGACTCTTTGGGCAGCCGCGCGACCCGGCGCTGCAGAACAGACAGCTGGAGTGCCGCCGCGTTGAGTGGATTTCGAATCTCGTGTGAAAGACCCGCGGTGAGTGTTCCCACCGCGGCAAGCTTCTCCGCCACCTGGGCGCGACGGGCGAGCTCCACCTTTTCGTGCTGCAAGCGAACCTGACGCATCGCCTGCTCGAGCGTGCGAAGCAGCTCTTCGGTCTCGTAAGGCTTAAGTAGATACGCCCAGGCTCCGGCGCGGACCGCGGCGGCGGCGGACTCGATAGTCCCGTAACCCGTGAGCAGAATGACCTCTGACTCCGAGTTCATTTCCTTCAGCTTCTGGGCCAGCGAGGTCCCATCGCCGTCCGGAAGCCGCAGATCGACCAAGACCAGATCGAAACCCTTCTCGGCGGCCGCGAGAGCACCAGCGCAGCTGAAGGTTGCGGCGACCGAATACCCCTCGCCCTGCAGAATCTCGGTGAGATTTTCGACGAAGGCCGGATTGTCATCGACCAACAGAATCCGCGGCGAGCTCTCCCCGTCGGCCTTCATGAGATGTGGGATCGCGTTTCGTACAAGCGCTCAATCTTTTGGATCAACGCTTCGGTGGCAAACGGCTTGTGCAACAAGTCATGAGCGGGAATCGGGGGAACAATGTCGTGCCCCGTGATCACGACAACCGGAAGGCGGGGAAATCGCGCGGTGACCTGCCGCATCGCTTCGCCATCGGGACCGCCGGGGACCCGCAAATCGACGATCGCCGCAAACGGCCGCAACGGCCCCAGCCGTTGAGTCTCGAGAACCGATGAAGCGGTCACCGCCGTCAAGCCGCGACTTCGCAGCACCTCGCAAAGGTTTTCCGAAAGGGCCCGATCGTCCTCGACCAATACCACGATGCCGTCGCGGCGGGCCACTCGCAGAAGCTCCATCAGTCTTTGGATTGGAATCGGTTTACCGAGGACGGCGAGCAAGCCTTCGCGAAGAGCATAATTGATGTCGTCATCGCCGATGTATGCAGTCACAATCATCGCCGGCATTCCGGGGTCGATTTGCCTGAGCTCGTGCACCAGTTGCGCGCCTCCCATCGACGGCATTCGCATATCGGTGAGCACGGCGTCAAACTTCGTGGTCCGCACGAGCTTGAGCGCTTCAGCGCCGCTTGCCGCCAACGACACCTCGTTCCCTTCGTCCCTCAGTATCTCCCCCAGGTTTTCCGCGAACGCGACGTTATCGTCGACAATCAAA
>DATFTC010000394.1:0-2641 GCA_035262305.1 Myxococcaceae bacterium | reverse complement strand
ACTGCTTCGCGGCAACGACATGGCGATTGCGGCGGGCACCCGCCAGATCGCATCGCCTGAGGAGAGCCGGGCGGCGGTGCGGGATCTCGCGAGCGGCGGCGTTGATGTCATCAAAGCCGTCTTCGACAGCGCTGGTCGCCCTAACCGGCCCCAGCGAATCCCCACCTTGAATGCGGAGGTTCTCCGCGCGATTGTCGCCGAGGGCCATGCCGCCAGA
Source organism: Myxococcaceae bacterium (assembly GCA_035262305.1). GTDB lineage: Bacteria > Myxococcota > Myxococcia > Myxococcales > Myxococcaceae > DATFTC01. Next base: position 2,424 of record DATFTC010000394.1, on the reverse strand, counting down.
GTACCGGTGACCGTGCATTGGGGGAATGTCGAAGAGCTGCCCTCGATCATTCCGGCTCGCCCGAACCAGCTTGAGCACGCAGGCTACAAACCAATCCCCCAGCCAGTCATTGCGCAGATTGCACGTGCCGGTATCGCCGTCGATCCGACCTTGGCCGTACTCTCTGCATCGATTGTCTCCCCAAATGAATTCTCGAGCGGACCGCTCGAGAACGTTCGCCGTCTCCATTCGGCCGGTGTCGTCATCACCGCTGGTACAGATGCTCCCCTCGGTAAGCTTCCCTTCGGTGAGAGCCTGCACCGCGAGCTCGAGCTGTTGGTTCAAGCCGGTCTGTCTCCGATGGAGGCGATCCAGGCCGCAACGAGCCGGCCGGCGCGTTTGATGAAGCGCGGCGACGAGATCGGCACGATAGAAGTGGGAAAACGCGCCGATCTGATCGCGGTGGCAGGCGATCCGCTCCACGCGATCAGCGATTTACGCCAGATCCGGCTCGTCATCCGCGACGGGCGCATTGTGGCTCAGCCCTGATCGGTGCCTCTACATGAGCAATCCGGATTGAGCCACCTTGCGCGGGGAATAACGCGCGTTATTAACGGTGTGCTAGACGGATGGGGCAGATGAAAACCGCCAAGGGCGCGTCAAAGACGCAACACCAGGAGATCCTCAGGGCGGCAGCGCCTTTCCTGAAGCGACATGGCACCGACGCGCCGGTGGACGAGATCATGAAGGCGGCTGGCCTCACGTCGGGTGCTCTCTACAGCCGTTTCAAGAACAAGGACGACCTGTGCACCCAGGTCATCTGCAGCGCCCTGGATGCGATGCTGGACGCCTATCGGAAGATCGTGCGCGAGCGAGGAAAAGAAGGGCTCAAGCTAATCGTCTCGCAGTACCTCAGCGCGAGTCATGCTTCCAACGTGGCTGGCGGATGTACCTTCGCGGCGCTCGGGTCTGAGATGGGCAAGGCGACTGCCCGCGCGAAGCGAGCCTACGAGCCTCGCATCCACGCGCTGGTGCAGATCTTCATCGATGGCCTCGGCGCTGGCTCCGAGACGGAGCGGCGCGCCCGGGCGCAGCACATTGTCTCGACGATGATCGGCGCGCTGACGTTTGCGCGCGCGATGAGCGACGCGGACGCCAGTAGCACTTTTCTGTCGCAGGTGAGGTCGCGAGTGCTGCGCGAGCTCGGGGAGAGGGTCTGACGATGAGCGACCTGCGGCGGTCATCGAGGCGATTCGAAGCGCCGAATTACCGAGTGTTATAGCGGGCTAGGACTTGCGGCGGCCAAGCTGCGGTGTTCGCGGTCAACAAAACGCGAACGTTCACGACGATGAGAATCGCTTGAGCGAGAAATCCGAAGGCTATTCGCGGAGCCAGGCCGACCTCGGGAAGACCCGGTCCTAACGGCGCGACAACGTTGAGCGCGAGCCAGACGACCACCAGCACCGTGGCGTTCAACCAGGTGAATCGAGTTTCGGCAGCGACCAGAATTAGCAGCCACAATGTGCCGACAACGGCATAAACGTCCGGCGCGAAGGGGCTGAAAAAACTTCCCAGATTGAGCAGCGCGAGCCAGGTCTGGGCCTTGTGTAACCGGAGCGAAGCAGCGTCCTCCCGCGGATCATTCGATGCCGAAAGAAAGGCCCGGCGCAATCGCATAAACATCCCAACCAGAAGAAGAAGGTACAGCAGCCGAACAGCCTGGAAGTCTCCAAAGCCGAGACTGGTCCAACCCAAGGCCCTTAACTTGGGTACCACCGAGGTGACGCCATAGTTCAGTGCGGAAGTTTTCGCTCCGAGCGGCGTCATGACGATGTTGATGGGGCCGTGTAGAGGGAAAGACAACTGTGGCATTTCATATTGAAAAAATGCCCTGAAGGGCGCCCAACCAAACCAAAGCACTGTCGCCAGCAGCAGCACGATGCTCCAGGCGAACACCCACGCGACTGCCCGCCAGCGCCGTTGCAACGCCAGCCAGACAACGAGAATGCCGGGGAACAATTTGCTAGCGGCAACAAACGCGAGCAGACCTGCTCCAGACACCACGAAGTCTGATTCAAACAGCACCATGGCGAGCATCGCGACAGCGAATCCGACGATTTGGAAGTTGCCGAGTTGCAGCGTCATGGTGGTCGGTACGGCTGCGATCAGCAATCCACTGAGCATGAACGCCGTCCGACCCTGACGGCCGCCTATCCATCGCGCGATGACGAGCACCGCGGTAAGGAAAAGCAGCAACTCGAGGATGAACCAGAGGATACGAAAGCGGTAGAAGTCGGGGGCGATTCCAAGCATCGCCCCGGGAAGCAGCAAAAACTGCGGCGGATACAAGTAGGGGTCAATGTTGAACCGACCTAACCTGCCCGCATAGAGCGTTTCATTGTACAGATTGGTCAGTCGGGCTTCCCCGAGTTTGGCAGCTTGGAA
>DATFTC010000393.1:0-10452 GCA_035262305.1 Myxococcaceae bacterium | reverse complement strand
TTGTTGAAGAGACGCGCCGCGATGCTGCCGGCGCTGGGAGGATCGCAAATCGACCGGACGAACGGCGGCTGCACCTTGCTGCGTTACTTCACCACCTCGATGCCGGCACGACCGCGCAAGACCTCTCCGACGACGACCGCGCTCACCCCCGCCCGCCCCAGCGCCCGCATCGCCGCGGCCGATTCCCGCGACGGCAGCGATGCCAGCAGGCCGCCGTTGGTCTGCGCATCCGCCAGGATCAATCGCTCCGAGCCCGACAAAACCTCTGCAAATTGCACCTTGTCGTGCACATACTCGAGGTTCGACTTCGACCCCCCGGGAACGATTCCCTCTTCCGCGAGCTTGCGGATGCCATCGAGCACGGGCACGCGGTCAAACGAAATCCGGGCCCGGGTCTTCGAGCCGGTCATCATCTCCAGCAGGTGGCCAAGCAGACCAAAGCCGGTGACGTCGGTGAGGGCGTTCAACTTGAATTTCCCCGACGCGAAGATTTGTCCCGCCTTCTGGTTGAGCTGCGACATCACCTTCACCACCTGCTGCGTGAGCTCGCTCGAGGCGCGGCCCCGCTTGATTGCGGTGGTGGCGATTCCCGAGCCCAGTGGCTTGGTGAGAACGAGGACGTCGCCCGGCTTCGCACCCGAGTTTCGCAAGATTCTCTTTGGATGGACGACTCCGGTCACCGCCATTCCGTACTTCGGCTCCGGGTCTTGCACCGAATGCCCGCCGAGAATCGGCACGCCCGCCTCCGCAGCTTTGCTTTGGCCGCCCGCCAGGATCTGCGACAGGATGGTCAGCGGAAGTCCAGTCGGAAAGCCCACCAGGTTGAGCGCGAACAGCGGCCGCGCCCCCATCGCCCAGATGTCCGAGAGCGCGTTTGCGGCGGCGATTTCACCGAACTGGAAAGGATCGTCCACCACCGGCGGGAAGAAGTCCGCCGTCTCCACCACCGCCAGCGATGGCGTCAACCGATACACCGCCGCGTCATCGCTGGTGCCGAAGCCGACCAGCGCTCGCGGGTGCTTCTTTGAGGCCAGGTGGCGCAGGACCTGCGCCAAGTCCGCAGCGCGGATCTTCCCGGCTCAACCCGCGCAGTGGCTGAGCTCCGTCAGCCGAGGCAGTGGCGTCGCCGTCACCGGCGATTCAACGTCGTTCATGGGACTAATGGATAGCGGGGCGGGCTGCTTTTAGCCAGCCCGGACGAAGTCCCGCTTGAGCAATCCGAGGACGATCTCCGCGGCGGCGACGTCCTCCTTCTCCGAGTGATCGAGCACGCCTTTGAGGCTGCCGTAGTTGTGCGCCAGCTGCAGAATGTCCAGCTCGTCCGCGGACAGCTCGCGCAATGAGCTGGTCATCGGCATGGAGAGCATCAGAACCGAATTGAGCGGCGGCAGCTCGTTTTGAATGCGCTTGAACTCGTCGAGCAGCCGCATCCCTTCCATCAGGAGGACCTCGGTAGGCGCCTCCAGCTCCACCATGAATTCCTGCGGTTCGGCGGGGCGCAGCTCGAAGTCGCCGGCCTCCCAGGTGACGATCCGGTTGAAGCTCTTGCGCGGCCCGAGCGCGTGGTTGTCATCGATCACCGCGTAGTAGACGCGCCCTTGGCGCAGGTATATCCGGCCCTCCTCTACGTTCTTGACCACCAGCACGCCGTTCTTCTTGGAGGTGTTGAGCAGCTGCAACAGATCCGGGAGCGGAACCTCTTCGATCTTCCCGGCCATCGAAGAGCTCTTCGGCGATTTCGCCGCGTGCACCGCAGCCGCCTCTTCGAGCCTTTGCCTCACCTGATGATCGTCCATCTCGGTGGCGTGGTCCCCCTGATAGACGAGCTTGAGGATCGAGGTGCCGATCAGGATCCGATCTCCCTCCTTGAGGCGAGCCTGCTTCACCTTCTCCCCGTTGACGAACGTGCCGTTGGTCGAGCCGAGATCCTCGATGGTGATCTTCCCGCCGGTTAAGGTGATTTTGGCGTGCTTGCGCGAGACCATGTCCTCGACCAGAACCATGTCCAGATCGCTCGAGCGCCCGATGATCACCTGGCGCTCCATTTTCAGCGGATACTCACCACCCTGGTACTTGCCAGAGATGAACTTGAGCGCGTAGGCCTTGCCTGCGCTTGCAGTCGCTGCGCTCACGGCTTCTCAACCTCGCCGCGCGAGGAAAAGCTAGTCATGGATGGACCCGTTCGTCCTTTCCTCACGTAGCCTACAAGAGGCTTCCGGAAAAGAGGAACTGAGAACCTTGCCGCTCGAGCGTCAGACGCCTCGTTCCTTTCTCCTTGGGAGAGCTTTCGGCGCTGCCCTCCCCGATCCGATACTCCTCGGTTACCAGGGCCTGGTTGCGCTCAAGCCGAATGTACCAGGCGCAAATGTGGTGGAGCGGCTGTGGAGCTGAAGCAGCGCTCCGCAGCAGCTCGTCCTGCGCTGCGCGGCCGCCTTCGGGTGAAGCGGCCAGAACCACAAGCTTGCCTACGTCGCCGCTTTCCAGCGCTTGACGGCGCGCCTCGAGAGCGGCGACGACGCCGGCGAGCCGGGGAGCCAGGCTGCTTCGCGGCCGCCACTGAGTGCCGTAGCGCTCGAAAGGTATTCTCTCCACGCCGAGGGAGCTCACGTGTACTGAGCCCAGCATTCCTTCGAAGTCGAGCGTGGAAAGCGCAAAGGCTTCTTCGTCGTCTGCGTCCACGTGGGTCGTGATGCGGTCGTAGTGCAGGCGGCGGGAAAGGAGCGCGGCGGAGGTGCCGGGAATGGTCAGCGCAAGCCCTGCGTGCTCGCCTTGCTGGAGCGATGATCGGATGCCGGCATCGGGCCCGGCCGCTACATCGAGGAGCTTCGGCGCGAAGACCAACACCGCCGCCAAGAGCGCGACCGCGACGCCGAATCCGAGGGCCTTTCGAAGCCGCGCCCCCTCTAGGAGCCCAACATCTGCTGCGCCTTCGAGGCTGCGGGCGTGCCCGGCATACGGTTGATGATCTTTCGTAGCGCGTCCTCCGCTCGGCTTTTGTCTTTCAGCTTACCGTACACGTCGTGAAGCTGGAAAAGGACCCTCTCGTCGTAGCCGAGCCCAGAGTACTTGTCGGCCACCGTCTCAAGACGTTGGGCGACCGCCGCCCACTTTCCCCGCTTGGCGTAAAACTCGGCGACGTACAGCTCGTGTTCGGCGAGCCTGTGCTTGGTATCCTCGAGAATTTTCTTCCCTTCGGGAAGGTAGGCGGAGTTTGGGTAGCTGCGCACGAAATCGGTCATCGCCTTGTTCGCCGCGCGCACTTGCACCTGATCCTTCTCTCTGGCTGGCGGAAGGATGAAAAACTCGGACGGCATGTCCTTGTAATGCGTCAACGCGGCGCGGAACGCGGCGTAGTCCACCTTGGGATGGGTGGGATGAAGCTTGACGAAATTTTGATAGCGGTCCCGCGCTTCAGTGTACTTCTCTCGATCGAAGTCGATGTCCGCGAGCCGGATCTCGGCTTCCTTCGCCGCGTCGAGGAATGGATACTTCGTCTTGACGTACTCGAAATACTTCTCTGCATCGAGGTAGCTCTTCGATTTGAAGGCGTCATTCCCCTTGGCGAGATTCGCTTGGGCGTCCGATGCGAACTGAGGGTTCGAAGTCGAGCTCGGGCTGACCTTGCCATGCTGGAGCCGCTCCGACTTGGCACCTTCGCCTTTGCCGGCCTGGCCGCGTTGCGCAGGCGCGGACGCGGTGTCGCTTGCGCACCCGGCCGCAGCAAGCAATGAAACCGCCAGCCCTGTCCAACCGATGCGAACCACGCTCGCCAACCTAACCGTCCTGAGGCCCGAGGTCTAGCTCGGCGCCGAGCAGTTGCTCGATAGTGCCATCGGCAAATCCCCGGGCGCGCAGCAAGCGGGCAGCCTTCGCCTGCTCCTTTGTCGGCAGCGGCCGTCCGGACAAGCCGCGCCTTTCAAGCAGCGATCGCGCGGTCGCCAATGGATCGAGGCCGAGGGCGCGCTCGGCTTCGGCGAGCGCCTGCTTCGCTTCGTCCTCGGTCAAGCCGTGCGCGCACAATCTCTGGAGAACCGCTCGCGGCCCCAGCTTGCCGTTGCGCAGAAGGGCGCTGGCGCGATCGCGCGCGAACCGGGCATCGTCGATGTAACTCAGCTCGGCGAGGCGAGACAGAACTGCATCCTGCTGCGATTCGGCGAACCCCTTGCGCGCCAGCGCCAGCTTGAGCTCGCGCCGGCTTCGTGCGCGGATGGAGAGCAGTCGCAAGGCAGCGTCCATCGCCGCCCTCGCGCTGTCAGAAGCGTTCGATCTGGAAGTCATCCGACTCCCCCTCAGCGGTCTCCGTTGCAGGCTTGGGCGGAGGAGTGGGCGGTCGCGGGGGAGCGGCCGCCGGCCGATTCATCGGCGTCGGGGCGGGCGGGGTCATCGACGAGCGTGAAACAGGATTCTGCGTCGAGGATATCGGTCGTCCCATCGCCGGCGCCGCGGGAGAAGGTGCAAGGTTCTGCTGACCGAATCCGGCCGTGCCGGGGACGGGCTGCTCGCCCGGCTTGTGCTCGAAATCGTCCCATTTTGAATCGGAGGTCCCGCTGATGCCCGAGAAGCGCAGCGCGAAATCGTCCGGATTGGTCGCCTGCCGCCGCGCTTCTTCGTAGCCGACCAGGCCATTCTTGACCAGCCACATCAGCGATTGGTCGAAGGTCTGCGTGCCGTAGGTCTGGTGGCCCTGGGCGATCGCGTCGGGGATCTCCTTCGTTCGATCCTTGTCTTCGATCAGCTCGCGCACCCGCGCGGTCGTCTTGAGGATCTCCACTGCGGCCACGCGCCCCTTGCCGTCTTCGCGCGGCAGCAAGCGCTGGGAAACAACCGCCTTGAGAACCGACGCGAGCTGCAGTCGCACCTGCTTTTGTTGGTAAGGAGGAAACACCGAGATGATGCGGTTGATCGTCTCCGTGGCATCGAGGGTATGCAGCGTTGACATCACCAGGTGACCGGTTTCCGCGGCGGTGAGCGCGGTCTCGATCGTCTCCAGGTCGCGCATCTCGCCCACCAGGATGACGTCCGGGTCCTGGCGCAGGGCGCTCTTGAGAGCTTGGCTGAAAGACATCGTATCCACTCCGACCTCGCGCTGATTGACGATCGACCGCTTGTCGCGGATGAGGAACTCGATCGGATCCTCGATCGTCATGATGTGGTTGGTCTCGGTGGCGTTGATGTGATCGATCATCGCTGCGAGTGTGGTGGACTTGCCCGAGCCGGTGGTTCCGGTGACCAGGATGAGCCCTCGCTGCTCGAGCGCAATCGACTCCAAGACGGTGGGCAACAGCAGGTCGCGCACGGTCATGATCTTGAACGGGATCACCCGCAGTACTGCGCCGATGGTCCCGCGCTGCTGGAAGACGTTGACCCGGAAGCGGCCGAGCCCTGGCACTCCGTAGGCGAGGTCCACCTCGTTCGTGGTCTTGAACTTCTCCTTCTGAAACTCGTTCATGATTCCGAACGACATCCGAGCCACCTCTTCGGACGGAAGACGCTTGCCGTCCTTGAGAGGAACCAAAGCCCCGTTTACCCGGAACATCGGGGGAAGGCCGGCCTTCAGGTGAATGTCGGACGCTGCGCCTCGAAGCGCAATCTGCAGGATTTCGTTGAGCTCCATGCCGCCTCGGATGCTAACACCCCCTTAGCACCCGGGCGACTGTAGGATTTCCGCGGGCGCGCTATCGCTTGGAGAACTGGAACCTTCGGCGTGCTCCCGGCTGGCCGTACTTCTTTCGCTCCACCACCCGGGCATCGCGGGTGAGAAATCCCGCCTTCTTCATCGCAGGGCGAAACTCCGGATTCCACACACACAGCGCGCGGGCGAGCCCGTGGCGGATGGCGCCCGCCTGCCCAGACAGGCCTCCGCCCCGCACATTGACCGTCATGTCCACCTTCCCGGCCTGCTCGAGCACCTCCAGCGGCTGGTTGATGACCATCTTGGAAGTTTCGCGGCCGAAGTAATCCTCCAGAGCGCGACCGTTCACGGTCATCACCCCGGTTCCGGGCTTCACCCAGACCCGGGCCACGGCCTCCTTCCGACGGCCGGTCGCATAAAATCCGCTCTCACTCGGTTTCACCATCGTCCTACCTCTTCCGCACTTCCGCCCGCGCTATGCTTTGATTTCTCGGATGACCGGCTTTTGTGCCGCATGAGGATGCTTGTCGTCGGCGTAAACTTTGAGCTTGGTCATCATCTTTCGGCCGAGCGCATTTCGCGGCAGCATTCTGCGGACTGCATTCAGCACCACGTCTTCGGGATGTCGCGCGCGCAGCGTTTCGAGATTCGTCGTCTTCAGCGCTCCGGGAAAGCCGGCGCGCGGGTGCCGATAGTATTTCTTCGCGGTTTCCTTTCTTCCCGTCACTCGGACTTTCGAGGCGTTGATGACGATCACGTGATCGCCGGTGTCGATGGACGGAGTATACATGGGCTTGTGCTTGCCCTTCAGAAGCGAAGCGATCTGGGTCGCGGCGCGGCCAAGGACCTTGTCGGCGACGTCGATGAGATGCCACTGCCTGCGGATGTCCGACGCTTTTGCGCTGTAAGTACGGTGGGGCATATCGTTGGTCGGGTTGAACCCGAGTGGGTCGGTTGCAGGTAAGGCGCCGTCATTTAGGGGGAGAGACTGCCCAAGTCAAGTACAGCAACCTGCGCCGGCCTCAGCCTCGTGCTTTTGTCCTTTCTTGCCGGGGGTCTGGCGTGCCGCCGCCCGCGCACCGCCGAGCTCGCCTGGCAGCCCGACGGGGGATGGTCGGACGATTCGGCGGCATCGCCGGCGACCGTTTATTTCAACAAACTCCAGGGCTTTCTGCCGAGCCCGCCGCCTGGATTCAAGCAAGTTCGCAACGAGGGCTCGACGGGCAAGTACGGCGAAGTGACGGTCAGCGAGGTGGAGCGAGTGTTTGCGCAAGCCGAAGGCCGCGAGATCGCCATTCGCATCGTGGACTCGACCATGCTGGGCAAGCTGGCCGACGGCATCAAAGTGGCGGCGCTCGAGGCAGCGCAGCGGCCCGACCTGGCTGCGCCGCTCTCGCTTCCCGAGGCGCTCGGCTACGTCCGGTTCGATCCTACCGAGGAAAAAGCGGAGGCCAATTTACTGGTCGGGAATCGATTCGTGGTCTCCGTCGTCGACCGCGGCTCGAGGAACGCCGACGAGGTGCGCCGCATCGCGGAAGCCTTGGATTCCGCCGGGCTTTCAAAGTTACGCTGACCGCAAGGAGGAGGCCTTGGCCGAGCACAACCGCGCTCGCATTGCGAGCGTCGATCCGACAGCAACGATCGAGCCCTCGTCGATCGCACAGTTGAGCAAGCGCGACTTCCTGGAGCACTTCCAGCGCTTGACGCGGTTGTTCGAAACGGATTCCGGCAATCCGGGCTCCTATCAGTGCCATGGATGCACGCGGTGCGCGAACTGCATCTTCTGCAGCGACTGCGAGGGCTGCTACCACTGCACGCACTGCGTGCGCTGTACGCTGTGCAGCGACTGCACCCACTGCACCGATTGCAAGAGCTGCCATGGCTCGGCCTATTGCACTCAGTCGGAGAATTGCACCAGCAGCGCCTACCTGCTGCTGTCTCACAATCTCTCGGAATGCAACTACTGCTTCGGATGCGTGGGCCTATCGAAGAAGGACTTTCACGTCCTCAACGTCGGCTTTTCGCGCACCGAATACTTCGAGATCGTCGGCCGCCTCCGAAAAGAGCTCGGCCTGCGTTGAGGCCGCGAAGGGGAGCAGCGCTTTGAGCCGGATGGTTCAGATTCCCGCGGGCACTTTCCTGCGCGGCTCGGCGCCGGAGGTAGGGCTTGCCGACGAGCATCCCCAGAGACAGGTCTGGGTGTCCGCCTTCGAGGTCGATTTACTCCCGGTCACCTTCGGCGATTTCGCGCGCTTCGTCGCGTCGGGCGGCTACCGGGAACGCGACTTGTGGAGCGAAGCGGGATGGGACGCTCGGCAGAAAGAGGGTTGGTCTCGTCCGCGATTCGTCGGCGAGCCGGAGTGGACTCACCTGACCGGCGAAAGACAGCCGGCGTGCGGAGTCTCCTTTTGGGAGGCGCAAGCCTACGCTTCGTACGCCGGCAAACGGCTTCCCACCGAAGCAGAATGGGAAAAGGCGGCGCGCGGAACCGACGGGCGACTCTACCCTTGGGGGAGCGAATGGATGGACGGCTGTTGCAGCGTCCGGGGAGGCCTCGTCCGCGCGGCTCCGCCGGTGGGGAGCTTCCCAAATGGGGCGTCGCCCTACGGCGCTCTGGACATGGCCGGCGGCGTCTGGGAATGGTGCGCCGACTGGTACGATTCCGGCTACTACGCATCCGGGCCGGACCGAGATCCGAACGGACCGGCAACGGGCGAGCTGAAGGTGGCGCGCGGAGGAGCCTGGAATGCGCTGCCGCTCCAAAACCGAACCGCGAACCGCAATGCGTGGAAGCCCAGCGCGCGGTTTAGCAATCTGGGGTTTCGCTGCGCGCGCTGATTATTCGAGACCGCGGGCGGCCAGCTCGAGGTCATCTTCCCCCCGAAGATGGCCGATCTCGTGGTGCAGCGTGAGGCGAATCTGCTTCAAAAGCTCCTCGCGCGTCTTGGCCACTCGCGCCAGATTGAAGCGATAGAGCGCCACCGACCGACAGGGGGGATGTCCCGCGGGCGTACAGGGCTCGCCCAGCGACGGACCGCGGAACAGCCCGAGGATGGCCGGCGACAATGGGGGATCGCCGCTCGTGAGATCAGTCGAGCTCGGCAAATCCTCGGCGCTGACGGGAACGCCTCGCAGATCCCGCTGCATGTCCGCGGGAAGCTCGCTCACTGCCTTGATGACGTCCGCCGAGAACTCCTCCTTCGTAGGCAGTTGCGGCTGCCAGAACTCGGTTGGCGACAGCTTGCGCGCCAGCGCGAAGTGTTCCTCGGCCTGAGTCAATTTTCGCTCGCGTTCGAGGAGCAAACCCAGGTGGTGATGGGCATGAGCCCCGTGCTCTTTGTCGGTCAACAGATTGAGAAATGCCGTTTTCGCGTCGGCAAACCGACACAGCTCGAAGAGCGCCACCGCGCGCTCATAGCTGGCGTCGGTGTTGCCCGGATCGATCTCCAGGACTTGGTCCGCCCGCTCCAGGGCATCCCTCGCCTGGCCCAGGTCGTTGAACGCCATCGCGGAAAGCAGCGCGAATTGCGCGCGAAGCTTCTTGTTGGAGCGCACCTCGGGTAGCTCGAGCCCTTTCTCCGCGTACACCGACGCCAGCTCGCCGCGCTCCCGAGTGGACGGAAGGCTCACTGCGTACAGGTGGGCCGCCCCGAGCAGCGCGTCCACTTCGTTGGGGTTGAGCGCGAGCGCGCGCGAGTAGGCCACCCGAGCTTCGTCGTACATTCCCAACGCTGCCAATGCCGCCGCGTGCTCGGAATGGGCCTGAGGCTCGTCAGGCATCACCGCGCTGGCCTGGGCGGCGCAGGAGAGCGCCTCCTCGAACTGGCCTTTGTCGTAGGAGCTTCGAGCGGCGGCCAACGGGTTCGAGCGCCACCGGCAAGGCGCGAGCGGCGACGACCTCTCGCGGTGCGAGGAACGGCGGAAGGCGTCGGCATTCGCCGCGTCCCCGGACGCGATCGGCGGCTCGAGCCGCGCCGGCGTTTCTGCTCTTGCGCTCGGCGCAGTCCCCGTGGGCTCGGAGGGACGGCGACACGCGCACACCAGCGCGACGAGCGAAAGCAGGAACCACCGTATCAGCATGGAGCCGACATGTTACGGCAGGTCAGGCGTCGGACGTAAGCCCACAAGCGACGAAAGCGGTTCCGCAGACCGAACCTCAGAAGAGCGCCCGGATCCACCGTTGGCAAAGCGCCCTGGGCATCCTTAGCCCCAGCCATTGGAGTCAAAACCGCCGCAGCACTAGGGACCGCCGAGCTTTAGGACGCTCCTCGCGTTGGCGGCGTAGATCTTCTGCTGAACGGCCGCGGACAGCTCGAGGCCGCTGATCTTCCATTTGCCCTGAATCGGCGTGGGATGGGCAAAGTCCTTGTCCCCGGTCTCGAAGTAGCGCCAGGTGGCGGCGAAGAACTGATCGATTTCCGCCGGTTTGGGGGGTGCGGTTCCCCTCGAGCTAAGGGCCACGTCGGTGGGGGCCCGGCCCAAGATGAGATCGCTGCCGAAGAGGATGCGATCCGAATGCGAGGTGAAGAGGGTTTTCATCTCGCCCGCCGGGTGGCGACCCAGCTCGGGAATGCGCCCCGCCGTATCCACGTAGACGTTTGGGTATCTGTCCAACAACGCTCCCACTCGCATCGGGTACTCGGCGGCATTTCCGAAGTGGACGCAGATGAAGGTGCACTTCGGGTGGCGGGCGATCCGCCGCTCGAGCTCGAGGAGCAGCGTTTCCCAGGGCGGCGCCTGCTGGAAGAGCGACAGCTCGGGATGCGCCACCAGCTCCTCGTAGCGCTCGTTGCGGGCGATCGCCGGAAGAAAAAACGCGA
>DATFTC010000392.1:0-15834 GCA_035262305.1 Myxococcaceae bacterium | reverse complement strand
GCTTGTTTAGATTTGGCCATACACTCCTCGCTTGATTCCGAGCATCATGGCTTGATTCCGCGCATCATGCGCGGGCCGACGCGCCCTCTTGAACGAAATTTGACCCAAGGGTACGTGCTGCTCGCAAAGGCCGGCGCGGGGGAAAGACCGGGATCTGGCCGGGGCGGAGGTGGAGCCGCTGTTCGACACCCTTCGGGCGCCGGCACGCCAAATGCCTTCAGTAGCTGCGAGGAGATTGTCAACAGGTTGTTGGTATGAGATGGCGCCGCAGATGGCCCAGCCCGCGGCATCCTTCGAGACGCCGATCTCGCCACCCTCTTCGGCGCCTCGACTGGTGCGAGCGGTTGGGCTGCTCAGCCTTACCGCCATCGCGATCAACGGGATGATTGGGGCGGGAATCTTTCTCTTGCCGGCGACCGCGGCGAGGCTCCTCGGTCCCTTGAGCCCCCTGGCCTATTTCGTTTCAGGTTTGGCAATCCTCTTGATCATCCTGTGTTTCGCCGAGGTGGGTAGCCGCTTCGAGCGCGCTGGCGGACCGTACCTCTACGCGCGCACCGCGTTCGGACCTTTCGTTGGATTTGAAGTGGGCTGGCTGTTTCTTCTAGCGCGTTTGACGGCGTTTGCGGCGATCAGCAACGCCTTCACCGCCTATCTGGCATATTTCTGGCCGGCGGCAGGCGTGGGCGTCGGACGAGTCATCGCGATCACCGCGTTGTTGGGGGTGCTGGCAGCGATCAATCTGGTCGGCATCCGCTACGGCGCGTGGTTCATCAACCTGCTCACGGTGGGCAAATTGCTGCCCCTGCTGCTCCTCGCGATCGCGGGATTGTTTTTCATCGACGCGCGGCAATTCTCGTTCTCCGCTCCTCCGCCGATCGCCGCGCTTCGCCAAGCGAGTCTGGTGTTGATCTTCGCCTTTGGCGGATTCGAGTTCGCGTCCGTTCCGAGCGAAGAGGTAATCAACCCGCGGCGAAACCTCCCCATCGCGTTGCTCGCCGCGGTGAGCTTGACCGGCATTATTTATGTTCTCATCCAGATCGTCGCGCTGGGCACGGTGCCTCAGTTGGCAGCTGCCTCCGCGCCGCTCGCGCTCTCGGCGCAGCATTTCCTAGGGGTCATCGGCGGGGCGATCGTCGCGGTGGGCGCCCTGATATCGACGAGCGCTACCGATAGCGCGACCGTGCTTGTCGGTCCGCGCCTGTTGTACGCGATGGCCGAGGGCGGCCAACTGCCCGGAGTGCTCGCCCGAGTGCACCCGCGTTACCGCACACCGCACGTGGCGCTGGCGGCGTTTGCCTTGGGGGCCTGGGCGGTCGCGATGTACAGCAACTTCTCCCAGCTGGCCGCCCTCAGCGCTATCGCGCGTTTGTTCTATTACCTCACTACCTGTGTGGCGGTTCCCGTGCTTCGCCGAAAAATGCCGAATTCGTCTCGCCAATTTGCCGTCCCTGGCGGCGCGCTCATCCCCGTGGCGGCGGTCGCGGTTTCCTTGTGGTTATTGAGCGGAAGTACCCTGGCGCAGGCGGTACTGGGAGCAGGGGCGCTGCTCACCGGCGCGGCAATTTATCTAGCCCAGAAATGGTGGAGCGCTGGCGCGCGCCCAGCTAGGGCATCGGGAAGCACATCGCGTTGAGCGGGTCCTCGAAGCCGCCCTCATCGGCAGCAGAGACCAACCGTCGGTCGAGCAACTTGCCCAAATGCCATACGGCTGTACCTCGTCCTCGTCTAACTCGAGGCTTGAGGCACCTTCATCCCGCGCTGAACGGCGGGACTTTTCCACAGCAACTCGAGCCAACGCCGCACTTGGGTGGTGTCTTCAGATCGATACAACTAATCATCGGGTACTTCTCCGACGCCCGCGACAGCCTTGAAGACGTAGATCTCCGGAGCGAAATGGGTCTGAGTCCGATACCCTTTCGATACAAAGTCCAAAAAGCTCTCCGTCGCATCCTTCTTTACCAAACTGACGGTGCAGCCTCCGAAGCCTCCTCCCGTCATTCGCGAGCCGTAAACGCCATCGCAGCGCGAAGCGAGATCGACGAGCAAATCAAGCTCAGCGCAGCTCACTTCGAAGTCGTCGCGCAAGCTGCGATGGGACTCGTACATCAGGCGGCCGAGCCGCTGCACATCTCGCTGCTCGAGCGCCGCCGCGGCCTCCAGAACTCGGCCATTTTCAGTTACGACATGTCGGCATCTTTTATAAATCACCTCCGGCAATGCCGAGCGGAAACGCTCCAGCTCCGCGACGGACACGTCGCACAGGGCCCGCACCCCCGGCAGCCTCTCCGCCAGAATTCGAGCTCCCGTCTCGCAGTCAGAGCGGCGCGCGTTGTACTCGCCGGCGGCGTGCGCATGCTTGATCTTCGTGTTGCACACCACCAGCGAGCAGTCCGCAAAGAGCGGCAGCGGGCGATACTCCAGGCTGCGGCAGTCGAGAAAGAGCGCGCTGTTGGCAGTCCCGCAGCAGGAAATGAGCTGGTCCATAATCCCGCACCGCGCCAACGCAAACTCATGCTCTGCGCGCTGGCAAACCTTCGCCAGGCTGACCAGGTCGAGCGGAATTCCAGAAACCCGTTGGAGCGCATAGCCGATGCTCACTTCGCACGCGGCCGACGACGCAAGTCCGCCGCCCATCGGAACGTCGCCGGATAGCAGCAAGCTCGCGCCCCGTAGAGGGAAGCCGCCGGATTTTAGAAAGTAAGCCACTCCCCTCGCGTAGTCGCTCCAGTTGTGCTCGGAATGTACCGAAAGACTGTCCGGAAGAAACTCCACGCGCTCATTGAAGTTGAGAGAATGAACCACCAAACGATCGTCGCTGCGCGGCGCAATCGCGACCCAGACATATAAATCGACCGCAACCGGCATGACGAAACCGTCGTTGTAATCGGTATGCTCGCCGATCAGATTCACGCGGCCGGGAGCGCGGAAGAGCCGCGGCGTGGCGCCAAAGAGGCCCTGAAATTTTTGGCGCAGATGAGAAGCCTTTTCGGAGATCAACGCTTGCTCCTAGCCTCGAGTTGAGCACTTCTCGCGCGTGCGCCCGCTGCGCGTGAGAGATTGCCGAGACTCACGCCGCGGTTGTGCGGGGCCGCGGATCGTGCAGTCTCGGGGCACATCTCGTAGGAACTCCAGCGTTTCACGGCTGGCCGCAACGTACATGAAACGAGCGAGAGCTTGCATCCAGAGTTAAAAAAAACTCGCTTATCGGCCCAAGTGTCACCACTCGCTGTCAGACCTCTGCGCTATTGAGGAGTGGAGGGGAAGCAGCGGGTGCGAAGGGCGGATGAGCTTTGTGCGTCGATATTCGAGAAGCAGTTCGGGCTCATCGAGCGCGAACAGGCACTGAAGTGCGGGATGTCGCTGGCCGCCGTGAGCCGGCGACTGGCCTCAGGTCGCTGGCTCAAAGTGCTACCCAGGGTCTATCGCCTGGCCGGAGCGCCGAGGTCTTGGGAGCAGTCGCTTAAAGCAGTAACTCTGTGGGGCGGCAGTCGATGCGCGGTATCGCATGAAACGGCCGCCGCGTTACACGGTCTCAATGTCACCGCTCCGCGCAGGATGCACGTCCAAGCACCCAGGCAATTGCAGCGCGCAAACGTCGCCGCGCACCGCAGTCGTTGTGGGCAGCTGCACACGGTGACGGTGAAAGGAATTCCGACCACGAGCGTGACTCGCACTCTGGTGGACCTTTCGGCTTCTCTGCCGAGAAGCTCTCTGGAGAAACTGCTGGACGAAGCCATCCGTCGAGGCATGACGGATGTTGCCCGGCTCAGGGCAGAGCTTCGCCGCTGCGGCGGAAGACGAGGGACGAGGCTTTTGCGCCGATTGCTGGCGCCTCGAGATGGCGCTGGCGAAAGAACCGACAGCGAGTTGGAAGACAAGATGCTTCGACTGATCCGAAGATCACGCCTGCCCGAGCCGGTCGTTCATTACAACGTGTTCCACGGGGACGAGTGGCTTGGGGAGGTCGACTTCGCCTACCCTGGGGAGCGAATTGCGATCGAGAGTCACGGCTACCGGATCCATTCGCTCAAGCGCGTATGGGAAAACGACCAGCGCCGAGAGAATGATTTGGCTCGAGCGGGCTGGAAGTTACTGAAGGCAACAAATCTTCAGCTGGATCGGCACCCGCACTCGTTTATCGAGACGCTCCGCTCCTTGCTTCGCGCGGCAAAGACAAACAGGCTGCCACGAGGGGACGCCGCGCTCGCTGGATGCTACCGCGCCTCCGGCGCATCGCTGGAGGTCTCGACGCCCCCCGCGGGCCCCTACTAGCGTTACACTGCGCGCCGACTCTTCCAACCGAAAAAGAACATGACGACGCCAAAAATCAACATG
Organism: Myxococcaceae bacterium; assembly: GCA_035262305.1. Classification (GTDB taxonomy): domain Bacteria; phylum Myxococcota; class Myxococcia; order Myxococcales; family Myxococcaceae; genus DATFTC01. The sequence goes on along the minus strand of DATFTC010000392.1, from coordinate 11,499 downwards.
GCCAAGCCCCAGCCAAGATTGACGTTGATGCCAAGCGAGACGCGATAGATATCGCGATCGCTGAACAAACCATACACAGCGAGCACGAATCCTAGAAAACCAAAAAGAAGACCGATCGGCATTCGAACGTCGAGCTGCATCTTAAATTCCTACCAGAATACCCAGTTCAGTATCGCGGCCATGAGTAGAACGGCAATTCCCAGAGACACAGGGCGTTTGTACCAAACCAGATGTTTTTCCCTAATCCGGTCGGTCAGGGAGTAGACCAGGCCTACCAACTCGCTCTCTTTGCGCGGGCGCGTTATCAGGCTGACGAAGATGGTGGTGAGGAAGCAAACGCTCCAGGCCCAGATTGCCGTCCAAAAATTCTGCGCCATCTGACTCGGATAGTGATGGACGACCGCGCCCAACCACCCGCCGTTCAGACCTGCTTGCGCGCCCGCGGGAAGGGTGAATCCCTGGTGGAGCGCCGCGCCGGCCGTGCCCAGCACCAGCCCGCAAAAAGCGCCGTGCCCGGTCGCCCGCCTCCAGAACATTCCAAGCAGGAAAGTTGCGAACAGCGGCGCGTTCACAAACGCGAACACCAGCTGGAGTACATCCATGATGTTGTTGAAGCGCAGAGCGACGTAAGCCGCCAGGACGGAGAACGCGACGCCGAAGATGGTGGCCATCCTCCCCATCCAAAGGTAGTGCGCATCGCTGGCGCCTCGGTGGATGTATGACTGATAAATATCGTACGTCCAAACCGTGTTGAACGCAGTAACGTTTCCCGCCATGCCGGACATGAAACTTGCGAGGAGGGCGACCAGCCCCAACCCGAGCAATCCCGGGGGAAAGTAGTGAAGCAGCATGTTGGGAACGGCCAGATCGTAGTCCAACACCGGTTGGCCTTGGGCATCCAGCTCGGGCTGGCCGGTTCTCTCGTCGATCTTCGCGGGAATAATTCCGCGGCCGATTCGCGGCGAAACCGCGGCCGCTGCAGAGGTCCGCGGACTCGCACCCTCCACGGCCGCCTGGTTTGGCAGCGCAATGGCAATCAAGCCCGGCAGAATGACGAGGAACGGGAAAAACATCTTGGGCACGCTGGCGATGAGCGGGGTGCGCCGCGCCGCCTCCATCGAATCGGCGGCCATCGCCCGTTGCACGACGAGAAAATCGGTGCACCAGTAGCCGAAGGAAAGAACAAAACCCAAACCCATCACCAGACCGAACCAATCGACGCCAAGGGGATTCGATCCGGCGTTGCTCAGGCCTTGCCACGCATGTGTGTAGTCTCGCGGAAGTCGTTCCACGAGGCCGCCCCACCCGCCCACGTTCTTCAGCCCCAAGAAGACGAGCGGAACGAATCCGGCAACGATGAGAAAGAACTGGAGGACCTCATTGTAAATCGCGCTGATCAACCCAGCGAGGAGTACGTAGGCCAAAACGATGACCGCAGAGGCAATCACGCTGACGTCGAAAACATAAGAGGCCGATACATGAAAGTACGCAAATGGCGAATCCAGAACGTGCAGGCTCTGCAGAAGCCGGGCCATCGCGTACATCGAAATGCCGGATGAAAACACCGTCATAATCGCAAAGGAAATTGCATTCACCGCGCGGGTTTTTTCATCGAAGCGAAGGCGGAGGTACTCGGGCACTGAGCGGGCGCGCGAGCCATAGTAAAACGGCATCATGAACAGCCCGACGAACACCATCGCGGGAATCGCACCGATCCAATAAAAATGGCTGGTGGCGATTCCATACTTGGCGCCGGATGCCGCCATGCCGACCACTTCTTGCGCGCCCAAATTCGCAGAAATGAATGCCAGGCCGCAGACCCAGGCAGGGATCGCGCGGCCCGCGAGAAAGAAGTCCGTGCTGGTCCGCGTGTAACGCTTCAGCACCGCGCCGACAGATACGGTGAAGATCAGGTAGGCGAGGATGATCACGCCATCGATGATGGTCAGGCTCACTGGATACCCTCAGCCGAGTGAGTTGAAGCTGCCTTCAGGCTCTTCGTCGCCTGACTTCCACAACATTTCTCGTCGGCTTGCATCAACTTTCGCCTCGAGCCTTCCTTTGAACAAGGGTCAAGCTCTTCCATTGTCAAGGAGAATTGTCGGTTGCAGCAACATTGTCTTCGAAGTACAGACCAGGTTCCCAAACTCCCCTTTTCGTCGCGGAGGCAGTCGATGAGGATTTCAAGACGTAAATTGTGTTCATTTGTCCCTTTGGCATTTGTTCCTGCCGGCTCGATCGTCCCGAGCACTGTCGAGGGGCTTGTCTCGAGCACTGTCGAGGGGCGCGTCCCGAGCGCAATCGAGGGGGCTGCCGAGGGCGAGCCAATCTCATCTTTTGCGGTCAAGTTCGAGGAGTTGCCGGTCACCAAGAACAAAAGCGGCGACGCGCAATTCCGCAGCATCATGAAAGGCAAGATCCCCACTGGCGAGCGGGTCGAAGCACACGAGACGGTGCTACAGCCCGGAGCCGCGCCGCATGCTCCGCATGTTCACGAGCACAGCGAATTCTGGCTTGTGCGAGAGGGCACAGTCGAGCTGACGATTGGCGCAAAGAAATACCAATTGGGTCCTGGCGGAGCGGGATTTGCCGCGGGCAAAGAGGAACACGGAATCCGCAATATCGGAAAAGTCCCTGCCACGTACTTCGTGGTGGCTATCGGTCCAACGGCTTAACGTCGGGGGGTCGCGAGCTGATTCTCGAATCGGCCGATGCCGAGTTTGTCTGGGGCGCTGAGATTTTCTCGATTTCATGTTTTGGACGCGCGACGTCGGGCTTTGGCTTGACTTTTTCGGATGGTAAGGCGGCGCTGAAATAGCTTAGAGTCGCCGCTCTCTAGGAGGGACCCTATGCACCGCCTCTTGACCTTGCTCGCAGCATTCTTACTGGCCCCCGTGCTCGCGCGCGGCGCTGAGCAGACCGCGCCGAAGAAGCCGATGACCGCCGAGCTGATGTGGCAGCTCGCGCGGCTCGGCCCACCTTCGATCTCTCCCGACGGCAAGTGGGCCGTGCTCGCCGTCACCAACTACGACGTCAAGACCGACAAGCCGTCGTCCGCCCTCTGGCTTCTGCCCAGCGGCGGCGGCGCGGCTCGACAGCTCACCGCGGGCACCGGCTCCGATTCAAACCCGACCTGGAGCCCGGACGGCTCATGGATCGCCTTCACCGGGAAGCGCGGCGATGACGAGACATCACAGCTCTACGTCATCGCTTTCGACGGTGGCGAAGCGCGAAGGCTCACGTCGGTACCCGGCGGCGCGTTCGCCCCGAAGTGGTTCCCCGACTCGAAGCGGATCGCTTTCGCGACCTGGGTCTTCCCCGGCTGGAAGGGCTGGGACGATCAGGCGAAGAGAGCCAAGGAGCGCAAAGAGTCCAGAATGACGGCGCGTGTCTGGGACAAAGCGCCGGCGAGGCACTGGGATCGATTGCTCGACGAGCGCCAGGCGTGCCTCGTCGCGATCGCGCTCGCAGGTGGAGAGCCTGCGCCGCTCACCGTCAGCACCGGGCTGACGCTTCCCTTCGGTCCGTTCAACGCCGACCCGGACCGGAGCGACTACGACATCTCGCCCGACGGCAAGGAGGTCGCGTTTACCGCCGACACGGACAAATCTGGCGTCGACCCGAATACCGACATCTACACAGTGCCCGTGCAGGGGGGCGCGGCGCGCAACCTCACCACCGGCAATGCCGCGGGCGACGGCAAGCCGATCTACTCACCCGACGGCCGATTCATTGCTTATGGCCGGCGAGCCGTGCCGCGCGTCTACTACGATCGCGTCCGACTGGCGATCTACGACCGCGCCGCGGGCACGAGTAGGACCGTGACCGAGCCCTGGGACCGTTCGGCGACGAGCCTCTCGTGGCTGCCGGATGGCAAGTCGCTCCTCGGGTCGATCGACGATGCCGGCACTCTGCGCATTTACCGCATCGACGCTGCATCGGGGAAGGCTACGCCCCTAACCAAGGAGCACAGCTTCGCCAGCGTCTCTATCTCGAAGAATGGGCGCACCGCCGTGGCGCTGCGAGAGAGTTTCTCCGAGCCTCCCACGCTCGTGCGTCTCGACCTCGCGACCGGCGCGGCTTCCAAGCTTTCCACCTTCAACGATTCGCTGCTCTCCGGCGTCGAATTGGCGAAACACGAGAGCGTCACTTACGAGGGTTCTGACGGCAAGCAGATCCAGATGTGGATCGGATATCCGCCCGGCTTCGATCGCTCGAAGAAGTACCCGCTCTACTTCCTCCTTCACGGCGGCCCTCACCTGGGCGTTACCGACGGATTCGCCTGGCGATGGAACACGCAGGTGTTCGCCGGCTGGGGCTACGTCGTCGCTTGGCACAACTTCCATGGCTCATCCGGCTTTGGCGAGGCGTTCACCGCGAGCATCGACCCCGATTGGGTGACCAAGCCCTATCGCGACACGATCGCAGCCGCGGAGTGGTTCGCGCGCCAACCGTGGATCGATTCAACGCGAATGGCCGCGGGCGGCGGGAGCTACGGAGGCTATCTGGCGAGCGTGCTGCTCGGGCGGCCGCACCCGTTCAAAGCGCTGGTGGTTCACGCGGGCGTGTCCGATCGCTACGCCCAATACGGGTCGGACCACGGTGGGAGCAAAAAGCGCACCCCCGAATTCTGGGAGGACGAGACTTCTTTCCGCAAAGTGTCTCCAAACCTTTCAGCGGCAAACTTCAAGACGCCAACCCTAGTGATCCACGGCGGGCTCGATTACCGCGTTCCCGACGCGGAGGGCTTCGAGCTTTTCAACATCCTGCAGAACCGCGGCGTGAGAAGCACCCTGGTCTATTTCCCCAACGAGAACCATTGGGTGCTCAAGCCACAGAACTCGTTGTTCTGGTACGACACGGTTCACAAGTGGCTGTGCGATTTCGTCGGCGATGGAACGGGCGCGAAGCCGGCGCAGACACAAGCGGCGGCAACAAATTGACTTAGCGTCGAAGGGACTCAAGCACCACAAACACCCGGTACCGCGATCTTCTCGAAGAGATGCGGCGAGGTCGTTGTGCTGGGCGGATATTGATTCAGGCGGGCCTGAAACTCCGGATTGGCGAACGCTCGCCGAAAATCTTCGATCGACTGCCACACGGCGTAGTTGAGGAACTCGCCGCTCCCTCCGACGCCGCGGTGGAGCTGCGTGGAGATGAATCCCGGCTGGCGCATCATCACTTCGGCGTCGGCCGCCCATACCCTGAGCAGCTGGTCGGCTTCTTCGGGCTTGACGCTGAACCGGTTGACCAGCACGACCGGGCCGCCCTCCTGCTGCAACTGTTCACGAAACGCAACCCTCTCGTCCATCTCGATGAACTTCATGACCTGCTCCTCCTTTGTTGGTGCGACTTGTTTCTGCGCGGGGCAAACTCCTGTGCTTCCCTGACCGCCCTCAGCGTGCGCAAAGTGGTTTCGAGGGAAGAGAGGGAAAGCGAGCTGGCGCATCGATTCGCCCAGCTGACCTGCCGCTGGGAGATGGCGGCGTACGCTTTCGTCCCCCGATCGGTAAGCCGCACCAGGTCGGCTGACCGGTGATCCGGATTGGGAATTCGCTCCGCGACGCCTTCGCGTTCGAGTAGGCCAACCGTGCGGTGAACGCTTTGCCGCGCCAGACCCATGCGGCGCGCGATCTGCGCGGCGGTCAGCGGGACCTGGGCGACCGCGCCCATCACCTGCCATCTCGCCGCGGTGAGCCCGAGCCCAGCCGCCAGTTGATCGCCAGCGGCCAGCAGCTCGCCGTTCAGCCGAAAGACTTCCAGCACCACCTCGGTGAAGGCGGCCCCGTGCACGGTATGGCCAGGCAGCGCATTGGGTGTCATGGTAAGGGTACTAACGTCTTGTCAGTGTGCTGTCAACTGGTAAGTAGCATGACGTCTTGGTTGAGACGTCAAAGCGCGGTCGATGGAGGCGCGAAAACGGTGTGCGCTCAAGTGGCATCACTGGAACCAGCCCTCGGACTCCCGTTCGTGGCTCGGCGCCTCGACGGGGCGCTCAACGCCCGAGGCCATCAATGCTGATCTTTTTTACCTAAAGTGATATCTCTAGCCGTCCTGGAGGTGACTATGATCCGATCCTTGGTCGCTTTCGGCCTGTGGGTGAGCACCACGTCGGGCATCGCGTCGGACGAGGCACAAGCTACAAACAGGGCGTTGGCGGAGCAAAGAGCTCCAGAGGTCGTCCAGATCGATACTCGCGCGGGAACTTTTGTAGTTCGAGAGAGCTGCGCAGAGGAGCTTCGACAGGCCCTCGCCGGTCGCGCGACCGAGCATCCCATATTCGCCGGCCGCTGAACCTGAGCGCGATTATCGTTGGTCCACGATGAACCAACCGATCGCGCTCCGAGAGCTCCCCCTCGCGCTCAAGAGCGATGGTCGGTCGCTGCAGGCCGCCATTTGCGAAGCGCTCCGCTCTGCAATGCAGGACGGGAGGCTTCGGCCGGGCGCGCGCCTGCCCTCTTCAAGAGACTTCGCACGGCAGCTTCGCGTGGCGCGTGGGACGGTGGTACTGGCCTACGAGCAGCTGACGGCGGAAGGCTATCTGAGAGGCGCGCGCGGCGCCGGAACCACCATCGTCGAGAGCCTGCCGGAGCGCTGGTTCATGCCGAGCCGAGCTCGACCTCCGGGAGAAAAAGCCGCGCGCCACATCGCTCTCTCGAAACGCGGCGAGCACCTCTCGCGCTCGCCTTTTCCGATTTCGCGGTTGCCGGCGCCGAGGCCCTTTCGCCCGCACGCTCCAGCGGTGGATGCATTCCCGGGAGCGCTTTGGGGACGGCTCCTCGCGCGCCACGCGCGCCACGCTCGACCGGATCGCCTCCGCGAAGCCGACGCCCGGGGCTATCAGCCTCTTCGCGAGGCGATCGCGGAGCACCTGCGAGTCTACCGCGGCGTGGGATGCAGCGCCGATCAGGTGGTCATCGGCGGCGGTACGCAGCAAATCCTAGACCTCTTGGCGCGGCTGCTCCTCGACGAGGGTGACGCGGTCTGGATGGAAGACCCGGGCCATTTCGGTGCTCGGGACGTCTTGCGCGGCGCGGGCGCTCGGCTGGTGCCGGTCCCGGTCGACCGGGCCGGCATCGATGTCAATGCAGGCATCGAGGCTGCGCCTGAGGCGCGGATGGTCTACGTCACTCCCGCGCGGCAGTCGCCGCTCGGAGCAACGCTGTCGCTCGAGCGCCGAGTAAAGCTGCTCGAGTGGGCGCGCCAAAGCGACGCCTGGATCCTCGAGGATGATTACGACAGCGAGTTCCGCTACGACGGCCGCCCGCTGCCCGCGCTGCAGGGGATCGATCGCCACGGCGTCGTCATCTACATTGGGACATTCACCAAATCGATGTTCCCCGGCATCCGCCTCGCCTGCGCGGTGCTGCCAGATGCCTTGGTGGACCCTTTTGCTTCGGCGCTCTCGCTGGTGTCGCGCCACGTTCCGCTGCTTCCCCAGCTCGCTCTGTGCGACTTCATCAGCGAGGGGCATTTCGGCCGGCATCTGCGCCGGATGCGGCTGCTCTACGCAGAGCGGCGGGAAGCGTTGCTCGGTGCCTTGCAATCCGAGCTCGCCGAGCAGCTGGAGATCGTGGGCTCCAGCGCCGGGCTCGAAGTCGTCGCGCGGCTGCCTCCGGGAATGAATGACCGCGCGGTGACCAAGGTCGCCCTGGCTCTGGACCTGGAGATGATCCCCCTTTCCAGATACGCCATCCGGCCGCTGCAGCGAGGCGGCCTGGTGCTCGGGTTCGGGGCTGTATCAGCGGCGCGCACGCGCCGCGCGGTATCCACGCTGCGCTCCGCCCTCGAGCGAGTGCCTCCGCGCTAGTCGCGACTTGGACCAAAGATAAAGCGGCAATTTGGACCTTCCGGCCGGACCAACTTCAACGCATTTGTTTGGACGGCCATGATTCTCAAGACCACAGCGCACCAATTGGCCGAGCTCTCTTCGCTCGATGAGACACTCGTCGAATACACGAGGCTGGGAAGCGAAGCGGCGCTTGGCATTCTGGTTGGGCGTCACGGCGACGCCGTCTACACGATCGTGCGGAACATGTGCGACGCGTCGAGTGAAGCAGACGAGCTGACCCTTGAGACTTTCATCGCCGTTTGCCGCGAGATTCGATCGGTAGGCCGCCTCACTGGCAGCTTCAGAGCGCGGCTCTGCGGGATCGCGATCAAGACCGCCTTGGCCAGACGGCGCCTCCGAAGCTTCGCGACGAGCTCCACGGAGCTTGCTCCGACGCCAGGCGATGAGGGTCCGCGCCGGATGCCGATCGCCGGGGACTGGCGCGACCTCGCCGACCCTGCTCTCGAGGATGGCAGTCTCGCCGCTCTCCTTCACGAAGCGCTCGAACGCATGGATGACGACGTTCGAGCGGCTTTCGTCCTCTGCGATCTCGTCGAGTTGCCGGCTGAGGAGACCGCCTGCATCCTGGAGACTTCCGCTGGGAAAATCCGCCACCGCGTCCATCGCGCGCGATTGATGCTGATTAGCCTGCTCGACGGATTCTTTGGAGTTTCGCAGGCATGATCCAGGCACACACGGCTGCGCCGCGAGCGCCGATTTCGCGGCTGTTGGCTGCAGCAACGGTGGTGTCCGTGCTCGATGGCGCCTTCGCTGTCGTGCTCTACGTCTACGTGCTGCGTCTGTGCTCGGCCGCTCAGCTCATGCAGTCGATCGCGGGCGCGTTGCTCGGGCGTGCCGCATTCCGCGGCGGTGCCGCGACGGTGGCGCTCGGGCTGGGGCTGCACTTCGCAGTGGCCGCCGGTTGGACGCTTGTCTACGCAGCGCTGCGAGCTGCATCGGGGCGACTGCGCGAGCTCACGGCGACCACCCGCGGGGCGCTGATCGTCGGCGCAGTCCTGGGCGTATTCATTTGGCTCGCGATGGATCTTTTGATTGTGCCCCTCAGTCGCGCGAGTGCGACCCCGGTACGGTCCCCGATGTTCGCGATCCTTCTCGTCTGGCACGCGCTCGGCGTTGGCATACCACTCACGCTGATCGTCCGAGACCGAACCGGCGCGGCGCCCCAGTTGCTTCGCACGCCGAGCCAGCTGAACGCGTGACACCGCGATTGCTCAGCCGCGGCCGCGTGAAAGTTGCTCGATGGCGCGAAGCCAGACCTGGACCCCGAACTGGAACAGCCCGTCGGCGTCATCGTCGGCCAGATCCGCGGCGAGCTCGACGATATTGGGGAACTCGTCCTTCGGAAGAGCGCTGAAGTATCGGCGGGCCTCGCCGAGCATCTTTCGCCGCGTCGTCCCCATCGCCTCTGCCTGCTGGTCGAAGCGTCCCTCGTCAGCAACGAACTCGGTGACGAGGTTGTTCATATGGTACGCCGCGCGAGCGGCATCGCCGCCACTCAGCCCGGCGGACCTGAGCGTGCGCAGTACCGCCTCGATGTGGCGAAGTCGCTGCGGTCCAAACGGTGCCGTGCTCGCCAGCAAGCGTGCGCCGTCCCGGTGCGCGAGCAGACCACGCCGCACGTTGCGCGCCATCTCCACCAGCTGCTCCTTCCAACTTCCGCGCGGCTCGACCACCGGAATTTCCCCGGTGATCTCGTCCGCGAGCAAAACGAGCAGCTCCTCCTTGTCCCGAACGTGGCGGTAGAGCGAGGCGGCCTTCACCCCGAGCTTCTCGGCGAGACGCCGCATCGTAAGGTCGTCGAGACCCACTTCGTCCAGCAGCGCCAGCGCCGCGCGAACGATCTGCGCACGGTCGAGTGGCTGTCGCTTTCGGCGACGATGGGTTTCGCGGTAGGGGACAAAGCTCACGGCAGGATCTCGATCCGAGGTCGAACGATAGCAAATCCGGTTGACACCGCAACGATGTTGGCATTATGCTAACTTTGTTAGCTTGTAGTGACCTTTGTTAGCTAAAGTGAGGAGACCGAATGAGCGTGACACTGAGGCAGAAACCGTACCGGGGCTTGCCGATGGAGGGATTCATTGCCAACTGGTACAACCGCAACACTGGCCGCGACCAGCGCAGGTTCGAGGCCGTGGCGCGTGCCGTCGCGGAAACGGTTCCGCCGGGCAGTCGGGTGCTCGAGGTCGCGCCGGGACCGGGGTTCCTGGCGATCCTGATCGCGAAGCTCGCGCGCTACCAGGTCACCGGTTTGGACATCAGCCGCTCGTTCGTCCGGATCGCGCAACAGAATGCCGCCCGGGCGGGTGTTGAAATCGACTTTCAACAGGGCGACGCGGCACACATGCCGTTTCCAGACGGCTCGTTCGATCACGTCGTCTGCATGGCCGCGTTCAAAAACTTCAGCGACCCGGTCGGCGTCCTCAACGAGATCCACCGCGTTCTCAGGCCAGGCGGCACGGCGTCCATCTACGACTTGCGCAAGGATGCTTCGCTCCGCGACATCGACGAGGAAGTTCAGCGCATGCGCCTCTCCCCGCTGAACGCCCTGTTCACCAAATGGGTCTTCCGCCATGTGCTCCTCAGGACGGCGCACGGCCCGGATGCTCTGCAGCGGATGGCGGGGCAAAGCCGTTTCGGTCGCTGCGAAATTGTAGAGGATGGCCTCGGCCTCGAAATGAGGCTCAGGTCATGAACACAGGGGCGCAGGTCATGAACACAAATGTCGAAGAGCCAAAGTACATCCCCGACGAATCAGACGTGAAGTATTGGGTGCGCCAAGGGCCCAGGACGGCAGCCTTTCTGCTGGTCATCCCCGGGGCCACCCTCATCGGGCTCGGCGTCGGCCTCTTGACGAACCATCTCCTGCCCGTGGCCGTGGTTGGCTTTGGATTGGGTCTTCTTCTCTGGGGCCTGATTGTCGCGCTGACTCCCTGAGCGAGAGCGAGCCATCCGATGCGCGATCCCGAGCTCCTCGCGCGAGCACAGGGCGGCAACATGTCTGCCTTCGAGAACCTTGTCGAGCGGCACCGCGACAAAGTCTATGGATTCGGCCTGCGGATGACGCGATCCGAAACGGCAGCGGCGGAGATCGCCCAGGAGAGCTTCCTTTCCGCCTATCTACACCTGAGTGAATTTCGCAGTGAGGCGGAGCTCGTTGCGTGGGTTCACCGGATTGCGTCAAGTCATGCGCTGATCAGACTGCGGCTAGAGCCAACGGCGCTGGCGCAGTCGGCTGTTATGGAAGTCAAGTCGTCCGATTTCGGCGCGGACGGCGCGCTGGCGCAGTACCCGAGCACCGATTGGGCACGCGGCGCCGACGAACGACCTCTGAGCCCCTCGCTGCGCAGCGCAATTGAAGACGGCACGGACCAATTGCCACGGAGTCATCGCGAGGTGGTCTTGCTCCGGGATGTGACGGGGCTGAGCTACGATGAGATCGCCAACATTCTTGGCGACTCGGTCCCGGCGATCAAGAGCCGCCTGCACCAGGCGCGGCTGAGTCTGCGAGAGATAATCGTTCGGTTCTACAACCAACGGTGAACGCAACCGGGAATGTGCGAATGCTGTTTCCAATTCGAGCCGGAGGCCTGCAAGGACCAGCGGCTAATAGGCGGGCATGACAAGCTTTGCGAGGTCCCTCAGAG
>DATFTC010000391.1:0-3853 GCA_035262305.1 Myxococcaceae bacterium | reverse complement strand
GCCAGCGCGCTCGAAGAGGGCGCGCACATCCGCGTCGGAAACAACCCGCGCATGGCGTGGGACTTCGGCAAGTTCTCCAACGCGATGCTCGAGTAGCACTACAGCTCCTTCGCGTTTCGGTGGAATGGCCCCTGCGTTGCTCGCGCGACGCGGGGGCTTTTCTTTGTATCACCGCTTGAAAGACAGCAGCTCACTGAAAGCTGGCTCCGCGCCGTGCGATGGAAAGGAAAGTTTCAGATCGACCACCGTTCCTTCCGTAGGCGAGTTTCCCCAGCGGACCGAGCCTGAGGCCTCGCTGGCGTCGATTGCGCCCGCCGGGAATCGCCGCAGCGTGCCGCGGCACGCAGTTGCATCGCGCACCAGCATCGCTCGCTCCAGCGCCCAATTCGGGGGCAGCTGCACGTTGGCAGCGGTCGAGCTTTGCACCTCCAGCGGCGGCGAGTCGAGCGTCACTTGTATGCAGAGATTCCGTGCGTCGTCGCGCTTGGTCAAAATGACGCGATCGATGCCGCCCGGCAGGAACACCACGTCGTAGTGGATGCCTTGATTCGCTCCCGCGTCACGGGGACCGTCGACTGACGCCTCGCTCTTCGCAGGCGGCTTTGGATCGCCCGGCCTCGAGGCAAACAAAGCATTTCCCGTATTCGGCATCGCGTCGATATGCCACACGCAGCTGATGCATGAAAGAATCGACAGAGCAATCGCCGCCATTTGCAGCGAGAGAACAGCGGCTCGCACGCCTTATTCGCCGCGCAGTGTTGGAGTCCAGCGTGAACCGATCGCCACGCACCGGAGCTTGGTGTCGATGTCCGGGAACCACGCCGGTCCGAACGCGTCCTCGCTGGCTTCTAACGACGAAAAGCTGAATGGTCTAAGGATGTTGGCCTCCACTGCGCCCAAGCACGATGGCCTCCCGAAAAAAGCCGTTGACATCTAGAACGCCGCTCTGTAGCTTAACGGCGTTAAGTGAACGCTGTTCTTGAACAGAACGGTGTTCTGAATCGGAGGCAGTCAGGTGGGGTCGAGCGAACGGCGAGAGCGAGAACGGCTGAAGGTCCGCGGCAAGATTCTCGACGCCGCGCGAAAGCTGTTCATCCAACAGGGGTACGACGCCGTGACGATGCGAAAGATCGCCAAGCGGATCGAGTACTCGCCGACGGCGATCTACGTCCACTTCAAGGACAAGGAAACGCTGCTGCGCGAGCTGTGCGCAGAAGATTTTCAAATGCTGGCGACCGCGTTTCAGCAGGTTGCGATGATCGAGGATCCGGTCGAGAGGCTGCGCCAGACGGGCCGGGCCTACGTCGACTTCGCGGTCCGATATCCCAACCACTACCGGCTGATGTTCATGACGCCGCGACCGCCGGATTTCCAAGAAGACGAGTCGGGAAAGGGCGACGTTCAGCGCGACGCCTATGCCTTCGTGGTCGCCGTAGTCAAAGACGCGATGGCCAAGGGCGCCTTCCTCAACGAGTGGAAGGACCCCGACCTCTTGGCACAAGTGCTCTGGGCGGGAGTGCACGGCGTGGTGACGCTTCACCTGGTGCTCGCCAAAGACAAATGGCTCGACTGGCGTCCGCTCGACGCGACAGCTCAAGGAATGCTCGACGCCCTTTACCGAGGAGTTCTTCGACAGGAGCAGCCCAATGGTTGATCTGGCACGAAAAAATCTGCTTCACGACAAGCTTCGATTTGTAATCACCATCTCAGGCGTCGCGTTCGCGGTCACTCTGGTGCTGGTTCAGATTGGCTTGTTCTTGGGTCTGCTCGATAACGCCACCATCACCATCGAGAAGCTCCCCGCAGATCTCTGGGTCACCTCGAAAAACACTCCGAACGTGGATTTCGCCCATACGTTCCCGGACTCTCGACTTCAGCGTGTTCGCTCGGTGCCCGGCGTGGAAATGGCAGACAACCTGATCGTCCAATTCATGAATGTCTCGCTTCCCACCGGCGCAGAAGAGAGCAGCCAGGTTTACGCGCTGGAGAACTTCGAGCGCTGGAATTTTCCATGGAAAGTCGTCGAGGGAAACGTCGCGGACCTCAAGCGCGGCGCCTACGTCTTCTTGGACCAATCCGCGGTCAAGCGCTTCGGAGCCTTCCACGTGGGAGACTACCGAGAGTTCACTGGGCACCGACTGAAGATCATCGGCATCAGCAAAGACGCGCGCTCCTTCACCACCACGCCGATTTCATTCATGGACTACGACCAAGCACAGCGCATCGCGACCAACCTTCAACCCAACCGGACGAGCTACATCTTGGTGAAGCTCGCACCGGGGGCAAATCTCGAAGCCGTGCGGGCTGAGATTAAGCGCCGGCTTCCGTTCAACGACGTCTTCACCCGCCAAGAATGGGCGAGCCGCTCTCGAAATTACTGGATCATCAGCACCGGCCTCGGTCTGAACATGTTCATCACTGTCTTCTTGGGCTGCCTGGTCGGCGTCGTGGTGGTCGCACAAACGCTGTACACGTCAACGATGGAGCACCTCAAAGAGTTCGGCACGGTGAAAGCGATCGGCGGAGGGAATTCCGACATCTACGGAATTCTGATGCGCCAGGCCACCATCTCGGCGTTGGTCGGCTTCGTCTTCGGGGCGATCCCCTCCTATTTAGTGGGTAAGTTGGTCCTCAAGGCGGACCTCAAGCTGATCATCCCGCCGACGCTCTGGACTGGGGTATTCGTCGGCACGATCGCGATGTGCCTCGCCGCCTCGCTCCTCTCTTTCCGCAAGGTCGCGACGATCGACCCCGCGCTGGTCTTCCGAACCTAAGAGGTGACGCAATGTCTGTTTTGGAAGCAAAGCAAATTCGCAAATCCTTCAACGAAGGAAAAGAAGTGGTCAATGTTCTCAACGGCGTATCGCTGTCGTTGATGCCCGGTGAGGTCACCGCCCTCGAGGGACCGTCCGGCTCCGGAAAGACAACTTTGCTCTCCATCCTCGGCTGCATCCTGACGCCCAGCTCGGGTGAGTTGGTCGTCGATGGCGAGCCGGTGAATTCAAAGAAACCCAATCTTCTCCCCGCGATCCGGCGGCGATCGATTGGCTTTGTCTTCCAACAGTTCAATTTGTTTCCTGCGCTGACCGCGGTCGAAAATATTGAATACGCGCTGAACATCAAGGGCGTTCGAGGGCCCGAAGCGCGACGGCAAGCGGAAGCTGCGCTCGAGAAGGTAGAGCTGGCGCCCCGGAGCTCCTTCCTGCCCAGAGATCTCTCCGGCGGGCAGAAGCAGCGGGTAGCAATTGCCCGCGCGCTCGCGGGCAATCCCAAGGTCCTGCTCGCCGACGAGCCGACCGCCAATCTCGACTCGCAAATGGGGTTGCAGATTCTGGAGCTGTTCAGGAAATTGGCGAAAGAAGAGAACCGCGCGCTCCTGATCGTGACACACGATCCAAAAGTGAGAACTATTTCTGACCGCGTCGTTCGCATTCAAGACGGTCGATTGCTCAATTAACCGAGGTGCTCCGATGATTCGAAGCTTGAACTTGAAGACGGTGGCGTTGGTTGTTTTGGGAATTTTGCTAACGGCATTTGCCGTGCTTCAAATCCGAGGAGTGACCTTCAGCGCGGGTGCCGCTCCGACGCGGGTGAAGCCTGCGAGCGCGGTAGAGGCCCGTATTAGGGCGGAAGGGCGGCTGGCGGCTTATCCCGGTGCCCAGGTGGTGGTGGGAACGGATTTCGCCGGCACCCTCATCCAACTCAAGGTGAAGGAGAAGGATGTCGTGCGCCGCGGCCAGCTCTTGGCGGAGATTCGCGCCGACGAGCAACGCGCCGAGCTCGCCGAGGCCCGAGGCCGGATCGCCGAAGCGAAGGCGGACGTGGTCTTGAATGAGCTGGAGGCCGAGCGGCT
>DATFTC010000390.1:0-50623 GCA_035262305.1 Myxococcaceae bacterium | reverse complement strand
GTGCTGCGAACGCTGGACGGAGCACAGCTCGCGGTGGTGTGGCGCAAAGTGGGGGCGGCCTGGGGGCGATCGGCGAGCGTGATTCCGTCGCTCAGCAGCTTAACCCCCGCCGAGCTCGAGGCCAGCGCCCGCTCGTGGGGGGTGGCAATTGCCGTGGCGCAGACGGCGGCGGTGGTCGGAGCATACGCAGCCTTGTCGCAGTACTTTCGCAGACAGAAGGTCAAGCAGCTGCTCGCCGCAATGGACAATGTCCCCTAAAGCCTGCCTACCAGGCCGGCGGCGGCAAGATGTCCGTCAGCTCGCCCTGAGGCGCTGTCCCGCCCAAGTCCAAAAGCACGCTTGGCGCGCGCGGCAGCTTGATCAACTCGCTGCGGGTCACGCCCAGAATCTGGGCTAAGTAGCCGAGCGGCCAGCGCGACTTGATCTCTTCGAACGCGTTTTCGTCGGCGGCGTCCGTCGGCGGATCCACCTCGTCGTAGCGGAGGGTCTCCCCCCCGACGGGCCGCCCGGCGGCATAGGTCGTCACCTTCTCGAACTCCTCAGGATCGAGGACGTACGCATGTACCCGAGCATCGAACTGCGCGGACAGGAGGCGAGCGAACGCGTGGTGCTCGTCGTACCAGCAGGCGCCTCGTCGCCCGTAGGTGTGAGGTGAATCGAAGGCGATGCGGATCACCTTCTTTCGAGGAACGCGCGAAATCGCCAATGAGCAACTATCCCCGCCATGTCCCTCCTCCGCGAGCGCTTCCCGAGCCAGGCGCATCAGCGCGCAGATGTCGAAGCTCTGTAAAACCGACAGGTAGCCGCCGTGCGCTTCCAGAATAGCTTTCCCCCTCCAGCTGAGGTCCGCCCCGACACCCGCCCGCTAAGCATGGACGCGGTGGGTCCGTCCGTCGCGACGCGTCGCGCAGCTGCTTGCCAAGTTCCGGAGGAGACTTAGCTTTTCACATGCGCTTAGACAAATACACGCTCAAGGCCCAGGAAGCAATTCAGGACGGCCAAACGCTCGCGCGCCGAGCAGGAAATCCACAGTACGAGCCGGAGCACCTGGCCAATGCGCTGCTGGTTCAGCAGGACGGCATCGCGGAGCCGATTCTTCGCAAGATCGGCGCCGATCCGCGCCTCGTCGGTGCGCGGGTGGACGAAGCCCTCGCGAAGCTGCCGCGAGTCGAAGGCGGTGAGACCGCCGTTCTGTCGTCGCGGCTGGTCAGGCTGTTCGATAAGGCGGAAGACGAGGCAAAGGCGCTGAAGGACGAGTACGTTTCGTCGGAGCACATCCTGCTCGCCATGGCCCAGGACAAAGGGCCGATCGGCGAGGTGTTCAAATCCTCGGGCGTCACGCGCGAGCGGATTCTCGCCGTGCTCAAGGATGTTCGCGGAAGCGGCCGGGTCACCAGTCAGGATTCCGAATCCACCTACCGCGCCCTCGAGAAGTACGGCCGCGACCTCACCGACGAAGCGCGAGCAGGAAAGCTGGATCCGGTGATCGGCCGCGACGAGGAGATTCGCCGGGTCATCCAAGTCCTCTCGCGCCGAACGAAGAACAACCCCGTCCTCATCGGCGATCCCGGCGTGGGCAAGACGGCGATCGTCGAAGGGCTCGCTCGGCGAATCGTCGACGGCGATGTCCCGGAAAATCTGAAGAGCAAAAGGCTCGTCGCGCTCGACCTGGGGGCGATGGTCGCCGGTAGCAAGTTTCGCGGCGAGTTCGAGGAGCGGCTCAAGGCCGTGCTGAAGGAGATTGCAGCCGCGCAGGGAGAGATCATCCTTTTCATCGACGAGCTGCACACCCTCGTCGGCGCCGGCAAGGCGGAAGGATCGATGGACGCGGGCAACATGCTCAAGCCCGCCTTGGCGCGCGGGGAGCTGCACTGCATCGGCGCCACCACGCTCGACGAATACCGGAAGAACATCGAGAAAGACGCGGCGCTGGAGCGCCGTTTCCAGCCGGTGATGGTGAGCGAGCCCAGCGTCGAGGACACCATCAGCATCCTGCGCGGGCTCAAAGAACGGTACGAGGTGCACCACGGCGTCCGAATCCAGGATTCTGCGCTGGTGGCAGCGGCGACTTTGTCCCATCGGTACATCACCGATCGGTTCCTCCCTGACAAGGCGATCGACTTGGTCGACGAGGCTTCCTCGCGATTGCGCATAGAAATCGATTCGATGCCCACCGAAGTTGATGAAGTGCGCCGCCGGATCATCCAGCTCGAAATCGAGCGGGAAGGCCTGAAAAAGGAGTCCGACCCACATTCAAAAGAGCGGTTGGCGCAGATCGAGCGCCAGCTGGCGGCCTTGAACGAGCAGTTCGCCGGCCTCAAGGCGCACTGGGAAGCGGAGAAGAACGCGATCGCCCAGCTGCGCAGCCTGAAGGAGAAGCTGGAGAAGGCGAAGAATGAGCAAGCGGCGGCGGAGCGCACCGGCGACTTGAACCGCGCCGCCGAACTCAAGTTCGGGATCATCCCTTCGCTGGAGAAGGAAATCGCCCAGCAGAACACGAAGCTCGGGGAGCTGCAGAAGAAGCAGAAGTTCCTCAAGGAAGAGGTCGATGCCGAGGACATTGCCGAGGTGGTGGCGAAATGGACCCGCATCCCGGTTACCAGGCTTCTCGAGGGCGAGGTGCAAAAGCTGGTGCGCATGGAGGAGCGGCTCAGCCAGCGGGTGATCGGCCAAAAGAGCGCGATTCAAGCCGTCTCCAACGCGGTTCGGCGTGCGCGCTCGGGCCTACAGGATCCAAACCGGCCGATTGGGTCGTTCATCTTTCTGGGACCGACGGGGGTCGGCAAGACCGAGTCGGCCAAGGCTTTGGCGGAGTTCCTCTTCGACGACGAGAACGCGCTGGTGCGGATCGACATGTCCGAATACATGGAGAGGCACGCGGTGGCGCGGCTGATCGGCGCCCCGCCGGGATATGTCGGCTACGAAGAAGGCGGCCAGCTCACCGAGTCCATTCGCCGCCGGCCTTATTCGGTGATCTTGTTCGACGAGATCGAAAAGGCGCACCGCGACGTCTTCAACGTCTTGCTGCAGATACTCGACGACGGACGGCTGACCGACAGTCAAGGTCGCACCGTGGATTTTAAGAACACGGTGATGATCATGACCTCGAACATCGGCTCGGACCTGATTCAGGAGGGCATGGCGGGGAAGAAGCACCTCGACGATTTCACCAAGGGCCAGGTGATGGAGGCGCTGCGCCAGCAGTTTCGGCCCGAGTTTCTCAACCGCGTCGATGACATCGTCATCTTCGAGTCGCTTCGGCGCGAGGACATCGAGAGAATCATCGAGCTGCAGCTCGCCCGCGTGAAGAAGTTGCTCGACGAGAAGCGGCTCACGCTCGAGCTCACCGAGGGCGGGTTCAAATTGCTCGGCGAACGAGGATACGATCCGGTCTACGGAGCGCGACCGCTAAAGCGCGCGATCCAGAAGTACTTGCTCGATCCCCTCGCCCTGAAGGTGCTGAGCGGCCAGTTTGCGCCGGGCGATACGGTGCTGGCCGAAGCTGGGCGCGACGAGCTGAGGCTGGTCAAGAAAGCCAAAGCGTAGGACTGGCCGACTCCAGCGACGGGGGCCGCTCTACCTAGTCCAATTCATCGTCGATCGCCGCGCCGCCGCCGATCGCGCCGGATTGCAAGGACTCGCCATACAGGATCTTCATCAAGGTCAAACCGTGGGCCGGGGCGGTGGGACCGGCCCGATTTCGATCTCTGGACTCGAGCGCCTGCTGGACCCACTCGACCGGCTTGCGCCCCTTGCCCACTTCCACCAGGGTGCCGACGATGTTGCGCACCATGTGCTTGAGGAAGGCCGTCCCTTCCACGGTGGCGACGATTTCACCGCCCGCCGCGCCGGAAATGGAGACCTCTCGAAGCTCCCGCACCGGGTGCGCGGCCTGGCAATCCGAAGCGCGAAATGCGGAGAAGTCGTGTCGCCCGAGCAGGGCCGCGCTGGCCAGCTGCATCGCCGGCACGTCGAGCGGCTGGAAGATCTGCCAATGGGTCCGCAACCGCAGCGGGGACGGCGCCCGCCGATTGAAGATCAGGTAGCGATACGTCTTTCCCCGCGCAAGTCGCCTGGGATCAAAATCCTCGGCGACCTCGCTCGCTTCGACGACGGCGATGTCCTTCGGCAGCAGGTTATTGAGACCCATCCAATACGCTTTGAGGGGAAGCGCGCGGCGGGTGGTGAAGCAAACGACTTGACCGGCAGCATGGACCCCGGAGTCGGTGCGCGCCGCCGCAAGAATGGTCACCTCTTCGCTGACCAGTGCCCGCACCGCCCGCTCCACCTCGCGATGGATCGACGGCCCATTGGTCTGCGGCTGCCAGCCCACGTAATCCGTGCCATCGTATTCAAGCACCAGCTTCAGGCGAGGCATCGTTCAGCTCTGTCGGTGCTTAAGCCAGCCAGACACGATCTCCCGCACCAGGGCATCGATTGAGACGCCTCTCTTCTTGGCGATCCCCGTCAGCGCTCGAAGGTCTTGCTCCTCGAATTTGACGCTCACGGCATCCTCCGGCGCGGTTGGGGCAGTCGCTTCGCCGCTTTCCTTCGCCGTCGCGGGCGCATCCGAAGGCGTCGATTCGGGCGGCCGCGCCGGAGCGGTGGCTTGAATTCGCCCCGCCACTCGCGATCGCTCCTCCTCGAGCTCATCCTCGAAAAGTTGCTTCAAGAAATTCGAGAGGTGGATATTCGAGGGCGTGAACTCGTGGTGAGTCAGGAACTGGTCGATGGCGTACTGCATGTCCCACGCAGTCTGGTATCGGCGCTCGCGATCCTTCTCGAGCGCACGCATCAGAATCTCCTCCACCGGCTTGGGAATGTCGGCCTTGAAATAGGAGGGCGCGTAGATCCTCCCCTCGACGATGCTCTTGATGATCGCCACTTCGGAGTCCCCGGTGAACAGCCTAAAGCCGGTGAGCCACTCGAAAAGCACCGCGCCGAGACTGAAGAGATCGCTGCGGCAATCGAGGCTCATTCCACGGCATTGCTCCGGGCTCATGTAGCTGAGCTTGCCCTTGATCTCTCCGGCATCGGTCTGGACGATCTGGTTCGCCGCTTTGGCGATGCCGAAATCGAGGATCTTCACCGTCCCGTCGAAGGACACAAAGACATTCTCCGGGGTGACATCTCGGTGGACGATGTTCAGCGGATTGCCGTAGGGATCGCCTTTCTGGTGCGCGTAATACAAACCCTCGCAAACGGAGGAGGCGATCTTCAGCGCGTACACCATCGGAAACGGGATTCCCAACGAGTCGGCCTTGGGAATAATCCGACGCATGTCCCGGCCGAAGATGTATTCCATCGCGATGTAGTGGCTCTCGCCGATCCGGCCCAGGTCATAAATCTGAACGATGTTGGGATGATTGAGCTGTGCGGCAAGCTTTGCCTCGTTCAAGAACATCCGGACGAAACTGCTCTGCTTGGAAAGATGCGGTCTGATTCGCTTGAGGACGATCGTCTTCTCGAAGCCGTCCAGTCCGGCCTGGCGCGCGAGGAAGATCTCGGCCATTCCGCCGACCGCGATGCGGTCGATGAGGGTGAACTTGCCGAAGGAAATCGGCGCCGGATGGTGCTCGGCGGACTGCATGGGCCGATCATCCGCGGCGCCGGGCACGCTAATCAAGCCGGTAAGCCAGAACCTTCAACGAGTCCCGCTTTGCCGGCAAGCTGGGAAAGTCGAGCTTCGAGGCGCCCAATCGCTGCACCAGCGCGGCGGGTCGCGAAGCCGTCTCAAAGCCGCGTCGAACCATCCTCTCGAAGCGCTCGAGCGGCAGCGACGCCTGATTGCAGCAGGCGAGCACGGTTCCCGTGCGCTCGACAATCGGCGACGCCGAAGCGATCAGGCGGGGCCAATCTGAGGAGGCGGTGAACTGGGTCCCTTTCGCGGTCGCGAACGACGGGGGATCGAGCACGACGAAATCAAACTGCTCCTGGCGCTTGCGAAACCGGCGGAGCCAGTCGAACACATCCCCGCAGAGATAGTCCTGGCCGGCGACGGCTTGCCCGTTGAGGCGCGCGTTTTCCTGCCCCCACTCGAGCGCTCGCCGCGAGAGGTCCACATTGACCACCCGCTCCGCGCCGCCTGCCCGGGCGCAAATGCCGAATCCGCAGGTATACGCAAAGCAATTGAGGACGCGACCCGACTGGACTTCGCCGCGCAGCCACTTCCGGGTATCGCGCATGTCCAGGTACAAGCCGCTGGCGAGACCTTGGGCAGGTCGAATGAGAAAGCGCAGCCCGTTTTCCAGGACGGTGCGCTCGGCGACGGGCTGGCCGAATGCGGGTCGCTCCGGAGCGAGCGCCTGCGCGTCGAGCTTGGCGATGCGACTGGCTTGTCGCGGTCTGCGTTTGAGATAGACCGCTTGCGGCCGGAGCTCCTCCGCCAAGGCCTCGAGCCATTCTCGCTCAGTCTTTTCATCCCAAGCGACGTAGAGACTCACCACGCACACACCGTCGAACCAATCCACCGTCACTCCGGGAACGCCGTCTGCATCGGCGTGAAAGGCTCGATACGCGTTGGTATGGACGGACTCGCGCAGCGGAGCTCGCTTGGAGCTGGCCATTCGAAGCGCCGAGCGAAAGCCCGAATCGCTCAAGGGAGCTCGGCGCCGCCACCCGACGGCGGCGCAGCGCAGTGGACGCCGGTCCGGCTCCGCAGCGAATGCAGCGCGCTGTGCGCCTCCTCGGCCAGCTCGAGATAATCGTGCGCCAGGAAGCGCCCTTCCCTCACCACCACCTGACCGGCGATGATCGTCCAAGCGACCGGGGAGCGCACCAGGTCCACCAGCAGCAGCGGTGCGCGCTCGGATGCGTTTTCCTCTGAGGGAATGAAATCGTAAACGACGAGGTCTGCGCTCTCTCCAACCTCCACCGCTCCCGTCGCTTCGCCAAATACGCGCGCGATGAGCTGCGCCGGAGCATCCCGGAGAACCCGCGAGAGCATCCGTTCGGGGTCGAGAAGCTGCCCGAGCCGTGCCAGCCGCATCGCCGCGGCGAACGAAACAAGCGCTTCCTCGCGGAGCGAAATCGAACCGCCGGTGCCGAGCGCAATCAGAGCGTGAGGCACCAAGAACGCATCCCAACCGCCGCCGGGGTTGTCGATCAACCTGCTCAGCGGGCTTACCGCCACCACCGTTCCAGTTTGCGCCAGCCGCTCGAACTGCGCCTCATCGATCGGGCGCCCTTGCGCTGCAATGCAGTCGCCGCCCAAGAGCCCATGCCTGTCGAACCGCTCGACGATCCGTTCCTTGTACTGGGCGGCGGTCCTCGCCAGGTCCTCTTCGCTCTCAGCGGCGTGGCCGTGTGCTCCTACGCCGAGCTCCATCCGCAATCGACCGAGGCGCGACAGCAGGTCGTCGTCGCAGGCGAATGAAGCGCGGAATCCCAGGGCGCAGCGCACCAAGGGATGCTGTTTCAACGCTTGCGCGTGCGCGGCGTTTGCTTCGAGCTGCGCCGCCGCCGAGGATTGCCCCGAGCGGCTGCTGGTCGCATGGCTGTTGATGAATCTCGCCCCGAGCCGCTCCGCAGTCCGCGACTGCGCTGCAAGCCCGCCAGCGACATCGGAAGGGCAGTGCACGTGCTCGACGATCATCGTCACGCCCGAGCAAAGCGCGCGGGCGATCGCAAAAGCGGTGAGAGCCTCCACCTCGGCGGCGGCGAGATTGGACTCGAACGCACGCTGCGCTTCGAAGCGCTCTTCGGGAGCTTTGAGGAGGGCCTCGCCGGATGGCAGCAGCTGGCCGCTGACCAGGTGCGCGTGGCAATCGGCGAGCCCGTGCGCGACCAGGCGGCCGCGGCAGGCGACTTCCCAATCGCCTGGAAGGATCGGTACCTCCGGGTCCAGCGCTATTTTGGTGATCTTCCCTCGCTCGATCAAAACCGCCATCCCGCTTCGGAATCGGCCGTCTGAGCGAAAGACCGAGCAATTCTTGAGGACGAGGCGGCCCTCCATCAGTCAGGGCTCAATATAGCAGAGCGCCTCGCGGCAGATCCGAACGCCTCGAATCGACTCCATACCAACGCTCGAGTATGAAGGGGCTCGAGAGGTTTCACGAGCTTTTCATGTATACCGAGCGCTTTAGCATTCCGTTCTTGGCGGGCGTTCTGATCTCCGCGGCCGAGCGGCAGCGTCCCGGGCTCGGACCCTGGAACGAAAAGGCGCAACAGCACATCCGCTCGCTCTTTGAATCCGAGCTGGCGCAGATGAAGCGACAGTTCTTCGAGCTCTTCGACGATTCCGCCTACTGGGAAAAGGTGGAGCGCACGCTGCTCGACGTTTGCCTTCCCCGCTATTGCGCTCTGGCCCAGAAACAGACCGAGCTGGAGCGTCGAGACTATGGCTTGTGGCGCGGCGGCGATCTGATCGCGCGCGGAGCGTACGCGGCGGCGGGGCTTTTGGTCGGCATCATCATGGTCAAGCTCCCGTTCATTCCCATCCCCCAGACGTGGGATTTGTTCGCCTTCGTGACCATGCTCGCCGGCCCGTTCGTTCCCGACGCTCAAATCTGGTGGTACCGGCGAAGGCATCGCAAGGAGCTGGAGGCGATCGTCGCCGACATGCAGCAGGCTGAAGAGCAACTCAAGCTCTACCAACCGCTCCAGGAACCGCGCGCGCACGCTCTGGAGCCGGGCAGCGGCGTGTCCGCCGAGAGCACGTCCTCTGATGCTCAGCGCAATCCAACCCGAACTCGAGGATAGCCGTGTCCACCAACCCTCCCATTAATTGGCGCGGTGCCAGCCAACGCATTTTTCGGACCCGGCGCGGAAGAATCCTCTATCTGATCTTCGCTCCGCTGGTGCTGGCGATTTTCGTCTACGCCAGCTGCAGCGTGTACGTTCAGCCCGATCAATTCGGCATCAAGCAAGTGACGGTCGGCCCCGGAAAGGGCATCAACAAGGAGATCTACACCACCGGGTTGCACTGGATCACCCCCGGTGCCGAGCGGATGCACATCTTTCCGACCGACATTCAGTTGCTCAGCCTCACGGCTGATCCAAACGAGCGCGGCAGGAGCGACCGACAGATGCCCGCCCTGAACATCCAGACCTCGGAGGGCTACAACGTCACCGTCGACATCTCCGTCCTCTATCGGATCGAGGATCCGTATCGGGTGATCACCGCGCTGGGGCCGGGGCGGCTCTACGAGGACTCGCTGGTGATCCCCCGCGCCGAGCAGCTGTTGAGGAAGCGGCTTGGCGAGCTGGATGCGGAGGAGTTCTACAACGTGGTGAAGCGAAGCGAGAGAGTTCGGCTGGCGCTGGAGGACCTCAATTCCGAGCTCGTGCCCGCCGGCGTTCGCGCGATCTCCATCTTCGTGCGGCGCTACGTCTACGACTCGCGCTACCAACAGGCGATCGAGCAGCGGAAGATCCAGGACCAGACCGTCTTCAAGAACAAGGCGGAAGCCGACATGGCCCAGGCCAATGCCGAGCGGGACCGGATCGTCGCCGTCGGAGAGGCAGCGGTGAAGGTCGAGCTTTCCCACGGGGACGCTGAGAAGAAGAAGCTCGAGGCCGAGGCCGACCTCTACGCTCGCAAGAAGGGCGCTGCCGGCGAGCTGGAGGTCAAGCTGGCCGAAGCCGAAGGCACGCGGCTGGAGAACGAAGCGCTGCGCGGAAAAGGCTCGGAGAACCTGGTCGGTTTGAAGATGGCGGACGTGCTTCGCGGCACGCGGGTGATCGTCGTTCCCACCGACGGCGAATCGGGAGTCAACCCGCTGGACCTGAAGAGCGCTCTGAAGCGCTTCGACGTCAAGGGGGAATAGCCGATGCGCTTCGCTCGAGCCATCGTCTTCGCGGCCGCCGCTCTGACTGCACCGCTCAGCGGATGCACTTGCCACTCCACCGGTTCGACCCACGTGGGCGTGCTCACGCGCAAGGTGACTTTGGGCGGGTTGCTGGGCAAGCCAGGGATCGATCCGGAGATCCGCGCTCCGGGAGCGACGTACGTGTTCCCGGCCTTTATCACCGACTGGACAACCTACGACATCTCGCTTCAAAACCTCGCCATGGTGCGAGACCCCAGCCGCGGGGATCGAGCAGGAGAGGACGACATCAGCTTCAAGACGATCGACGGCAACGACATTCGCGTCGACGTCACCGTGGCGTGGCAGATCGATCCCAAGCGCGCGCCATACCTGCTCGCCAAGGTCGGAGACTCTACCGAGAAGGTGAAGGAGAAGCTGGTGCGACCCGCTTGCCGGAGCATCGTTCGAGACGTGCTCAACGAGCTGAACTCCGAGGAGTTCTACGTATCGGACAAGCGGTTCGAGAAAGCGAACAAGGCCCGCGAACGGCTCGCCAGCGTCCTCAGTCCCGAGGGAGTGCTGGTGATGCAGGTGATCCTCGGCGAGCACCACTTTCATCCGCAGTACGAGCAGGTGATCCACGACAAGAAGCTGGCCGAACAAAACGCAGAGAGGCTCCGTTCCGAGGGTCGCGCTGGTGCCGAGCAGGCGAAGAGCAATCTGGAGAAGGCCAAGGGCACCGTCGCGCAGCAGCTGGCTCAGGCGGCCGGACACCTCGAGCAAGTGAAACTGCAAGCGGACGCCGACTACTACCAGAATCAGAAGCGAGCAGAAGCCATCTTGGCCGAGAAGAAGGCGCGGGCGAAAGGCATCCAGAAGGAAAACGAAGCGCTGGCCGGCGCCGGCGGCAAGACGTTGGTGAAGCTGCGGCTCGCCGAAGCGCTGGCGGGAAAGCAGATTCTCTTCGTTCCCACCGGCAAGGGCGGAGTCGGGTTGCAGACCCTGAATGTCAACCAGCTGCTCGGCACTTATGCCGGAAGTCAGGCCCTCGAAGGTAGTGGAGCATCCGCCGAACCGGTGGAGGTCGAGCGCAAGGCCAAATAGGCGTCCGATGGCCGAGCAAACTGTCTCAATGCCAAGAGGCTGGCAAGCGCCTGCGCGGGCTTCGCCCGCACGAGACCAGACTCTTCAGTAAGCATTGTTTCTCCCGAAGTTGGACATCTGCTTCTTGCGCAATTCCTGATGCTCGGCGGAATCCCCTGGATTCGACACCTGGGCCTCGCCGGCAAGCGACTGGGCAGAAGCGCCAAAGAGCTTGCGGATGTTGTCCCCGAACAGGCTGATGATTCCGATCGCCGCGATGGCGATTAGCGCCGTAATGATGATGTACTCGGTCATGCCTTGGCCCCGAGCTCCGCCTCGCCTCCCTTTTCCCATAGACCCCTCCCCCACGAGGTTCCTGCACGGGACCTGCCCGCGCTTTGCTCAATACTTTAAGCAAGTCCCGTGCCCAACTAGACAGTCCTCCGCACCGGTGAGGAAAGTCTCGACGCGCGCGCTAGAGTGGAGCTTGAATGGATACGGACCTTGTCCAGGTCGCGCAGCTTCGCTGGTCGCGACAGCGGCTCGTCATCGAAGCCGAAGGAGCCTGCGAGCTCGTGCTGGGGGCATCAGCGGATTCGCTGATCGACCAGCCTCTGCACCGGGTCCTGGGCATTCCGGAGGATCGGGCTCGCAACCTGGACCGAAAGGCGCTCGCGGCAGCATCTGCGGTCGTTGAGTTCGTCCCTAACGAAGCCGGGGTTCTGCGATTGGCTTTGGCTTGCCGGAACGGAAACGCCACTGCGGCGATCACCAACCTGCGGCACTTCTTGACCGGCGCTCCGCCCCTGCAGGTCTCGGCGGTTGCTTCTTCGCTGAGCCACGAGATGAGAAATCCGCTCTCGTCGGTGAAGATGGCGGTGCAGACGGTCGCCCGGAATACAGCGCTCTCGGAGCGGGACCGACGGCGGTTGGCGATTGCCAATCGGGAGATTCGGACCATGGAGCGAATGCTCTGGTTGTTTTCGGAGTATGGTCGGGAAGTTGCGCCTGCGCTGGAGTCGGTCCCGGTCCGGACGCTGGTCCAGGAAGCGGCGGCGCTGGTGGAGCCGGAATTGGCGGAGAGGCAAATCGAGGTTCGAATCGAAGGCGACGCAACGGCCCGAGTGCAGGCCGAAGCGGGCCGCGTCGCTCGGGTTTTGTCCCAGCTGCTGCTCAACGTGGCCACTGGGCAAGAGCAGGAATCCACGCTGACCGTCCAAATTCGCCCAGCCGTCCCCAGCGGCTACGAGGTGAGGCTGATGGACCGTTCGGTGCTTAGCAGGCCGCAGGATGCCTCGGCCATCTTCGAGCCGTTCGGCTCGATGCTCACCCGAGGCGCGGGGCTTTCGCTCGCTGCTTTGAGCCGCTTGATGGAAAGCCACGGCGGCAAGCTGAGCGCTGACTGGAGCTCAGGCCAAGGAACGCTGTATACGCTGAGTTTTCCAGGCTAAGGCAATGGAGACCCTCCTCATCGTCGACGACGATCTCTCCCTGCTCGAATCGCTGAAGATGCATTTCGAGGAGATCGAAGAGGTCGGCGCCCCGAAGTACCAAGTAGTGAGCGCAACCAGCGCCGGCGCAGCGCTGAAGATGGCCGCGGAGTTCACGCCTTCGCTGGTCATCTTGGACATGATGCTCCCGGACAGGACGGGGCTGCAGATCATCGAGGAAATGAGAGCCCTCTGCGGCGACGCTCCCATACTGATCGTGACCGCGCACCACGACATGGAGACGACCATTCGAGCGATGAAGGCCGGCGCCTTCGACTACATCCACAAGCCGTTCACCGATCCGGCCGCGCTCGATCTGGTGGTCGCGCGGGCTTTGCAGGTGCGCCAGCTCTCCAGGCGCGCGGCGGCGGTGAACTTCGAGGGCCTGGCGGTAAAGCTCGGGGACATCGTCGGCACCAGCCCGGGAATGCAGCGGTTGATCAAGGAGATCGGCAAGGTGGCGGCATCTCGCGCCACGGTGTTGATCACCGGTGAGTCCGGCACCGGCAAGGAGCTCATCGCTCGGGTGATCCACAACTATTCCTACGACGAGGTTCGCCCATTCGTCGGAATCAATTGCTCGGCCATCGTGGACACGCTGCTGGAAAGCGAGCTGTTCGGACATGAGAAGGGCGCTTTCACCGGCGCCTCCGCCGTGAAGCTGGGAAAGTTCGAGCTGGCAGAGGACGGCACGATCTTCCTCGACGAAATCGGGGACATGTCGCTGATGCTGCAGGCCAAGCTGCTGCGGGTGCTTCAGGAACGCGAGTTCGAAAGGGTGGGCGGGGTCAAGCGCCTGAAGCTGCGCGCACGGGTGATCGCCGCGACGCACCGCAGCCTGGCGGAAGAGGTTCAAGCAGGCCGCTTCCGCGAGGATCTCTATCAGCGGTTGAAGGTGATCACCTTGGAGATCCCTCCCCTTCGAGAGCGGCGCCAGGACATTCCTTCGCTCGTCCATTACCTGTTGGAGCGCATCAACGAGAAGGTGCACAAGCGAGTCACCCGCGTCCCGCCCGAGGTCCTCGAACACCTGGTCAGCCTCCCCTGGAAGGGGAATGTCCGAGAGCTCGAGAATGTGCTGATCCGCGCCGTGGTCCTCGCCCCGGGAGAGGTACTGCTGAGCGAGCACCTACCGAGCGAGACCGGCGGAGCCGCGGACAAGCCGGCGAGCCTCGGCTACCTCGGAGATGATCCAGAGCACGTTCCCACGCTTGCGGAAGCGGAGCGCATCCTAATACTTCGGGCGATGCAGGTAGCGCGTGGCCACAAGGGAAAAGTCTGCCAGCTGCTCGGGATCAGCAGGCCGACGCTCGAGCGCAAGCTTCAGAAGTACACCATTCAGGCAGACCGGCCGGCTCGAAAGGTTGTTTGAGGCACATTGTCCTTGAACCCACGGACGAACGTCGAATTGAACGAAACGTCGAGCTGGAGTTCAGCCCGTTTCAACGAACCTTGCACAAAGCAGCCGTGCAATGTCCGTTTCTGAGCATTTGTTCGTGTAACGGCGTGTGATTCGGGGGGATATTCCCTCACGGTCTGAACGTACGAAATGGCACAGAGTTTGGAGGGATTGGTCTGGCCTTTTAATCACGCCCGAAGGGAGGAGATAGCCATGCAGTTCAATCGCCCACTTGGTCCCATCGGATCGAACATCGTAAACCCAGTCCAGACGACCAGCTCGGGGATGATGGTCGCCGCCACCAAGCTCGCGCCTGGTCCCGAAGTCCTCGACTTCAAGGGATACTTCAAGGTCGAGACCTTTCCCCACAATTCCATCATCTACCGCCCGGGAGACACTTCGGATCGCGTCTACCTGCTCAAGAGCGGCAGGGTGCGGCTGATGCGAATTGGGAAGAACAGCGTTCGCTCGGTCGTCTCAATCCTGCGTCCCGGCGATCTCTTCGGCGAGCTGTTCCGCCCAGACGGAACAACGATTGAAGAGCTGGCGGTCGCCGCCGGAGAGGCGGAGGTGTGGTCCATCGAAGGTCGCGACTTTCGCGGGCAGCTGGAGGCGCGGCCGAACCTCTCACTCGACGTCATCCGCGCCTATGCGGAACGCGTGCGCGCCCTGCGGAATCGCGTCTTGGGGCTGACCTTCAAAGAAGTACCGGCGCGCTTGGCAGACATCTTGTTGACGCTTTCCGAAGGGCATGGCGAGCGGTGTCCTCATGGTGGAGAGACGGACCTGCGAGGGATCACCCAACAAGATCTGGCGGATCTCGTCGGCGCTTCGCGCTCGTTCGTCTCCACGCTCATCAATGAGATGAAGCGAGACGGCGTGCTCGGCAACGTCGGACGAACGCTCTGCATTCGAGATCAAAAGGCGCTGCGCCGAGTAGCCTCGAAGGAGAAGTAAGCGGCGGCGTTCTCAAGCTGACAAGCGGCCGCGCTCTGATGCAGTGAGCGGGTTCTTGTCCGCGCCGGCGCCTCGTCGGGCAACGGTCGCCACCGCGTTGAGCCGCCGCTGCGAAATCTCGAGATAGAGGGGATCGAGGTCGATGCCGACGAAGCGGTGGCCGAGCGCGATGGCGGCGACGCCGGTGGTCCCGCTTCCGCTGAAGGGATCCAGCACCAGCGCCGACGACGATGTCGACGAGGCGATCACCCGCTGCAGTAAGCGCAGGGGTTTTTGGGTCGGGTGCTTACCCCAGCCCTTCTCTTGCTTGGGCGGAGTCGGTTGAGACCAGATGCGACCGCGGCCATCGGCCGTCAGCTCCTCTTCCCCGACGCGCGGCAAGTTCCAGACATCGCGCATCTGCTTGCCGCCGTTTTCCGCCTTCATCGCCAGGTAATTGAACTGGTGCCGCAACTTGCCGCTGCTTCGCGGCGACGCCCAAATCAGCAGCTCAGTGGAATGGGTAAAGTATCGGCAGGACAGGTTCGGACTGGCGTTGGGCTTGTACCAAGTCACCGTGTTGAGCAACTTGAAGCCGAGCTGCTGCATCGCGAAGCCGACAGAGAAAATGACGTGCTGGGTGCCGGAAACCCAGATTGAGCCGCTGGGCTTGAGCACGCGCTGGCAGGCGGCAAGCCAACCGAGGGCGAACTGATAATCCTGCTCGCGTCCGCGCGACTGATCCCAGGTCCCCTTCTCCACCGGCGCCCGCCGGCCGCTCTGGCAGGTGAAGCCGCCATTGGAAAGAAAGTAAGGCGGATCGGCGAAGACCAGATCGAACGAGGCTTCCGGAAAGCGGGGCAGCAGCTCGATACAATTGCCCTGGTACAGCGCATAGCGGCGGCCGCTGGAGTGCCTCGCCTGCTCGAGCACGTCATCGGCGCGGGACGCAAAGCTGGACACCACGGGCGATAGCCTCCGGCTGCGAGGTGCCGGGATGGTAGGTCCGCCGGCAGCAGAAGCTAGTTTTTCGCCGCCACCCGCGCCCAGGGATCGGCGTGGAATGTTCCGACTGCGGGCTAGGCGTTTGCCTTTCCCGTTGCCTTGGCCGGTTTCTTCTCTGCCGCCTTCGCCGCCTGTGCGCCGGATGCCTCGTACTTCTTTCGGAAGCGCTCTACGCGGCCGGCGGTGTCGACCAGCTTGTATTTGCCGGTGAAGAAGGGATGGCAGTTCGCGCAGATTTCCACGTGGAAGGAGCCGCGCGTGGATCGCGTCTCAATCACGTTGCCGCAGGCGCAGGTGATTCGTGCTGGCACGTAAACAGGATGAATTTCGGGCTTCATTTCAGGACCTCGCTCGCCTTTCCCCGGTCGATTCGGCCGGAGGTCTGGCAGGGGCGTTTCTTATAACCAGCGACCGCGCTCAACTCAAGGCTCACTGGCGCTCGGCTGCGGCTCCAATACCGCGACCTGCGCCTTGAGCGCTGGATCATCTGGGTATTCGCTGCCGAGCGTGAGGAAGTCCAGCTTGAGCGAGCGAGGCGCTTTGGCGAGGCTCGAGCTTTCCTTGGCCAATGAATCTCGGCGAGCCTGAAAGCTCTGCATCGTCTGCGACAGGCTCTGTTTCACCTCTGGACTGCCGGAGTCGAACCTCTTGCGCGCTTCGGCGATCTGCACGTCGAGCACCTTGATCAACTGCTCGTTGCGCGCGCGCTGCCCCGCGTCGACCCATCGACCTGAGCCGGATAGGTCCAGCTCCAGACGCCCGAGCTGGCGCCCTCTCTCGCCGGTGGGAATCACAAAGTTGCGGCCATCGCCCTGCGGAATTCCGGTTCCCCGCGACTCATGAGATTGGAGGATGAAATCGACGGCAGAACCCGCCTCCTTTGAAAGCTGCAGCGCGTCGGCGTACGGAACTGCGGCCAGCGCAATCACCAGATCGACCTTGCCCCGAAGCTTGTGGGCTTCGGCGAGAGCCGCTTGAACCGGCGGGCTGCCGCGGACGCCGTCTGCGTCCTGGACCGGCGAAATCCCGAACAGGCCGACGCGCACTCCGGCGACGGTCAGTTTGGTCGCCGCGCTAAACAGCAGCTTGCCACTGCCGTCCGCCAGGTTTGCCGAAAGCAGCTGCACCCTTGCGCGGGCCGCCGCCTTCTTCAGGAATTCCGGTCCGGCGGCGAGATCTCGGCTGCCAACCGCCATTGCTGAGGTGCCCAGCTCACCCATCGAACGGAGAATGAATTCCGCTCGCTTTCGCGCCTGCTCGTCTCCCGGCGCAGCGGTTTTGAACAGGGCATTGCCCGCATCGAGCACCAGGACCGGCCCGCTCTCTCGATTCTGTTCGATCGCTGTCTTTCGCCGGGCAAGACCGCCAGCAGGGTTGTGCTTTCACCCGCACGGAGCGATCTCTCCTCCGTTGTCGCCGGTGAAGACGATGGTGAGCTTTTTGGGACCGGCTACGGCCAAATCAGGCTGGAGCAGCAGCGCGACTGCCCACAGCTTCAGCGCCGCGGTCACTTTCTTACTTTCTTCGACGCCGAGGCCGACTTCTTCGACTTGTCCATCGCGGCGAGGCGGGTTTTCGCTGTCTTCGCGGCTTCGGATTTGGGATACGTCTTGATCAGCTCCTCCAGTGCAAGCCGAGCCTCGTCCTTCATCTTCAGCTTGCTGAAGCAATCCGCGGATTGGAGGTAGGCGTTCGGCGCAGAGCGGGTCTTCGGGTAATCCTGGATGACTTTGCCGTACTCGGCGAGGGCCTCGCGGCACTTGTCGTCCGCATAGAGCGATTCGCCGCGCCCGAAGTGAGCCTCGCCGGCCAACTCGTCCTTCGGCCACTTCTTGATGAAGTCCTCGTAGAGCAGTCGAGAGACGAGGTACTCGCCTTCTTTCAAATTGGTCTCTGCCAGGGCGAGGTACTGCGCTCGGTTGCTGGGCTTTGCGAGCTCGTCAAACTTGCGGCGCGCCGCCGAGGCCTTCGCCGAGTCGGTGCCCTGCATTTGGTCCGTGTTTTCCTCCACCTTCTTGATGTTCTTCTCAAGCTCGCCGATCCGGAACAGATAGGTCTCTACCTGACCGCGCAGCTGGCCCAGGTCCTCGACGTTCTTTTGGAGCCGCACGCCGATATCAGCGTCGCTGCGGCGCGCCGCCAGGTCCAGGCTTTCGAGCGCCTTGGTCACCTCGGCTATCTTCTCGTCGATCTTCGGGAGCGTGGCGGAGAGCTTTTGCTCCATATCCTTGAGCTCTTGCTCCTGAAGCGTGATTTTGTCCTCGAGCGCGCGCCCCCGCGAAGCCGGATAGCAACCCGGGGCGCACGCAGCGATCAAAGCCAGTGCAATCGTCAATCTCCTCATGGAGCGAATATTAGACGATCGCGCGACGCACGGGTTACTTGCGACTGAACTCCACTCGCCTATTGGCCGCCCAGGCAGCTTCGTTGTGCCCCTGCACCGCCGGGCGATTGAACCCATAGCCCACGGTGTCCATCGAACCGCCGGAGACGCCGAGATCGCTCAAGTACTTCTTCACCGAGGCCGCGCGGCGATTCGACAGCTGTAGGTTGTACTCCTCCGTGCCGCGCTCGTCGGCGTGGCCCTCGAGCGTGACGTTGACTCGATTCTTCTTTATGCATTCGGCGTCGGCGGCGAGCTGACGCTCCGCTTCCGAGGTGAGAGACGCCTTGTCGAACTCGAAATGGATCGGCTCGAACTTGCAGGCCTCGGCGGTGCGGGTAACACACGTGCCGCCCTGGCACTCCTGCCCTGCTGCGCAGTCCTCGTCCGCCGAGCAGGCCCCCCGGGCCACGCATTGGTTGTGCAGGCACTTGCCGCCGGGGCAATCGGTGTCGCTGCTGCACTCGGAGGTGCACTTGCCGGCCTGGCAGCGCTGCCCCGTCGGGCAGTTGGCGTTCGTTGTGCATTCGGGCTTGGGAACGCACTTGTTGGCCTGGCAAACGAATCCTTGCTTGCAGTTGTTGTCAGTGGCGCATTCCACGCACTGCCCCTGGACGCAGACTTCATTGTGCTCCCGGCACTGATCATCGTTGTTGCACTTTGGGTACGACGGCGCACATCTGGCGAGCAGTATGGCTGAAAGAGCAGTGCCGGCAATGATTAGGATTCGTCGCATTCAACACCCTCCGCGAATGCGGCTGTAAACCCGTGAGAGGCGGGAGTCAAAGTTTTTGTGGCGCGAGAGGCCGATTGCGTCGCAGCTCGTCGGGATTGAAAGCATCGTCAGTTTGGCTGAGAGTTCAGGAAGCGCAGCGGCAATTGCGCACTCCATGGCGGCTACAATCCTCATCGTCGATGACGAGAAGAACATCCTGCTAACCCTCGGCCAAGCACTTCAGCTCGCGGGGTACAAGGCGGAGCTCGCCAGCAGCGGCAAGACGGCGCTGGAGATCGTCGCCGCCAAGCCCGTCGACGCCGTCTTGATGGACGTCAAGATGCCCGACATGGACGGCTTGGCCGTCATCGAGAAGCTCTCCTCGCTGCGGCCCAACGTACCGGTGATCATGATGTCCGGACACGCGACGATCGACGCCGCGGTAAAGGCGACTCAGCTGGGAGCCCGCGATTTCTTGGAAAAACCGATCGCCCGCGAGCGGTTGTTGGTCGCGCTTCGAAACGCGCTGGCCCATCAGGCGGCGTTGGAGGAGCTGGCCCAGCTGCGCGCTCAGCTGGGGGAGTTCGAGATGGTCGGCCACGGCGCGGCGATGCGGCGAATCTACGAGCTGATTCGCCGCGCCGCACCTTCCGAGGGGCGCGTGCTCATCACCGGCGAAAACGGGACGGGCAAGGAGCTGGTCGCCAAAGCGATCCACCAAAACTCCGCCCGCCGCTCGGGGCCCTTCGTCCAGCTCAACTGCGCTGCAGTTCCGCACGAGCTGATCGAGAGCGAGCTGTTCGGCCACGAGCGCGGCGCTTTCACCGGTGCCCTGAGCTCCCGGCGAGGCAAATTCGAGCTGGCCAGCGAGGGCACGCTTTTTTTGGACGAAGTGGGGGACATGCCCGCCTCGATGCAGGCAAAGGTGCTCCGCGTGCTCCAAGAAGGGCAGCTGGAGCGCGTGGGCGGGACCGAAACGCTCAAGGTGGACGTTCGGGTAATCGCCGCCACCAATCGAGATCTGGAAGCGGAGATCGGCGCCGGGCGCTTCCGCGAGGATCTCTTTTACCGCTTGAACGTGGTGCACCTGCACTGTCCTCCCCTGCGGGAGCGGCGCGAGGACATGCCGGATCTGATCGCCGCCTTTCTGAAGGAGGCGTGCTCTCGCAACCGAAAGCGGCCAATGCAACTCTCCCCGGAGGCGGTGTCGCTGATGTCCGCCTACGACTACCCGGGCAATGTGCGGGAGCTCAAGAATCTGGTGGAGCGGCTCGCCATCCTTTGCCCAGGTCCGATCATCTCCGGCCCGGAGGCGGCCGAGCTGATGCCTCGTGCGCGCGGTCGAACGGCGCTCGCTCCTCTTCCAGACGCCGCCTCGCCCGCGGAAGGCCTCGCCAGCGCTTCGGCAACGCCTGCACCGGAAGCGCCCAAGCGCGGATCGGTGGACCGGCCTTTCCGAGATCAGGTGGAAGACGCGGAGCGCCAAATCATTCTCAATGCGCTCGCGTTCACCCGCGACAACGTCACCGAGGCCGCGCGGCTGCTCGATCTCGAGCGCGGACATTTCTACAAGAAGATGAAGGCGCTCGGGCTTAAGCGAGGTGGCGGCGAAAAGGAAGGCGGATGAGAACCGGCGAGGACCCGGCGGTGGATCTGGCGATCCAAATCCGGACCGAGCTTTCGGATCGCGCGCCGGAGGGCTTCCATTTCAGCGACCACCTGATTCGCCAAGATGAAGCCCTGCAGCGGACCGCGATGCGCTTGGAAGCGCATCCGGATCGCTCCGAAGTAGAGCGCGCGCTGGCGCGGGCCCTCGACGACGAGGAAGACGGCTGGACAATTCTCAAGCTCCTCGAGTTGGTCGATCGAATGCAGCTGCTCGGCGCGGCGCCAGCGCTGATCAAGCTGGCCTCCTCGTCGACCCACAACGAGCGGGCGCGCTTTCTCGCCGGGCGAGCCTGCGAGGTGCTCCTCAAGCTGCCACTGGACCTCGAGGCCCGGGCGCGGGCGAATGCAGTTTGCAAAGCCCCGCTGGCCGAGGTCGCTCGTTTTCGCCTGGGCGCCGAGCGCGAGCGGGCCCTCCAGCGGCCGCGGCGAATCGAATGGCTGCTGGTGATTGGACTTTTCGCGCTGGCGATTGCGGCGCTGATTTTTGCGGTAAGCGCGCTGGGTCGAAGGTAGAACGAGCGCCCTTCACCCATTCCCAGGAGCTTCATGCGCCGCAACCATCGATCGATCCTCGCCACCGCCATTCTCCTTTCCACCTCCGCCATCGCGGCCGCGGGCCCCGAGGCGGGTCGAGGGAAGCCGCTCTCCCCTTCGGAGTTCGTCGGCTTTGAAGTCGGAGCGGACCGACGACTGGCAGACTACCGACAGATCGTCTCCTACTTCCGAGCGCTCGCCGCCGCGAGCGGAAGAATCCAAGTTGAAAACCTCGGGCAGACCACGCTTGGAAACGAGCTGATCCTGGCCGCGATCTCATCGGAGCAGAACCTGCGCGATGTAAAAAAGTACCAGGACATCGCTCGGCGTTTGGCGGATCCGCGCGGACTTTCGCCTGCGCAAATCGAAGGCCTGGTGAACGAAGGGAAGCTGATCGTCCTCGTCACCTGCAACATCCACTCAACCGAGATCGGCGCCAGCCAGATGGCGATGGAGTGGGCGCATGCGCTGGTGACCGCGAATGATCCAGAGACCCGGCGGCGGCTGGACAACGTGATTCTGCTGCTCGTTCCCTCGCTGAATCCAGACGGCCAAATCATGGAGACCGAGTGGTACCGCAAGAATCTGGGGACCAAATTCGAAGGCGGTCGGCTGCCTTGGCTGTATCACCATTACGTCGGGCACGACGACAACCGGGACTGGTTCATGCTCACCCAAAAGGAAACGCGCGCCCTCAATCGCGCCGTCTATTTCGAATGGTTTCCCCAGGTCTGGCTGGACGAGCACCAGATGGGAAGCAGCGGCCCACGCATCTTCGTTCCGCCTTACGCCGACCCGGTGGCGAAGAGCATCAACCCGCTGATCTGGCGGGGGGTGAATCTGATCGGCACCACCATGGCCTGGCGCCTGGAGGAACAGAAAAAGCCAGGGGTCATTTACGGGTTCTCGTACGACGCCTACTGGCCGGGCGGCACCAAGAACACCGCCTGGTGGAAGAACGTCTACGGCCTGCTCACCGAGGTGGCTTCGGCGCGAATGGCGACGCCGATCGAGATCTCGCCCACCGAGCTCTCCGGCGGCCGCAAGGGGCTCATCGAGTACCACCAGCAAACGAACTTCCCAAATCCCTGGCCTGGCGGGCGCTGGCGCCTTCGAGACATCATGGACTACGAGAGAATCGTATCGGACGCCCTGCTGGAAACGTGCACCGACCACCGCCGCGATTTTCTCCGCGGCTCGGTGGCGATGGCGCTGGACGCGATCAAGGCCGGCAAGCCTGAAGAGTACTATCGGATCAAAACTGAACAGCGAGATCCTCCGACTGCTGCTCGCCTGGCGCAGCTGATGCGCGAGCACGGGGTTCAGGTGCAGACGACGGCGGATGGAAGAGCCTACGTCATCAACACCGCGCAGCCCTACGGAAGATTCGTCTCCGAGATGCTCGGGACGCAGCGGTATCCGAAGGTGAAGGCCACTGCCGGCCCGTCGATCATCACGCCGTATGACGTCGCGGCTTGGTCGCTGCCGCTGATGATGGGAGTCGAAGTGGAGGTGGCGAGCTTGTCCGCCGATGAGCGCAAGAATCTGCGAGCGCTCTCGGAGAGCGACTGGCCGGCGGGACGCCTGGAGGGCTCGGGGCCGGTCTACGCGCTGTCGCACGACGCCAACAACGCCTCGAGATTGATCAACGCGGCGATCAAGGCGAAGCGCGCGGTCTCGGTTGTCCAGGCTGAGTTCTCCAGCGACGGCGTGCGGTATCCGGCGGGCACCCTACTCGTCGAGCCCGGTGCTGAGCTGACCTCGCTGGCCGCCAAGTACCACCTCAAGCTCCAGCGTCTGTCGCAAAAACCAGCGGTGGCGAGCGCCAAGCTGCGCGAGGTCCGCGTCGGACTCTACAAGCCCTGGCTTGCGTCGATGGACGAGGGTTGGACGCGATGGCTGCTCGAGCAGTACGAGTTCAATCTCAAGACCGTCGACAACAAAGCGGTGAAGGCCGGCAAGCTGAATGCTTCGTTCGATGTGCTCATCCTTCCCGATGCGCAAAAAGAAGCCATCGTCGAGGGAAAGCCGAAGCGCGAAGAAGATGCGATGAAATACTTTACCGAGTTTCCCCCGGAGTACGCGAACGGCATCGGCAAAGAGGGAACGAAAAACCTGAAGGACTTCGTCGACAATGGCGGCACGCTGATCGCGCTCGCCCAGTCCGGTGAGCTTTTGATCGACGAGTTCAACATCCCGGTTCGAAACGTCCTCGCCAAAGCCAAACCCGAGGCCTTTTCCTGTCCGGGCTCGCTTCTGCGCATCGAGGTCGATCCCAACCATCCGGTGACCTATGGAATGCCAGTGGAAGCGGCGGCTTTCGTCAACGAGCCGATCGCCTATCAGACGGCGCTTCCAGGCGAAGAGATGCGGCGCGCCGTGCTCGCCTGGTATCCAGAGGACTCTGAGGACGTGTTGCTCTCGGGTTGGATCCACGGCTCGGAAAAACTGGTGCGACACGCGGCGGCGGTGGCGCTGACCTACGGCAAGGGAAAGCTCGTGTTGTTCGGCTTCCGCGTCCAGCACCGGGCGCAAACGGAAGGGACTTTCAAGCTCCTGTTCAATGCGATCCATTGGGGGGGAATGGGCTAGGGGCGTAAGGAGCTTTCGCGCATGGTCGGCATTTCTCTGGTCGGTAGAACCGCCCTGGTGAGTGGGGCATCGCGTGGAATCGGCCGCGCCACCGCGCTGCTTCTCGCCCAGGCGGGCGCTGCCGTGGGAGTTGGATTTCAAAACGATGAGAGGGCCGCGCGCGAGGTGGTCGAGTCCATTTCGCGCAGCGGAGGAAGGGCCGTTCAACTGTGCGCGGATCTCGCCCGCTGGTCCGCCGCGGAGCAGATGGTCAAGGAGTGCTCGGAGAAGCTCGGCGCGCCCGACATCCTCGTCGTCAGCCACGGCATCTGGAAACGCGCGCCGATCGACCGGATCACCGAAGCGGAATGGGACGAGATGGCCAACGTCAACTTGAAAGGCGCGATCGCGCTGTGCCGCTACGCCGCCGCGCAGATGCGGGAGCGCAAGCGCGGAGAGATCATCCTGATCTCGTCCACCGCGGGGCAGCGAGGCGAAGCCGAGCACAGTCACTACGCCGCGACCAAAGGAGCGATCATCAGCCTCACCAAATCCCTCGCCCCGGAGCTCGCGCGCTTCGGCATCCGGGTGAACTGCGTCGCCCCGGGCTGGGTGGACACGGACATGGTCCGGGACACTCTCTTGGATGAAGCCCAGCGCTCGGAGATCCAGCGCGTCATCCCACTCGGCAGAGTCGGCAAGCCGGAGGAGATCGCCGGAGCGGTGCTCTATCTCGCCTCGGAGCTGTCGAGCTTTGTCACCGGCGAAATCCTCAACGTGAACGGCGGCGCGGTGTTGGTGGGCTGAGGGATCAAAGATCGAACTGCGCCCAGACCGGAGCGTGATCCGAAGGTTGAGATCCCTTCCGGGCTTCCCGATCGATGTCCGCAGCGGTGCACTTCTCCGCCAGGGGCACCGTCGCATACAGGTGGTCGATTCGAAGTCCGCGATTCTTCGGAAACGCCAGCATCCGGTAATCCCACCAGCTGAACCGGCCCTCCTCGGCGTGATGTCGGCGAAAAGTGTCCACCAAGCCGAAGTCGGTGACGCGTTTGAGCGCGCTTCGCTCCTTGAGCGTGAACATCGTCTGGCCTTCCCAGAGAGCTGGATCGTGGACGTCGCGCGGCTCGGGAGCAACGTTGAAATCGCCGCAGAGCACGAGCAGCTGATTGCGGTCGCAGTGCGCGTCGAGGTAGCGGCGCAGGCGCTCGTACCACAGGAGCTTGTACTCGAATGCCGCAGAATCCACGGCCTGACCGTTGGGGGCATAGGCGGAGATGATGCGGACCGGTCCGGCCGTCGCGGCGATCACCCTCGCCTGATCATCGGCCTCGTCGTCCAGGCCGCGCAGCACGTTTCCCAATGGCAGCTTGGAAGCGATCGCCACCCCGTTGTAGCTGCGCTGGCCATAACAAGCGGCGTCGTATGCCGCGGTCCTCAGCTCGAGCGATGGGAACTCCGAATCGGTGCACTTGAGCTCCTGAAGGCACAGCACGTCCGGCTGCGCCGACGCGACCCAGTCCATCAGGCGCTGCTGGCGCGCCCGAATCGAGTTCACGTTCCAGGTGGCGATCTTCATGGCGCTCGCACCGTCGCACAAGCGGCCGGCTGCATCCAGCGTGCGTCCATTTGTGCCCGCCGATGTGTCACGCCGCCCGCGTGAGTGAGGGGTGGGCTGGGCCAAATGGCTTGTTTTCCTACTGGCACGCGCCTCGCACTGTCCTGCGCCGAGCCCCTAAATCGGGACCACTGAAAAAGGAAACCGCAATGAAACAAAAGCTGCTCATCGTTTGCTTCGTCGTTTTGTCGGTCGCTGCCTGCCGAAAAGATTCGCCTCCTCCAGCGAAGGACTCGCTTGCTGTCGCACCAAGCCCACCGTCGACCCCTTCGCCAGCGAGCGAGCGCCCGCCGCCTCCAAGCAAGCCCCAGGATCGATTGGCGCTTCAGCACCAGGATTCGGAGCCGGTGGATCACCTCGCGCGTTGCCAGGAGCTGCGCCAGCTCGGCGACAAGCGGGGCGCGCTGATGGAAGCGCAGCGCGCTCTCTTCGATGATCCCGAGGACGCAGAGGCGCTGACCCTGATCGCCAAGCTGGCCGAGAGCACCGGAAAAAAAGAAGTCGCCGTCGACGCCCTGGAGCGATCGGCGAAACTGGACGAGGACGATGCTCGACCGCTGGAGCGCCAATCGCGGCTGCTCATCTCTCTTAACCGCTACGACGAGGCAGTGAAAGCCGGCCGCCGAGCCATCGCTCGGGACTCGGAGGACCCGGACGCTTATCAGGTCACCGGCCGCGCCCTGCTCGCGCAGCGAGAGCTGGCGCCAGCGATCCAGATGTTCGAACGGGTGATCGAGCTTTCCCACGACCACGGCTACGCCTGGAACAACCTCGGCTTCGCCCACCTGCTCGCCAGCCAGAACGAGGATGCGGTGGACGCGCTCACCCGTGCCGCGGAGCTGCTGCCGGACGTTGCCTACGTGCAAAACAACCTTGGCCTCGCCTTGGAGCGGGTGGGCCGGCTTGATGAAGCGATGAGGGCATTCGCAACCGCCACCGAGCTGTCGCCCAAGTACGTGAAGGCGAAGATCAACCTGCAGCGGCTCGAGCAGCTCGCCACCACGGGCGAAATGCCGGAGCAACCAGAGCTCGAAGACGAAAGCTCGGAGGCAATGGAAGCCGCCGCTCCGGAATAAAGTCGACCCCATCATGAGGGAGGCTTACAACAGCAGCGCCCGCACATGGCCCGGGCGCTGCTTTTTGCGCGGATTCAGAGCTAACCTTGTCAATCGCGGAAGGAAATGAAGCCCGCCCCAAAGATTGCCCCGCCCTCGCCCTCTCCGGTGCCGGTTGCGAGCGAGCCGCCTTCGCC
The DNA here is from genome assembly GCA_035262305.1 of Myxococcaceae bacterium. Lineage (GTDB taxonomy): Bacteria > Myxococcota > Myxococcia > Myxococcales > Myxococcaceae > DATFTC01. The sequence goes on along the minus strand of DATFTC010000390.1, from coordinate 24,220 downwards.
AGGCGGTGAACGACTCCGACGGCGCGCCTGGCGCTGGCTCCGGCGGCTGATTGGAGCTTGCCTAGCGCTGTTGGTCTTCGCCGTCGCGCTCGCCGCTGGGGTCTATGCGTTCTTCGACCGCGATCTGCCCTCGGTGGAAGCCCTGCGGAGCTATCGGCCGCCGCAAGTGACGAAGGTCTACTGTTCCGACGGCACGCTTTGCGCCGAGTTCTTTCGAGAGCGGCGCACGCTGGTTCCAATCGACTCCCTTCCGTCCCACGTGAAGAACGCGTTCGTGGCCGCGGAGGATGCGGAATTCTACAAGCACGAGGGGCTCGACTACCTGGGAATGCTTCGGGCGGCGGCCAAGACGTTGCTCTTTGGCAGCCGGCCCACCGGCGCGTCGACCATCACCCAGCAGGCCTGTCGCAACATCCTGCTTTCGCAGGAGCGAACGCTGTCCCGAAAAATCAAGGAATGGATCCTCACCCCGCGGATGGAGAAGGCGCTCACCAAGGATCAAATCCTCGAGCTCTACTTGAATCAGATCAATTTCGGACACGGCCGATACGGGATCGAAGAGGCGTCGCTCTACTACTTCGGCAAGCACGCCAGAGATCTCTCGGTGGGCGAGGCATCGACGCTCGGCGGCATCCCTCAGCTTCCTGAACGCATCAACCCGATCACCAACATGGTCAAGGCAAAGAAGCGCCAGCGTTACGTGCTGGCGCAAATGGCGAAGCACGGCTTTTTGCCAAACGAGGTTGCCGAGCGCGAAGTGGACAAGCCGATCGTCCTCGCCCCGCGCCCACCTCCCCTCGTGGGACCCTACTACGCCGAGGAGATCCGCCGGATGGTGGTTGCGAGATACGGCGACGACGCAGTGCTCTCCGGCGGAATGCGCCTGGACATCGCAATGCAGCCCAAGCTTCAGGCGATCGCCGACGAATCGCTGCGCACCGGCCTCGAGGCGCTGGACCGCCGGATGGGTTATCGCGGCCCTTTGGGCAACATCGACGCCGCCCGATTCAATTCGCTCAGGCCGCTGATCGCTCGCCGGATTGAAGAAGCGGGCCGTCGGCTCAGCGAGGACGTTCTGGTGGCCGACTTAACTCGCCTGGTCGAAAACGCAGCCGCGCCCGCCGCGCCTTCCGAGGAAGATCGCTCGGAGCCCGGCGCCGAAAGCCCCGCGGAGGGCGAATCCCCGCCCACGCCCGACGAGGCGCTGGTGAACCGGGTGGCTCTCAAACCGCTCAAGGAGGGAGCGCGGGTCGCCGGGTGGGTTCGAAAAGTGGACGACGCTGCAAAGCGCGCTGAGATCGACCTCGTCTCGCGCACCGCGCAGATCTCCTTCTCCAGCCTCGGCTGGGCTCGGCCGCGCGGCATCGGCAAGTGGACGCCGACGCCGACGCGAATGTCCGAGGTGATGAAGCCTGGGGACGTAATCCTCATCCGGGTGTCCAAGCCGACCGCGGCGCCCAAGCCGCTTGAGGCCGCTCTGGATCAGATCCCCGAGGTCCAGGGCGCGCTGACAGCGATCGATCCTGCTTCGCGGCGCGTGGTGGCGATCAGCGGTGGGTACGATTTCGAAGTCTCTCCGTTCAACCGCGCCACCCAGGCACAGCGCCAACCCGGCTCGGCATTCAAGCCGTTCCTCTACGCCGCCGCCATGGCCAGTCAGAAGTTCACGCCAGTGACGGTAGTGAACGACGCTCCGGAGGCGGTGAGGGATCCGTACACCGGAAAGACCTGGAAGCCGCACAATTACGAGCGAGGCGGCTTCGAGGGGCCGATGACCCTGCGGCAGGCGCTGACGAAATCGAAGAATACCGTCTCCGTTCGCCTGATCGAGGCTCTCACCCCGGCGGTGGTGATCGATTTCGCGCGGCGGGCTGGAATCCATTCTCCGCTTCCAGACAACCTGACGCTGGCCCTGGGGACAGGCGAGGTGAGCCCGCTCGAGCTCGCCAATGCGTACACCACGCTCCATTCTCTTGGAAAATACGCTGACGCGATCAGCTTGATTCGCGTTACCGACGCCAAAGGGACGGTGCTGGAAGAGCACCAGGCTGCGTTCGAAGAGCGAATTCCTCCGCCGGTTGCTTACATCGTCACCTCTTTGATGCGAAGCGTGGTGGAAGAGGGCACCGCAGTTGCGGTGAAGGAGCTCAACCGCCCGGCGGCAGGAAAGACCGGTACGGCATCCGAGTTTCGCGACGCTTGGTTCTCTGGATACACCACCGACCTGGTTGCCACGGCGTGGGTTGGTTTCGACAACCACGAGAGCCTCGGCGCAGGCGAAACCGGCGGGCGCGCCGCGCTTCCGATCTGGCTCTCGTTCATGAAAGCGGCTCACGAGGGAATGCCCGAACGCGATTTCGAGGTTCCACCCGGCGTCGCATTGGTTCGAATCGATCCCTCGACGGGCTTGTTGGCGGGAACGTCTCTGCCGGGGCGGCTCGAACCCTTTGTGGAAGGAACCGCGCCGACCGCTCAGACGCCGCCGCCGGGTCAAGTCGACCCGAACCGCTTCTTGCTCGAGGACCAGCGGCGAGGGGGTTTGTGAGCATTCGCGCGGTCCGCGCTGCCGCCTGGCTCGCGGTGGCGATGGGGCCGATCGCGCTCGGGCGGCTGGCGCTTTCGGCGGATCCGCGGCCACCCGAGTCCACCGCTCTAGTGCGCGTGTCGAAATCGGTGTCGGCACAGCTGTCCGACGCCGAGCCGCCTCTCGCGGTTTACGTTGTCGCCGGCTCCGCCGAGCTCGCCCGCAGCTTCGCCACGCTGTTGATCTCCGAGCTGGCGGCGAGGAACTTGGCGCCCCTGGCGATCAGCGCGCCGTCCGCCGAGGCTGCGGAGGCAGGCGCCCGAAGCCGCGGCGCTCGATCACTGGTGAGGCTGCAGGTCGCGTTGAGCAACGGCGTCCTCCAGGCGCGCGGCGACCTCATCTCCACCTGGGTGAATTTCTGGTCAGGCCAAGCGGGCGCGCGAAGCGGCCGACCCGCGGCGGTGATTTACGCTTCCGTCGAAGCGGATGCGCAGGTGCTCGCGCTCGCAGCGGCCGCCGCGACGTCCGCTCCGTTGAAAGCGGGCGAGCTTCAGCTCGAGACCGCCAAGCTCGCCGACCTGCCGACGTGGACCGGCGCTTTGGCGGCAGGCGATCTGAACGGCGATGGGGCGGATGAAATCGTGGCGCTCACCAACGATGAGATCCTCGCCTTCTCGTCGGACGGGCGGCTGCTCGCGCGGCGCGACCATCGCGGGTTGGGCGATTCGCCGGTGCCCTGCCGCGAGCCGTTCGGGGCGATTTCAATTCAATCCCGGCGGATCGCTTATTTCTCCGCGGCAAGGCGCAAGGGAGAGGTCCTCTCCCTTGACGCCGCCGGCGGCGAATTTCGATCGCTTGGGGCGGTGAACGAAGTTCCGGTTGGCGCGCAGGGCCAGACTCAAATTTGGGGATCCTTCGTCCCGGGGCGCAGCGCATTTGCTCCGGAGCTTTGGAGCGCGGGGGGCGAGCGGTGGTCCGTTCCGGGTCCGTTCTGGATGCTCTCGTTTTTTTCCGTCCCCAATGGACCCCGAGCTCTGATCGCCTTCGCCGATGGAACCGCGAGTTGGGGCACCGGGCTCGGGGATCTGCGCCGTCGGGTTACCACCAACGCAGCCGCAGCAATGGCGCTGATCGACGTCGACGGAGATGGAGAGCCCGAGCTCGTCACCACGTCCTCGCGCTACCGCCCCGAGGCCGATGAGCTGCGCGTTCTCCCTGCACCGCCGCAGTCTTCGGCAAGGTCCGCGAGCACCCCTGACGGCGGCGCGCCAAGCCAAGAGCTTTGGCGCGGCACAATCCAGGGAGGCTGGGCCCTTCAGCTCGTGGGGGCCAGAGCAGGTGCCGGACGACCCGACCAGATTGTCGTCGCCGTGTGGATGCCTGATGGCTCGGCGCAGCTGCGGGTATTTCGAAGGGTCGCGCCGTGAATCGCGCCATGCTCGCGGTCATCGCCGCATCGAGCGCCCTTCCCTGCGACGATTCGCTCGCCGCATCCCGCGCTCGATACGGTGGAAACCTGCGCCTGGCCATCGCCGCTCGCCCGGCGGATGCGAATCCGTCGCTCGCCGATGCGCCGTGGGACGCGGCGCTGCTGTCGCTGACTGCCAAACCCATCTGCACCCTCGACGATGGGCGGCGAATTCATCCCGTCCTCGCGTCGGAGATTTCATGGCAGGGAGCGATCAAGCTTCAGATCGCGCTTCGGCCGGGGCTAAGATTTCACGACGACGCTGCGCTGAACGCCAAGGAGATCCTCGCCAGCTGGTCCCGACTGAGTCAGCCAAGCTCGAAATCGCCCTACCGCGCGCTCTTGTTCGCCGCGCGCCCAGAGGCGTTGCGCGTTGCGTCGGCCGGAGCGTCGCAGCAGCTTTTGGAGGTTCCACTTACCTTTGCCTGGCCCGACCTCGCTGCGTCGTTGTGCCATCCCGCGCTGGCGATCAAGGCGGCAGCGGAATCGCGGGCCGGCATCGGTCCGTTCAAGCCTTCCTCGAATGCGGGCGAGCTCGAAGCCAATCTCGGTTTTCCACTCGGACGTCCCTTCGTCGACAGGCTCAGCGTCGCCTTCACAGACGAGCGCGGCGCCGCGCGGCGGCTGGCGCTGCGGCAAGCGCAAGTCGTCTTTGGTACGGCCGGCCAGCGGCCTTCGGCCGACAGCCCACCAGCGTTGTATGCCACTTACCTCGCATTTAGAGCCGAGCGCGTGGGCGCGGATTTTCGGCAGGCATTCGACGCGTCGATCGATCGCGGCGACTTGACGCGGTTCTTCGTTCCCGCGCCTTCAGTCGCGATGAACGCCTTGCTTCCGCCGGCGCTGATGCCCCAGCCCGCCATTCAACGCCCACCCGTTCCCGCGCCCGGCGTCCGGCGCGCCCTGACGCTGACCTTTGACCAGTCGCTTCCCGAGCAGCGCCTCGTCGCTGAGCGGATCCAGGTGAAACTGCACGACCTGAAGTATGCCATCGCGCTCAGGCCAGTCCCTCGCGCGCAGCTGCGAGCAGCTTGGGCGAGCGGCGACTTCGATCTGATGCTCCATGCCGTGCTGCTACCGCCGTTCGCCGCTCCGGCGCTGGCGGTAGCGATCGAGCTCGCCGGCGCGCGAGAGCTGCTTTCGGCCGAGTTGCCCGCCATCGGCGCCCTCGTCGACGCCGGCGAACGGGAGCGAGCCGCACTGGAACGGGCCCGCGCGCTATTGCCTTCGCTTTCCTTGATTCCCCTCTACTCGCAGGCGATCGGCATCCAAGCCAGCAGCGAGGTCATTTCCCTCGGGCAGGACGGCTACGGTCTGCCCGCGCTCGATGACGCAATCCTGCTTCCGCAGTAGCCTTGAGGGGACGTCATGCGCCTGCGCACGCGGCTTGCCCTCGCCTTCGCCTTGCTCGCGGTCGTTCCGCTCGCGCTGGTGGTTCCGCGGGCGATCGGCGAGGTCCGCGGCATCCTCTCCAAAGACCTCGAATCGCGGCTGCAGAGCGTGCGCACCGTGGCGGAGACCGCCGTTCAAGAGACCGGCCGCGACGCGCTGCGGGCGGTCGAGGAGATCGCTGGAAGCGTAGCCCTGGAGGACTTCGCACGGGAGCTGCGGGCACAAGGCCCTTCGAATCAGCGGCTCGCCGTGGCAAAGCGGTTGATGGACGGCCGCAATCTTTCCGTGCTGTCGCTGTTCGACGCGGAGGGGAAGACCCTTTCGTCAGGGCACCTTCCCGCGCGGGTCGGCGATCCGGATCCGGCGCTGTTCGCGGCCACCCAAAATGCCACCCAAGGAGCTCTGCCGGTGCTCGTGGACCTGCGCGGCGAGGCTGGAGTGCACAGGTACCCGGCGTTGGTGGCAGCCCGATCCTTCGAGTACGGCGAGCTGCGGATCTGGGTCGTCGGTGGGCGCGTCCTGGATTCCAACTTCGCCGATCAGCTTTTCCAAATGACGGGCGCTCGGGTGGAGATCTCAGATGAAGACGGGCAAGTGGCCGCGGCAGGTGAGATCGCGCCCCCGCCGGTGGAGACCGCGCTGGCGCTCGGGCCCGCCGTTCGCATCGCTTTAAAGCTGAGCCGCGCCCCGGTGATCCACACCGAGACGGTGCTGGTCAGGGCATTCATCGCTTTGATCGCCTTCGGTCTCGCCTTGGCGGCAGTGCTCGGCTTTCTCTTCGCGCGCTTCATTACCCGGCCCATCGACGCGGTTGCCGAGGCGGCCACGAAAATCGCCGCCGGGGCGTTCGATCTCAAGGTGCCGGAGTCGTCTTCAGGCGAGGTGGGAGAGCTGGTTCGCGCCTTCAACCGGATGACCGCGGAGCTGCAGAGCACGACGCAGCAGCTGATCGCCTCCGAGCGCGTCGCCGCCTGGCAGGAGGTCGCGCGCAGGCTGGCCCACGAGATCAAAAATCCCCTCACGCCGATCAAGATGTCTCTCGAGACACTGCTCGCGGCGAGCGAGAGGCGCGAGCCGAGCTTCGATCAGCTGTTTAAAGACAGCGCCGCAGCGGTGCTGGAGGAAGTGGAGCGGCTGCGCCGGATCGTCGATGAGTTCTCCCAATTCGCGCGCCTTCCCAAACCGCAGCTCGCGCTGGTCAACCTCTCCGAGCTCTCGCAGCAGGTGCTCTCGCTGTACGCGCCGCCGCGGGAGGGAGTGGAAATCGGATCTCAAATCGCCCCGCGGGTGTGGGTTTCTGCGGACCGAGACCAGCTCACGCAACTGCTTCTCAACTTGATCAAAAACGCGGAAGAGGCGCTGGAGGGGAACGGCCGGATCGACGTTCGACTCAAGAACGCCGCTGGGCAAGCAGTGCTGGAGGTGGCGGACTCGGGCAAGGGCATCGCCCTTGAAGATCAAGCCCGCATCTTCGAGCCGTACTTCACCACCAAGCAGGGGGGCAGTGGACTGGGCCTGGCGATCGCGCGGCGAATCTCGCAGGAGCACGGCGGAAGTCTCGAAGTCGCCAGCTCGCCGGGCGCCGGAGCAGTCTTCACGCTCATCCTCCCCGCGGCGGCGGAGCCCGCAGCGTCGAACCATCGCGCCGACGACCGGGAGCAAGCTATGCCTTGATCGGCGTCGCCTTCAGCGCTGCCTTGCCTTCTTTCACGTAGACCTGGAAGCGAACGGTGCGGCAGTTGTATTTCTCGATCAACTGATCGCGGTTCTTGCGCAGCTTCTGCGCGAATCGATCATAGGTGAGGCCGTCGGCCGCTTCGCCGCACTTCTCGCGGGTGGCGAGGAACTCGCGGAAAACCTCCCGGAAATGTTGCTCGTCGTTCGGAGCCACGCCCAGCGCGACCGACGACGGCCTTGGCGCAGGTGGTGGGAGCTCCGCTTCGGGCCGAGCGCTGGCGCGAAGAAGCTCTTCTGGGATCTCCTGCACCCGAGTCGCATCAGGATACGACTCCGCGGCAACTGGCGGGGCGGAGGCGAAGGCGTCGTCGGGAACCAGCGGCGACGGATACGCCATCGTCGGCTGATTGTCTTCCACGAACGCGCCGTATCCGTCGGCGGCCTGCGGCTCGGCGGATGATTCCGGTGCGCTCTCTGGAAGCGCTCCATCGGCGCGCGGGTGCGCGTCGGGCGGTTCCCCGCTGAAGGCGGACGCCGGCGCCGCGGCATCGGCTTCTTCGGGGACGGGAGGCGGTTCCCCGGGCAAGCTCGAGGGCGCTGGCGCAGAGCGCGCGTACAACTGCCCGTGGTCGCCCGAATGCACCGGGGCGCGACTCAGGTCCTCCGGGGAGTGCTCCTCGTGCCGTTGGCCCCGAAGCGGAACGCGGTATCCCTTCGCGTCGATAAAAAGGCCGAAGGCCACCGAAACGCCCAGGAGCGTGAAAAAGAGCAGCACCGCAACCCGTTGATAGTTTGCGAGCGGCTCCATCACCGAGCGGGTGGAGGCGTATCCGATCACCTCGAACGGCGTCGATCGGATCGCCTGCCTGGAACCCACCCACAAGGGCGCCTTGCCCCCGAACGCGTCGCCGCTGGTGCCCAACGGGAAATGAAACATCGCCAGGCTGCTCACTGCGCCGCGAACCACGACGTCTGTCTTGCCTGGCCCGAGCGCACCGTCGACCTTGTCGGCGGGCGGCTTCTGTCCGCCGCTCGAGATCACCTTGCCGCCCTGGAGCAGGGCGATCGCTTCGAGCCCCGCCTCCTTCGCCGCGGCATCGAGTAGATTCTCGAGCTGCAGGGGGGCGCCAAGCACCAAGCTGCCGAGCAGCCTCGGCTCGCTGCGCTCGAAGACCGCCACCGGGAATGAGAAGAAGAGGTGCGGCAAACCGAACGCCTCCTGCCAGAGGCCCTCCGCGCCGGCCTGCCCCAGGGCGGCGACGTTGAGGTCCTTCGCGTCGGTCACCGGATCCCCAGAGCCCTTGGAATACACGCCACCGTGCTCGTTGGACAGCGCGACCACCAAGACCCCGCGGTAGGCATCGGGAACCGCCTCGAGCGCCGCGGCCTTGAGGGGAGCGAACTTGTCAGCCGCAGGAGGTTCCGCCCGACTGCGCAGGGCGGAAAGCGCGCTGGGAGAGCTCGCCACCTTCAACGCCGCGCGGTGGAATTCCCGCCGCCTTTCGTCGATCTTCACCGCGACCCCCGCCGATGCGCGCGCGGCCTGCGTCGATGCGGCAGCCTTCGCTCGCTCGCCCAACGCCGGCGCTAGCGCGTACAGGAGCCACAGCCATACCACCAGGACGGCGACCGCGAAGATCGCGAACTTGAGCCGCACCATGAGGCTTCATTTATATCGAAGATGCCCAGGCTCCGCGAATGCCGCTCCCGGGGCAGCGACGATCGCTCCCAACGCCGCCGCTTTTGGCTTAGAACGTTCACCGCAGAGGCAACGGAGGAGGCACGACCATGAAATACTGCTCAAGCTGCGGCTCGGAGTACCGCGACGAGGTGACCGCCTGCGCAGATTGCGGTGGCATCCAGCTGATCACCGCCGAAGACACGCATCGGCGTGACAGGCCTGTGTCGGGACAGGAGGACAGAAGAAAGTTCGTTCGCGTGGGCAGCGCGGAAGATCCGCTTACCTCCGAGCACCTCACCGGAGTCCTCCAGTCAGCGCACATCCCGATACTCGCCCGCTCTCACGGCAGCGTGATGGATCCAATCACCAGCCCGGCCGGACCCTGGTGGGAAATCCTCGTCCCTGAAGAATTCGCCGCCAAAGCTTCGGAGCTGATCGACCGCGAGCGCGCTCGAATGGCGGCAGCCGCGGACGATGCAGCGCGAGCCGCCGAGGAAGAAGAAGCGGAGACGGAGAAGTCGCCAGAGCGCAGCAAGTGACGCCTTAGGGGTGTGCGACGTTCGCAGGCGCGGTGTGCGCGCCCGACGCAGGTTGGGAAACCTCGAAGAGGCTGACGCCGACGACTTTCCAGCGATCGTACTTTGCATTGCGGTCGAGGAAGCTTCGCAGCTCTTCGTCGACCACTTTCCCAAATGTCCGCGTCGCGTGTCGCAGGTAGGTACGACTGCCCTTTTGAATCACGAACCCGACATGGCTGATGCGCGTCACGCTGAACGGTCGATCTTCGCGTACCACGGCCAGGACGGTACCCGATTCGACCTTGGGCGCGATGGCAAGCACCTCAGCGAGGGGAATGATGGTCAGCGCGAACTTCCCCGTCGGGCGGTCGCTCCCGGCGAGCCCCAAGCTCTTGGATGATTTCGAAGCCCAGGTCCGCCCGGTGATCTCCTTCCAGACCTCGCGCGCCCCCTCGCCGCCGTAGCGGCGCGTGGCGCTCGTCAAAAGACCTTTACGCGCGTTGTTGGGAATCCACTGGGCCTCCATCAGGTGGTTTCGTTTCTCGTAGGTGACCTGATCGAAGTATCGAACTTGAGTGAGAATGCGCACCACCTCGTCCCAGGATGCGGCCAGGGCCAGCGCCATCGTCTCCTCGACAAACGTGAGGCAGTCCACCGCGTCAAAGCGAATCAGCGGGTCGGGGTCCGGCCCGCTTCCCTCCCCGAGGGGAGAAGCGAGGTACGGCGTGCCCAAGAATCGCTCGCTGGCGCCGATCAAACGGCGGCGCAGCGGCGCATCCCCGGCGCTTACCTGCTCGAGCAGCGCCCGCCTCTCCTCTGAGCTCAAGTCCATCCAGCGCTTCGAGGGAGCCGTCTGCGGCTGACGCCGCGGGGATGTTGGAGAAGACGCAGCCGCCGTGCTCCCCCAGACCGCGATCGAGCACACCGCCAAAAGCCAGCGACGCGAGAGGCAGAAGAAAATCACCGCAACCAGAGAATCTCAGGACTGCGCGCGGGGCGCAAAGACCGAGCCCCACGACGCGAGCGAACGAGCGACTGCTGGGTCTGGGCAATGGTTACTTGACCGCCCCCAACGCCGCTGGTAGCAGTTTGCATTCTCGTGCGCATCTCCCCCGGTCAGGGCAGGGCCTTGATTCGCGCTCTGGTCGCTGCCGTCGCTCTGGGCGCGCTGCTCGGATGCGGACCGGTGCAATCCACCGCTTATCTGCTCGACGCCGAGGCTCAGCTGGAATCCGCGCGGTCGGCTGGGGCGGAAAAGTACGCCCCCTACGAGTGGACCGCAGCGCAGTTGTACCTGCACAAAGCGCGCGAGGAGGTAGGGAAATCCGCTTACCAGGAGGCGATCGACTTCGCGGACAAGGCGTCCAAGTACGCAAGCCGGGCGCGCGCCGCCGCGCAAATCGCTGCTAAGGCCGAGCCCGGCAAGGACGCTCCGGTTCGCCCGTGAGCGCAGCGCGGACCAGTCTGGCTGCGCTGCTCGCGGCGGTCCTCACCGCCTGCGCAAGCAGCTCGAAAATTCGATCCGACGCGGAGGTGATCGCCGGCAACATCGACGTGGCGCGACGGGCGGGGGCGATGCGCTGCGCTCCGCGCGAGTTGGCCACCGCCGAAGCGAATCTCGAGTTCGCGCGGGCAGAAGTCTCGGCGGGTGAAAGCGTCCGGGCGGCGGAGCATCTGCGCGATGCGGAGCACGCGGCGAGCAAAGCTCTCGAGCTGTCGAAGGACTGCTCGGCGAAGCCTAAGCAGCCGCTGGTGGTCAAGATCGACGGCAGTGATCGAGATGGCGACGGAATCCCCGACAGCGCCGATCGCTGCCCGGACGAGCCCGAGGACTATGACGGCTTCCAGGACGACGACGGCTGCCCCGACCTCGACAACGACAACGACGGGGTACCGGATGCGCAGGACCGCTGTCCGAATACGCCCGGGCCGGCGTCGAACGCCGGCTGTCCGGTCCTGGAGCCGAGCTTGGACAGCGATGGGGGCGGCGTGCCGGTGGAGTACAAGCGGGTGGTGGTGAAGAGCGACCGGATCGAAATCAAGCAGCAGATCCGGTTCAAGACCGGCAGCGCGCGGATCAGCGGCAAAGAAAGCTTTGAGGTGCTGAAGGAGGTCGCACAGGCGCTGCGCGACAACGTGCGAATCCGAAAGCTGCGCATCGAGGGCCACACCGACTCGGTGGGGGTGGACGCCGCCAACATCAACCTCTCCCAGATGCGCGCCAACGCGGTGATGGCGGAGCTGGTCAAGAATGGAGTCGAGCCCTCCCGAATGGAGGCCGTCGGTTATGGGAGAAGCCGGCCGGTCGCCTCGAACACCACTGCCTCGGGGCGCGCGCAAAATCGGCGCACCGAGTTCAACATCATCGAGCAGTAGCCGCGCCGTCGGGAACCTACATCGTCGCGTGGCCTTGCGCGTGCCAAGCCGCGTAGAATCCAACCGCATCCCCAAGATGGCCAAGGTTCTTCGATGACGAGCTCGCCTCCGCCGCGGACGCCGCCAGTGAGGTTGCATGCCCAGGTTTGAGGTCCACATTCCCGCGGCGGCCCCCTCGGGGATCAGCGTGACGCTGCGGGTGGATGCCGAGCATTGGATGGCAGCGCTACGCACCGGGTTGTACAAGCTCGGCGAGCAAGGCTCCTCGGTGCAGAACGTGCTCGTCGACGTTCAGGGCGACGGCTCGGTTCACGTGACCGAGTCGCGCACGGGTCGGGTGTTTGCAATCCGGGAATTGACCGATGCACCGGAAGCAGCGGTTACCCTCCCCGCGATCCCACTGCCCTCTTTGCCGGCGCCCGATGAGCGACCCACGCTCCTGGACTACCCGAGGCCACCGCCATTGCCGGTCGATGCGGGCGGCAAGTTCACCTCCCGTCCCCCGCTCACGGACGCCGCAGCCTCCGGCGGCCCGCCGGAGAGCCCCAAGCCGCCGCCGGGGCGCGACTCCGCGGGCCGGCCTGGGGCTGCGAGCTTGAGCCCGCGCGGCGAAGTCGAAAGCGCGCACCCGCATCGCCAATCGCGGCCCTCGCCGCGGCCAAAAACTCGCAGCTCGGTGAACCTGCTGCAGCCCGCCGCGGTGGTGGAGCTGGAGAGTTCAACGCGCGCCGCCGCCGGTCAAATCGGGCGCACGGTAAACACGAAGGAGTACCGCCGAGAGGAGATCGACGACGCCCTGTCCGACATCTTCGAGCGCGTTCAAGGCGTGTACGAACAAACGGGCGATCAGCCCGCCCTCTACCTCCTCCTGGATTTGGCGCTGGAAAAAATCCGGGCCGAGTCCGGCTCGGTGCTGATTTCAAACGCCGGAACCGGCGAGCTCACCTTCGCCGCCGCGCGCGGCCCCAAGTCGGCGGAGCTTTTGCGGGCGCAGCTGGTGGTCTCGCCCGGCGTGGGTATCGCCGGGTTCTCTGCAGCCGAGGGAGTCTCCCTCGCCCTGTCCGACGTGCAGCGGGATCCGCGTTGGCATTCGGAGGTCTCGGAGCGCCTGAAGTACCAGACCAAGTCGGTGCTCTGCTCGCCGATGATGACGCATGGCCGCTCCTTCGGGTGCATGCAGCTCATCAACCGCCAGGAAGGCGACGTTTTTACCGAGCACGAGATTGGAATGCTGGCGTACATCGCCCATCAAGGCGCGCTCTTCTTGAACTCGCGGCACTGACTGGGCGAGTTACAGCGGCTCGAGCTCGCCCTGCGGTTCGCCCCGCTCCCCGAGCACTTCCCTGAGCAGCGCGGTGGCGTAGCTGCCCTTGGGCAACTCGAATCGCAGCCACGCGTCCGGCCCCTCGGACGCGATTTCACAGCTCGGTGCGGCGATTCGGTACGGCCTGCGCCCGCCCCGTGTTTCGCCGCCGCCGGCTTCAAAATCTTCCAGGCGCATCTGCTCGTCGGCGAGCAGCTTCGCCTCCGCGTCCGCCACCGCGTGACGAGCGCGCAGCATCTTCGGCCCAAACATAGGTCCGGCGGGGCTGATCTCGAAGGAATCGATGCGCGGCTGGTCGAGCTGCGGCTCCTCGCAAATGAACGAACCGCCGCTGGTCAGCTTCTGCATCACATCGCCCAAAAGCGCAGTGGAAAAAGCGCCGCTTTGGATGCGCGCTGAGAGCGCGCGATTGAAAAGCAGCGATTGGAAGGCGGAGAGGAACATCTTCCGTCGAAAGCGATCGATCCCCGCCAGCCGCTCCCCGCGTAGAAGGGCCTGTCCGGCGCCGGCGTTCTCGCGCGCTCGTCCAAAGCGCTGCGCGCCGAAGTAGTTGGGCAACCCAACGCGGTGCAGGTGCTCCAGCGCCTCCCGTCCGCAGTCCACGTCCACCGGCCGGCGAATCCGGATTCGGAAGAGGTTTGCGCGAAGGTGGCCCGTGCGCAGCTTGTTCCCGTGGCGCCTGAGCTCCAAAATTCTGACCTGTGGAATGGCGAGCGCGCGCACCCGCGCTTCCAGCTTTGCTGGAACGCACAACCACTGCAAAGCAATGGACTGCCGGTCCTTGAGCCCGGCGTAGGACACCTCGCGCTCCGACAACCCGAGCTCGCGCGCCACGCTTCGCGCCACGTCCGGGGTCGACAGCCCGCGCTTTTCGATCCACAGAAAAAGGTGCTCTCCTTCTCCAGAGGGTAGGTACGCAGAAATCTCTTCGACCCGAAAATCTTCCGGCGCCGCCTTGAATCGGCCGCCCATACCCGGAATGCCCGCGCAGACCCGAGCGGCTGGCGGCCGCTCTGAAGCGGGCTGGGTCAGGGGATCTCTCCTTCGAGCGTGCCGAGCAGCTCCTTCACCCGCCGGGCGAGATCTTCGTCGGCCCGCGACTCGAGCAGCTCTCCGGCTTGGAACAAGAGGAAGAACATCACGTCGGAGAGCGCCTGCTTGAGCGATGCGATCGGCTCCGAGCCGAGCTGCTCTCGGGAAAACTCAAACCTGCGCATCAACTTGCCCTCGTCGAGATTTCCCTCGGCGTCGAAGAAGACGCCGGTGAGCACCGGGGAGGAAGAGAGCGCCTGACCGGACAGAGCCGCGTTGGCGGCGGCGATGAACTGGCGGTCCATTCCTTGCTTGGCCACTTCGTCCCGAATTTCCCTAAAAATGAAGTTGAAGACGCGAACCACCGCCACCGCGTCCTTGGCGCCGGCCGCGCTTTCCGAACGCCTCGCCTCCAACGCCCGTCCCGGAGCGACGACCTCGGGCACCTGCTGCGCCACCGACGCGATCGAGCGTTCGCCGACCGAAGCGTAACCGCCCTCGAGCAGGCGAAAGACCACCTTGGTCACGTCAAACTCGGCGAGCTTGGCGGCCTGGCCGAGCTCCATCACCGTTCGCTCTCCGTTGATTAAGCCAAGGACGCGGTCCTCGTCCTCCTCGAGCTTTCCGTCGGAAGCGCGCTTCTTGAAAACGTACATTCGCCCGTGCGGAATCCGCTTCCGAAAATGCGCCATCTCGTCGATCTTTCGGATCGAATCCATCAAAAGGCTCTGGGTGGAAAGCTGGACGTGGAGCGCGGATTTCTCGTCGACTTCCTGATCGACGAGGACGAAGGCTCCTTCGCGGCAGAGCACCATGGCGTGGAAGATGTCGCTCAGCTGTTGGGTCACGCAGCGCCACAGGTCGTGGGGCTGCAGCACGCCCTTGTCCACCAGGGCGCGGCCGATCTTCGACGAAGGCGTTTCGCCGAGCGCCTCATCAAGCTGTCGGCGCCCGAGAAGTCCGAGGCGGACGATCACCTCGCCGAGGCGGTCGGCGGGATCATCCGAGGTCGCCCCGCGGACCTCGCCGTCCTTCAGAGCGACGGAGCGCTCGCCGCTGCCAGACTGCACTTTGAGAACGCCCGTCCAGCGCGCCTGGCTCAAAAACGCGATCAAGTCCGAGATTGGAAAAGCCGCCGCGTCGCCGACCATCACCGCCCGGGGAGACGAAGCCGCCGCGCCGGTCGGAGGGACTCGAAGCAGGCAAAGGAGATCGCGCCCGGTCGGAGCGAGCATGAAGCGACCCTCGCGCGAAGACAGCTGCTGATGGGCACCCGAGCTCTCGGGGGTGACGTTCCCCCTCGAATCGATGCTGAACCACCAGCTCATGTTCGACTCGGTCAGTCGGGGGCCCAACCGTTCTTGTTCGACGTCCACTCCATCTCGTCTTCCACCGTGCGCTGCAGCGCCTCGGGGGTGAGGGACAAGCCGAACTTGCGTCCGTTCACGTAGAGGGTGGGTGTGGCGTCGATGCCGGCGCGGTTGCCGGATTCCTTCCAATCGCTGAGCTGCGCAGCGTAGTTGCTCGAATCGAAAGCGCGCTGTAGCTCCGCCGCCGATAGGCCTAACTTGCTCGCCAGGCTCTTGATCAGCTCCGGATTGAGCCGGCTCTGATTCTCGAACAGCAGATCGTGCATTTCCCAGAACTTGCCGCGGTCCCGCGCGAAGAGAGCCGCCTGGGCGGCCGGACCGGAGTTGGGGTGATGGGGCAGCGGAAACGGAGAAAAGCAGAAGCGGAGCGTGGCCCCGTTCGCGTGGGCGAACTTTTCGAGAATCGGCCGCGCCGCCGCGCAGTGCGGGCACTCGAAATCGGAGAACTCCACCACGGTGACCTTTGCCTCTTTGCTTCCGGTGCACATGCGCTCATCCACCTTCAGGCTGAGGCGAGGTTCCCGGAAAGACAAATAATACTTGGAAAGGCTGAGGATGATCTCCACCGCGGGAACGCCGGCAGCCGCGTCGGCAGCGGCCAAGAGCGCCATCCTGCGCGCGTGCTTGCAGGTGGGATGAGTCTTGAGGCAAGCGCCCAGGGTGTGAGGGCAGCCGCAGAAACAGAACTCATCGGTCAGCACGCTTCCCAGCTCGCGCTGGGCGGATGGGGAAAGCGAGGAGAAGTCCAGACCGGGAATTCCCTTCAGTACTTGCGCCGCCTTGTCCGAATCCGGCCCGCCTTGCGGTGGGGTTTGGGCGGACATCGCACGCTGTAAGACGACGGGCGGGCTCGACGGATGGGCCTCGCCGGTATTGAGCGTCGCGGGCGCGAAACCGACGACCACCGCGCCAAGAACCCCAACTTTGCAGCGCAACGCAGGCAAGCCGCCGCGGTTCTTATCATTGGCGACACGCTTGTAAAGGAGCACCGCGATGGCCCCGCGCTTGCTGGCTCTCGACGGCCACCTCTAGAATGAGAGGGATGTCCGAGGATAAGACATCTGTCTACTCGGTGCCCGATCTGCTGGACAACGAGCAGGGGCAGAGTGCGTTTTTGATCATGATCAGCGCCAAATCTGCCGCCGGAATCGGCCGGATGCACAAGCTCGACAAGTCGGAGGTGGTGCTCGGCAGAAGCGCGGAATGTCAGTTCCAGGTGGACGACGACGGAATCTCGCGGCGCCACGCCAAGGTTTGTCCGGGGCCGGACGGCGGCTTCCAGGTCGTCGACTTGGGATCCACCAACGGCACCTACGTCAACGGCGCCCGAGTGGATGTGGTGGCGCTCAAAGACGGCGACAAGATCCAGATCGGCTCCAACACGGTGGTGAAGTTCTCCTTCCAGGATCACTTGGACGAGCAGTATCAGCGCAGCATCTACGAGTCGGCTACCCGGGACGGCCTGACCCGAATCTTCAACAAGAAGTACTTCCTGGACACCTTGCGCAAGGAATTCGCCTATTGCCTGCGGCACCGGGTACCGCTCTCGGTGCTGATGTTCGACGTGGATCACTTCAAGAAGATCAACGACAGCCACGGGCACCAGGCCGGAGACTACGTGCTGGCGAGGATTGCCCAACGCATCAACGAGACAATTCGGACGGAGGATGTCTTCGCTCGGTACGGC
Source organism: Myxococcaceae bacterium (assembly GCA_035262305.1). Classification (GTDB taxonomy): domain Bacteria; phylum Myxococcota; class Myxococcia; order Myxococcales; family Myxococcaceae; genus DATFTC01. Next base: position 7,171 of record DATFTC010000390.1, on the reverse strand, counting down.
GGCGAGGAGTTTGCGATCATGCTCCGCGAGTCGACCGAGGAGCAGGGATACATTTGCGCGGAGCGCTGCCGGCGAGCGATCGACGGCTCGGACTTCGTCTACGGGACCGCGCCGATGCGGGTGACGATCAGCCTGGGGATCGCGTCCCTGCTGGATTCCGATTACACCAACCCCGAGGATTTGATCGCCGCGGCTGACCGCTACCTGTACCGCGCCAAGAAGGCGGGCCGCAACCGTGTGGAGGCGAAGCTGATCAGCGGACCCTAAAGGGCGGCCCCGGAATTCGGAAAGGTGTTCTCCTGTTGCTAGGCCCAGTTCGTCGATGTCACCTCCACGACTGCGCGCGCTTTGGAAACGCACCGGGACCGCTCGCAAGGGGCGCGGGCCGACCCTGTGCTTGCACGAGGTCGCTTCGCCTCGAATCCACCCTGGGCTGGACGGCGTTCGGATCGGTCAGCTCTCGGACATCCACGTTCGCTCCGGCGTTGCGCCGCGCGCGCTTCAGGCCGCGGTGGAGATGCTCAACTCGCTCAAGCCTCATTTGGTGGTCCTCACCGGCGACTACGTCTGCCTCTCCCCCCGCCCGCTTCCGCGCTTGACCGAGGCGCTTGCAGCGCTCGCCGTGCCAAGCTACGCGATCCTGGGAAACCACGATCACTGGACCGACGCACGCAAAGTGCGCCAGGCGCTGGCGAGGGCCGGAGTGGACGTCCTTTGCAACGAGCACCGGCGAATCCAAATCGGGCGCGCGCATCTGCACCTGGTCGGCGTGGACGATTCAATCACCCGCCATCACGACCCGGAGCGCGCCTTCCGGGGAGTCCCCCCCAACGCGACGCGGGTGGTCCTCTCGCACGATCCGCGCAGCGCGGATGTTCTGCACCACTATCGCCCGGCGCTGATCCTCTCCGGCCACACCCACGGCGGGCAGATCTACTTCAAGAGGCTGACGCCCTTTCTCTCCAGGCGGGCGGGGGCGAAGTACCTCTCCGGTTTCTTCGAGGTCCACGGCAGCGTGCTCTACGTGAACCGCGGGATCGGCGCCAGCGTTCCGGTTCGCTTTCGCGCTCCGAAGGAGGTCGCCCACCTCGTCCTGCGCAGCTCGCCGGCGGCGGTGCAAAGCGAATGAGCGCGCAGAGCGAGAGAGCCTCGAAGCGCGCATCCCGCTGCTCGCGGAGCAGTTGGACGCGTGTCAGCGCGCCGCCATAGGATGCAAACGCCTGGCGCCTTGAATTTTGTTTTGCCCTGGGTCATATCCCGTGCTTTTTCCCGAAAGCTTCGCGGGAGGGAAGGAGACGCACCGCATGCCAGGAATTCGCGTGAAGGAAGGCGAGTCCATCGAAAGCGCCCTCAAGCGTTTCAAGAAGGCAACTGAGAAGGCGGGCATTTTGTCCGAGATCCGCAAACGAGAGCACTACGAGAAGCCTTCGGTTAAGAGAAAAAAGAAAGCGTTGGCGGCAAAGAAGCGAGCGGTGAAGAAACTGCGCAAGGTCTACTAGAGCGGAAGCCTCGAGCAAACCGACTTCCGGGGGCGGCAGCAGCGATGGCCACTTTGAAAGAGCGGATCGACTCTGAGCTCAAAGAGTCGATGCGCGCGAAGAACGAGCTTTCCACCAGCGTTCTTCGAATGCTGAAGAGCGCGATCCGCTACAAGGAGGTCGAGCCCGGAGGCTCGGCGCTCGACGACGTCGGAGTGCGAGAGGTGGTGGCTTCGCTGATCAAGCAGCGCAGGGATTCGGCCGAGCAGTTCCGGGCGGGAAACCGCCCCGAGCTGGCGGACAAGGAGGAAAAGGAGATCGCCCTTCTCCAGGCGTATCTTCCCAAGCAGCTGTCCCCGGAAGAGCTTTCCGCCGAGGTGAAGAGCGCGATCGCCGCCGCCGGCGCCAAGACGCCGAAGGACATGGGGGCGGTGATGAAGATCTTGCGGGCGAAGATTCAGGGGCAAGCTGAGGGAAAAGCGATCTCGGACGAGGTGAAGGCCCAGCTGGCGAAGCTGGGTTGAAGTTGAAGCGCCGCCGTTCTTCCGCCGCAAGCGCCGGAGGACCGCGCCGCAAGGTAGAGCCAACGCCGTTGCGAATTCCGGAGCACAAGATCGAGGAGGTTCGCGAGCGCGCCGACATCGTGGCCGTCGTCTCCCGCTACGTGGATCTGAAAAAGTCCGGGCGAAGCTTCAAAGGGCGTTGTCCATTTCACGAAGAGAAGACCGCATCCTTCCACGTCACCCCGGACCTGCAGCGCTTCCACTGCTTCGGCTGCCAGGTCGGCGGGGACGCAATCGCGTTTCTGCAGCGATATCTCGGCAAGAGCTTCGTGGACGCGGTGCGCGACCTGGCGCGCGAGGTCGGCGTGGAGTTGGAATTTGCGCAGGATCCGACCTTTCGAGAGCGAGCGCAGCTCAAAGAAGCAACCGACTTGGCCGCCGAGCACTTCCGGTCGATGCTCTGGAATGAAGAGCGCGGGCAAAGAGCTCGCCGGTACCTGCGCGAACGCGGCGTGCCCGACGACGCCGCAAAGGCGTTCGGCCTCGGCTGGGCGTCCGCTTCGTGGAGCGATCTGTCCGACCGGCTGCTCAAGGCGGGGATGCTCGAATGGGGCGTCAAGGCCGGCTTGGTCCAGAAGCGGCCGACGGCTGAGGGCTACTACGATCTCTTCCGCGGCCGGCTGATCATCCCTATTCGCTCGCCCGAGGGGCGCACCATCGCCTTTGGCGGGCGGCTCATCGACGGGAGCGACGGTCCCAAATACCTCAACTCCCGCGAGTCGAGCCTCTATCGCAAAAGCGATACCCTCTACGGTCTGGACCAGGCGCGCGAGGAGATCCGCCGGCGGCGATCGGCCGTTCTGGTGGAGGGCTACTTCGACTGCATCGGGCTGCACATCGCGGGGATTGAAAACGCGGTCGCGCTCTGCTCCACCGCGCTCACCAGCGGCCACCTCGCCGCGCTCAGCCGAGCGGAAGCGAAGGAGCTCGTGCTCTTGCTGGATGGAGACGAGGCAGGTCGATCCGCGGTGGAGCGCTTGGCGGGATCGCTGCTCGCCGCCGGCGCCTCCGCCAAGGTGGCGCTGCTGCCGCAAGGGGAGGATCCGGACAGCTTCGCGCGAAAGCAGGGCGGCGAGGAGGTGCGCGCTCTTCTTTCCAAGGCTCCACCCCTCTCGGAGCACCTGCTGCACAGCATTCTGCCGGAAGGCAGCGGCGCCTCGTTCGAGGAGAAAATGCGCGCGCTCGAGCGAATCAAGCCGATCGCCGCGCAGCTTCCCGTCGGCCTGACCCGCTCGGCGTTTTTGGCGGCGCTGTCCAGCCACTGCGGCCTTCCAGCGGCCGAGTTGGAAGTCGAGCTCAAAGGCAAATCGCGGGCGCTCCGGCCGGCGCCCAAGCCCTCGCCGGCGCGGTCCTTGGCACCCGGGGGAACCGCACCGGCGGTCCCAGCACCGAGGACACCGGACGCGGTGGAGGCTGCATACGTTGCCGCACTCCTTCGCGACCCCTCTTTGCTGGCGAGCGATCCATTCCGCGTGTTTGACGAGCTGTCTCACCCCGGCCTTCGGAGCATCGTCGCCGAGCTGAGCGCGGGGCAGGCGGCGGAGGAAGCGATCTTCGAGTCGTCCGATGAAGTCAAAGCCGCGGTAGAGAAGGCGTCCAATCAGTTGCCCGCCGACTCCAGCGAGGTGAGGCGAACGTTCGCCCTGCTCGGCCGGCGCCTGAAGCTCCGCCGAATTGACGAACAACTGCTCCAGATCGCGAAAATTACTGGGCAGGTACCAGGTGCGAGCGAGCTGACCGAGGAGACCCGCCGCCTGCAGGCCGAGCGGATCGACCTACTTGCGCTCAAAAAGCGCGTTATAGAGGAAGCAATACTTGTCCCGGCGGGAACAAAAGCGGGCTGCCGAACCGTTTGAAACGGGACTTTCGCGTGGAGTTTGTAATAATTAGTTGTTTTTGCAGCCAGTTGGCCGAAAAGCCCCGAAACCGGCCACCCTCGTGCAAGGAGAAGTCTTAGGATGCCCAAGCAGAAGCCCTCTCGCAAGGCTCAAGCGAAGAAGGACCAACGCGCGCCGAAGTCTGCGCCTGCGCGCCGCGCCGCCGCCAAGAGCGCGAAGGGCGCCAAGGTTGCCGGTTCGAAGACCGCGGCGAAGGTCGCCATCGAAGCGAAGGAGAAGCTCAAGAAGCACCAGCGCGGCGTGACCGAGGTTTCGCCGGATGAAGTGGACCCGGAGGAAGCCGCGGACGAGCTGGCCGCGGCAGTGGAAGTCGATCCAGACGCGGTCGCTGAAGAGGTACAAGAGGAGCCGATCGCCGATCGCAAAGAGGTCAAGGACCTGCTCGAGGCGGGCCGGCAAAAGGGCTTTCTCACCTACGACGAGGTGAATGACGCCCTGCCCGCGGACATCGTGTCATCGGAGCAAATCGATGACGTGATGAGCATGTTCGGCGACAACGAGATCGAAATCGTCGACGCGCAGAAGGCCGCCAAGACCACCGACGCCAAGCCGGCGGTCGCCACCGTCGAAGAGCCGTCCAAGGAAGGCGAAGACGAGGAGGCCAAGGACGAGGACGACGAGCCGGGCGGCAAGTCCAATGATCCGGTTCGCCTCTACCTGCGCAAGATGGGCTCGGTCTCGCTGCTCACCCGCGAGGGCGAGGTGGAAATCGCCAAGCGCATCGAGGAGGGCGAAAAGGAGGTCTTGCGAGCGCTTTTGGCCTGCAGAGTCGCGGTCGCGGAGATCATCGACATCGGCGCCAAGCTGAAATCGGGGAAGCTGCGAATCCGCGAGGTGGTGAAGGACGCTCCAGAGGAGCCGACCCCGGAAGGCGGCGAGGAAGTGGAGGCCGAGGTCACCGAAGGGGTTCCGCAGCCGCTCAATCAGAACGAGCTGAATCGGATCGAACAGATCTGCCGGCAGATCGAAAAGATTCGAAAGTACGCCAAGGACTGCGAGCTGCTCGAGGAGGAGCTTGCGGCAAAGAAGAGGGTCAGCGAAGTCCACCGAAAGGAAGCAAAGCAGGAGATCAAGGACCTTCGCATCAAGATGATGGAAGTGCTGGAGGAGATGCGGCTGAACAAGAAGCAGATCGACCGCATCGTCGCCAACCTTCGGGCATTGATCGACCAAGTGGACAAGGCCGAGGAGGAGCTGCGCGAGCACGAGAAGAGGCTCGGCGTGTCCATGGATGAGCTGCGCCCGATGCTGCGCGAAGCGCGGGAGAACCCGCTCGCGAGCAAGAGAGTCCAGCGCCGATTGAACATGCTTCCCGAGCAGGTCGAGGCCGTCGATCGCGACATCCGCACCTCGATTCGCAAAATCAAGCGGGTGGAGGAAGAGGCCAACCTGCCGATCGAGCTGTTGCGACGAAACTACGAGGCGATCCGGATCGGCGAGCGCAAGGCGGAGCGGGCCAAGGCGGAGCTGGTGGAAGCGAATCTGCGCCTGGTGGTGTCGATCGCCAAGAAGTACACCAACCGAGGCCTGCAGTTTCTCGACCTCATCCAGGAAGGCAACATCGGCTTGATGAAGGCGGTGGACAAGTTCGAGTACAAGCGGGGCTACAAGTTCTCGACCTACGCGACCTGGTGGATCCGCCAGGCGATCACCAGGGCGATCGCGGATCAGGCGCGCACCATCCGCATCCCGGTCCACATGATCGAGACGATCAACAAGCTCATCCGCACCAGCCGGTACCTGGTGCAGGAGATCGGCCGGGAGCCGACGCCGGAGGAGATCGCGGAGAAGATGGAGCTGCCTTTGGACAAGGTCCGAAAGGTGCTGAAGATCGCCAAGGAGCCGATCTCTTTGGAGACGCCGATCGGCGAAGAGGAAGACTCGCACCTGGGGGATTTCATCGAGGACAAGAGCCTGGTCTCCCCCTCGGAAGCGGTGATCAACATGAACCTGGCGGAGCAGACGCGCAAAGTCCTCGCCACCTTGACGCCGCGCGAGGAGAAGGTCCTTAGGATGCGCTTCGGCATCGGCGAGAAGAGCGACCACACGCTCGAAGAGGTGGGCCAGGACTTCGAAGTAACCCGCGAGCGCATCCGGCAGATCGAGGCGAAGGCGCTGCGAAAGCTGCGGCACCCGTCGCGGTCGAAGCGCCTGCGCTCGTTCGTCGAAAGCTGAAAGCGCGCTGACCGATGCGCTTCCCGGGCGCGTTTTTCTCAGCCGCCTCAACGAGCGACCCGGCCCGCGCGTTTCGCGCCCGCGTCGAGCGCATCGTCAAAGCGATCCCCAAGGGACAGGTGCTGTCCTACGGGAGGGTCGCGCTCCTCGCGGGCAAACCCGGCGGCGCGCGCGCCGTCGTCCGGGCGCTGCACGGAATGTCCGGGGCGCCGTGGTGGCGGGTGATTCGCTCCGATGGCACCGTGGCGCGCGAGATGGCGATCCGCCAAGTACCCAGGCTGCGCGCCGACGGCCTCGAGATCCGCGGCCGGCGAGTCTCGGTTCGACGGCGGCGCCGGTAACGAGCTCGGAGGCCAGAGTCGTTCTTCTCAGAGGCGCTTTTGTGCATCCGACCAATCCGCATCCTTGCAGTGCACGCCGGTCGCGAGTATCTCGGCTAGGGTAACTGCCCCGTCGGGGCCCTTAGCTCAGCGGTCAGAGCTGTCGGCTCATAACCGATTGGTCCCAGGTTCGAATCCTGGAGGGCCCACTGGTTTTCGTTTGCGCTTGCGCGGAGTTAGAGCCGCGGGCGCGCGCCCGCACCTGAGTTTCCGACGACGTTGGTACCAAATAGGTACCAAAACTTCCGCGATCTGAGGCCGCAACCGCCTCCTGAAGTGGGGGCGCAGTGCTTTCGGCGAGCTCGTCCAAGGCAATGCGCATGTCGTCGACTTCAAGATGGCCGTAGGTCTCTGTTGTCAGCCGCGGATCGCGGTGCCGCATGATTCGCTGGACGATCGCGTACGGAACCTTGGCCTTTAGCAACAGAGTCGCGGTCGAATGTCGCAACCCGTGGAAGCCGACATCGCGCGGGATCGCCTTGGACCAGAGCGGCAAACCGCAGCTCGGGCACTTCTTGGACAGCGGCTCTGCCGCATCCTCGTGATGGCCGCATTTCCAGCCACGGCAGTGAAGCAAGTACTTTTCCACCAGGCCGGCGTGAACGAGGGTCCGCTTCACGATCGCCTTGAGATTCGTATGCGATGACCTCTGTTCCCCTTCGCTGTCGGGGAAGAGT